>NZ_LR594659.1:3600000-3900000 GCF_901827155.1 Variovorax sp. PBL-H6
ATCCCAGCCCTCGCCGATGCGGATTTCGAATGTCATTTCGATGGCTCCACGCGCGTCATCTCCGGCTCTTCAGAAGCGCCTCGGCCAGCGCGAAGTCCTCCGGGAAGGTGAGCTTGAAATTCTGCGCGCTGCCCGGCACCAGCAGGGGCGCGAGCCCGATGCCTTCGATCGCGCTGGCCTCGTCCGTCACGGCATCGCCGGCGCGCTCCAGCGCATCGATCAGCATGCCGATGCGAAACATCTGCGGCGTCTGCGCGAGCCATTTGTCGGCGCGTGTCAGCGTGCTCGCGACGCGGCCCTCGGGAGAGCCGACCTTCAAGGTATCCGGCAGGCGATGCGCCAGCAGACCGCCCACCGCATCGTGCTCGCAGGCTGCAATCAGGGCCTCGATCTGCGTCGGCGTCACCAGGCAGCGGGCCGCGTCGTGCACCAGCACCCAATCGTGGGGACCGGCGCCGGCGGTCTGCCTGAGCGCCAGCAGGCCGTTGCGCACAGTGGCCGCCCGCGTCGCGCCACCGACCTGCAGCAGGTATTCGCCCTCCGCAGGAAAGCGCGGCAGCGCGGCCCCCACTTCGCGGTCCTGGGGCGACACGACCAGCGCGATCCCTGCGAAGCGGCCCGTGAGGGCGCGGAAAGCTTCCAGCGTGTGGCGCACCATCGGCCAGCCGGCGATGCGCTGGTACTGCTTGGGGCCCGTGCCGCCGGCGCGGCTGCCGGAGCCCGCGCAGGGAATCAGGACGAAAAGACGGGAAGGGGTCATGAGGTCCGGCCAACGGCGAAAGGGCAGCCATTCTAGAATCGCCTCGACCCTCACACCCCTCGCCAGCCGGCGCGGGGTGTTCTGCATTTCCCTCGCATTTCATGGACCTCCCCGCTCTCACTGCAGGCAAACGCTTCACGCTGCCGCGTCCACCTCTCTCCGCCGATGCGCTGCTATTGGCGCAACTGGCCGAACGCGAGAAATCGGCCGGCCGCGCCAGCGCCATCTTCACCGCCGACGCCAACGATGCACAGCGGCTGATCGACGAACTCGCCTTCTTCGCGCCCGAGCTGCGCTGCGCCCTGTTCCCCGACTGGGAGACGCTGCCCTACGACAGCTTCTCGCCGCACCAGGACCTGATCAGCGAGCGCCTCGCCACGCTGTGGCGCATCAGCCAGAAGGAAGCCGACGTAGTGCTGGTGCCGGCTACCACCGCCCTCTATCGGCTGGCGCCGCCCGCCTTCCTGGCGGGCTACACCTTCCACTTCAAGGCCAGGCAGAAGCTCGAGGAGTCCAGGCTCAAGGCGCAGCTCACGCTGGCCGGCTACAGCCACGTGACGCAGGTCGTGAGCCCCGGCGAGTACGCAGTGCGCGGCGGCCTGATCGACCTGTTTCCGATGGGCTCGCAGGTGCCTTTCCGCGTCGACCTGTTCGACGACGAGATCGATTCGATCCGCACCTTCGACCCCGACACCCAGCGCAGCCTCTACCCCGTGCCCGAGGTGCGCCTGCTACCCGGCCGCGAGTTCCCGATGGACGACGAGGCCCGCGCACGCTTCCGAAGCCGCTGGCGCGAGCTGCTGGAGGGCGATCCGACGCGCAGCCGGCTCTACAAGGACATGGGCAACGGCGTCGCGACTGCGGGCATCGAGTACTACCTGCCGCTCTTCTTCGAGGAGACGGCCACGGTGTTCGACTATCTCGGCGCAGAGACGACCGTCGTGCTGCATGGCGATCTCGAATCCGCGTTCAAGCACTTCTGGCAGGACACGGGCGAGCGCTACCGGTTGGTGCAAGGCGACCCGGAGCGGCCGGCGCTGCCACCGGAAGCGCTGTTCCTCAATGCGGAACAGTTCTACCAGCGCGCGAAGCCGCATGCGCAGCTCGCGATTCGAGGCGGCGACGAAGGCTCCCCGTATGTGGAGTTCAACCCGCTGCCTCCGTTCGCCGTCGTTCGCGGCGCCGACGACCCGCTGGTCAAGCTCAAGGCGCATATCGCCGCCACCCCGCACCGCGTGCTCTTCCTCGCCGAAAGCGACGGCCGCCGCGAGAGCCTGCTCGACTTCCTGCGCGCCAGCGGCGTCAGCCCGCCCGCCTTCGATTCGCTGGCCGAGTTCGAAGCCTCGGCCGACGAGAAGATCGGCATCGCCACCGCCGCGCTGGTGGCCGGCTTCGCCTGGACCGCGCAGGGCATCGACTTCATCACCGAGACCGAGCTCTTTGCCACCGCGCCGTCGACGCGCCGGCGCAACCGAAAGCAGGAACAGGTCAGTGACGTCGAAGCGCTGATCAAAGATCTGAGCGAGCTGGCCGTTGGCGACCCGGTCGTGCATTCGGCGCATGGCATCGGGCGCTACCGCGGCCTCATCCACATGGACCTGGGCCAGGGCACCGATGCCGAAGGCAAGCCGATGCTGCAGGAAATGCTGCACCTGGAGTACGCCGACAAGGCCACGCTCTACGTGCCGGTCGCGCAGCTGCACCTGATCAGCCGCTACACCGGCGTCAGCGCCGACGAGGCACCCCTTCACAAACTCGGCTCGGGCCAGTGGGAGAAGGCCAAGCGCAAGGCTGCCGAGCAGGTGCGCGACTCGGCCGCCGAGCTGCTCAACATCTACGCCCGGCGCGCCGCACGCGAGGGGCACGCCTTCCGCTTCTCGGCCGCGGACTACGAGGTCTTCGCCAACGACTTCGGCTTCGACGAGACGGCCGACCAGAAGGCCGCAATCCATGCCGTGATCCAGGACATGATCTCGCCGCAACCGATGGATCGCCTCGTCTGCGGCGACGTCGGCTTCGGCAAGACCGAGGTCGCCCTGCGGGCCGCCTTCGTGGCCGTCACCGGGGGCAAACAGGTCGCCTTCCTTGCCCCCACCACCCTCCTTGCCGAGCAGCACTACCAGACGCTGATGGACCGCTTCGCCAAGTGGCCCGTCAAGGTCGCCGAGATGAGCCGCTTCCGCTCGACCAGGGAGATCAATGCCGCCGCCAAGGGTCTGGCCGACGGCAGCGTGGACATCGTGGTCGGCACGCACAAGCTGCTTTCCGGCAGCGTGAAGTTCAAGAATCTCGGCCTTCTCATCATCGACGAGGAGCACCGCTTCGGCGTGCGGCACAAGGAGGCCATGAAGGCCCTGCGCGCCGAGGTGGACGTGCTCACGCTCACCGCCACCCCGATTCCGCGAACGCTGGGAATGGCGCTCGAAGGCCTGCGCGACCTGAGCGTGATCGCCACCGCCCCGCAGCGCCGCCTGGCGATCAAGACCTTCGTGCGCAACGAGGGCACCGGCGTCATCCGCGAAGCCGTTCTGCGCGAGCTCAAGCGCGGAGGCCAGGTCTACTTCCTGCACAACGAGGTCGAGACCATCGAGAACCGGCGCCAGAAGCTGGAGCAGATCCTGCCCGAGGCGCGCATCGCGGTCGCCCACGGCCAGATGCCCGAGCGCGAGCTGGAGCGCGTGATGCGCGACTTCGTCGCCCAGCGCTACAACCTGCTGCTGTGCTCGACCATCATCGAGACCGGCATCGACGTGCCGAGCGCCAACACCATCGTCATGAGCCGCGCCGACAAGTTCGGCCTGGCGCAACTGCACCAGCTGCGCGGCCGCGTCGGGCGCAGCCACCACCAGGCCTATGCCTACCTGATGGTCCCGGACATCGACGGCCTCACCAAGCAGGCGGCGCAGCGCCTCGACGCCATCCAGCAGATGGAGGAGCTCGGCTCCGGCTTCTACCTCGCGATGCACGACCTCGAGATCCGTGGTGCCGGCGAGGTGCTGGGCGAGAACCAGAGCGGCAACATGATGGAGATCGGCTTCCAGCTCTACAACGAGATGCTCGCCGAGGCCGTGCGCTCGCTCAAGGCCGGCCACGAGCCCGACCTGCTGTCGCCGCTGTCCGTCACCACCGAGATCAACCTGCACGCGCCCGCCCTGCTGCCCGAGGACTACTGCGGCGACGTGCACCTGCGCCTGTCCTTCTACAAGAAGCTCGCAACCGCGAAGACCTCCGACCAGATCGACACCCTGCTCGAGGAGATCGTCGACCGCTTCGGCAAGCTCCCGCCGCAGGCCCAGACGCTGATCGACATGCACCGGCTGCGCGTGCTGGCACGGCCCTACGGCGTGGTCAAGGTCGACGCCGCGCCGGGTGCGATCCACATCACCTTCAAGAAGGACCCGCCGGTCGATTCGATGGCCATCATCCATCTCATCCAGAAGAACAAGCACATCAAGCTGGCCGGCAACGAGAAGCTGCGCATCGAGCGCGAGCTCAAGGAGCCGAAGGAGCGGGCGCAAATGGTGCGGGACGTGCTGCGCAGCCTCGGACAACCCAAGACAGCGGAAGCCACGCCGGCATGACCAACGCTCTTCGAGATATCTCTCCCGGCCTCGCCGTCCGGCGCTTCTCGCCGCCGCTCGCGCTTGCCGATTTCAAGCTGATCGCCTTCGACATGGACTCGACGCTGATCAACATCGAATGCATCGACGAGATCGCCGACGCAGTCGGCAAGAAGGCCGAGGTCGCCGCCATCACCGAAGCCACGATGCGCGGCGAGATCAAGGACTTCAAGGAAAGCTTGCGGCGCCGCGTGGCGCTGCTGCAGGGCGTGCCGGTCTCGGCCCTGCAGGAGGTCTACGACCAGCGCCTGCGCCTCAACCCGGGCGCCGAGATGCTGGTGGCCGCCTGCAAGGCGGCCGGCCTGAAAGTGCTGCTGGTCTCGGGCGGCTTCACCTTCTTCGCCAATCGCGTCAAGGAGCGGCTGGGCATCGACTTCGCGCGCTCCAACCTGCTCGACGAGGCGGACGGCAAGCTGACCGGCCGCGTGGTGGTGCAGTCCTGGGGCGACATCTGCGACGGCGCGGAAAAGCGCCGCACCCTGCTGGAAGTCGCCTCGCTGCTCGGCATCTCGCCGGCCGAATGCATCGCGGTCGGCGACGGCGCCAACGACTTGCCGATGATGGGCGAGGCAGGGCTGTCGGTGGCCTACCACGCCAAGCCCAAGGTGCGCCAGGAGGCCATGGTCGCCATTGACCACGGCGGCCTCGACCGGCTGCTCGAGCTCGTGCGCTGACGCGCCGGGCGAAACCGGTTTCTTCCTACGGCAAAAGGGGCCGGCGCTGTCCTAGGGTTATCTTCAGTTTCGCGTGCGGTGCCCTGGATGCTTGAATGCCTGGGCAACAACGAAGGAGACGATATGAAGCGCCGCCAAACCCTGGCCGCACTCGGTGCCGCCGCCACCGCCCTGGTCCTTCCCGGGCTCGCCCACGCGGCGTACCCCGAGCGCCCGGTCACCCTGATCGTGCCGTGGGGCGCCGGGGGCGGTACCGATGCAGTGGCCCGCATCATCGCGGCCGAGCTCGAAAAGGAGCTCAAGCAGCCCATCAACGTGGTCAACCGCACGGGCGGAAGCGGCGTCGTCGGGCACCAGGCCATCGCCTCCGCTGCGCCGGATGGCTACACCCTGGGCATCCTCACGGTCGAGATCGGCATGATGCGCCACGCAGGCCTCACGCAGCTCTCGGGCACCGACTACACGCCGCTCGCGCTGATGAACTTCGACGCCAACGCGATCTTCGTGCGCGAGGATTCGCCGATCAAGAACGCCAAGGAGCTGCTGGACGCGGCCAAGGCCAACCCCGGCAAGCTCAAGGCCAGCGGCACCGGCCAGGGCGGCATCTGGCATCTCGGCCTTGCGCAATGGCTGGTCGACAACAAGCTGCCCGGCAACGCGATCGGCTGGGTGCCGAGCCAGGGCGCCGCGCCGGGCCTGCAGGACCTGATGGCCGGCGGCGTGGACGTGGTGTCCTGCTCGCTGCCGGAGGCGCGTTCGCTGATCGATGCCGGCAAGGTGCGGCCGTTGCTGCTGCTGGCCTCCAAGCCCGATGGCATCTTCCCCAAGGTACCGCTGTACACCGACGCCACGGGCAAGATGTGGAACGCCGGCGCCTGGCGCGGCATCGCGGCGCCCAAGGGGCTGCCGAAGGAGCAGACCGATCAGCTCGCCACCACGCTCAAGAAGATCTTCGATGGCAAGGCCTACCAGGATTTCCTGGCGTCGCGTGGTTTCGGCGCGCTCTATGCCGACCGGGCCGACTTCGGCAAGTTCATGGCGGAGAAGGACGCGGGCTTCGCAGTGGCGATGAAGGCCGTCGGTATCGCCAAGTAAGCGATGCGCATCCATGACAGCCTGATCGGCGGCGTGCTGTTGCTGCTTTCGCTGGCGGTGCTCTGGCATGTCCAGAGTTTTCCGCCCGCGGCGGGCCAGGACTTCGGGCCGGCGCTGTTCCCGGGGCTCGCCGCGGCGGGCCTCGCGCTGTGCTCGCTCGCGCTGACGTGGCAGGGGCTGCGCAGTGGCCAGCCGTTGCTCGTACTCGGCGATGGCATGCGCTCGCCGCGGCGCCTCGCGGCCTTCGCAACGGTCATCGCGAGCATGGTGTTCTACATCCTGCTGGCCGACCGACTCGGTTTCCTGCTGTGCAGCCTGCTGGTGCTGACGCTGCTGCAATGGGCCTGCGGCGTGCGCCTGCCGCTTGCACTCGCCGTCGCGGTGCTCGCCACGCTGGTGATTCACACGTGCTTCTACAAGCTGCTCAAGGTGCCGCTGCCCTGGGGCGTGCTGCAGCGCTTCGCGTGGTGAGGGGGCACTGATGGATTCGATCCTCCTCGCCCTGCAGACGGTCGCCACGCCGACCGTGCTGATCGTGATGCTCCTCTCGGGCATCTTCGGCATGTTCGTCGGCGCAGTGCCCGGACTCACGGCCACCATGGCGACAGCCCTGCTCGTACCCATCACCTTCTTCCTGCCGCCGGTGCCCGCGGTTGCCGCCATCGTGACGGCCACCGCGATGGCGATCTTCGCGGGCGACATCCCCGGTGCTCTGCTGCGCATTCCGGGCACGCCGGCTTCCGCGGCCTACACCGACGAGTCCTACGCGATGACGCGCAATGGCCAAGGCGAGATGGCGTTGGGCATCGGCCTCGTGTTCTCCTGCATCGGCGGCCTGTTCGGCACCGCGGTGCTGATCGTGGCGGCCCCGGCGCTTGCCGAGGTAGCGATCAAATTCAGCTCCTTCGAATATTTCTGGCTGGTGCTGCTGGGCCTGACCTGCGCGGTCTTCATCACCAGCGACACGCCGCTCAAGGGCCTCATCACGTTGTTCCTGGGCTTGCTGATGGGCTGCGTGGGGCTCGAGAACCCGGCCGGCCATCCGCGCTTCACCTTCGGCAACACGGATCTCCTGGGCGGGCTGACGCTGATCCCCGCGATGATCGGCATGTTCGCCATCTCCGAGATCCTGCGCTTCACCGTCACGGCCGAGGAACTCGCGCGCTTCAAGAAGCAGATCGGCTCGGTCTTTTCAGGCATGGGCGGCCTCATGCGCAAGTACCCGGTGCAGACCCTGCGCGGCAGTGTGCTGGGCACGGCGGTCGGCATCCTGCCCGGCGCGGGCGCCGACATCGCCGCCTGGATGTCCTATGCGACGAGCAAGAAGCTATCCAAGGAGCCACAGAAGTTCGGCACCGGCCACCCGGAAGGGCTGGTCGAGGCCGGCGCCGCCAACAACAGCGCGCTGGCCGGCGCGTGGGTGCCGGCGCTGGTGTTCGGCATCCCGGGCGACTCGATCACCGCCATCGTGATCGGCGTGCTCTACATGAAGAACATGAATCCGGGCCCCATGATCTTCATGAACAATCCGCAGAACGTCTACGCGGTGTTCATCGTCTTCATCCTCGCCAACCTGCTGATGCTGCCGCTGGGCTGGGCCTGCATCAAGGCCTCTGCAAGCATCCTGCGCATGCCGCGCAACGTGCTGATGCCGATCATCCTGGTGTTCTGCCTGGTGGGCGCCTTCGCCATCAACAACGCACTCTTCGATCTCTGGATCCTGCTGGGCTTCGGCGTGGCGGCCTGGCTGCTGGAGGAAAACGGATTCCCGGTCGCTCCCGCCATTCTCGGCATGCTGCTGGGCAAGATGCTGGAGGAGAACTTCATCACCTCGATGATCAAGTCGGACGGCAGTTGGCTCGCTTTTGTCGAGCGGCCCATCGCCGCCGGTCTCGCACTGACCACGCTCGGCATCTGGTTCGGCTCGGCCGCCCTGGGTTGGCGTCGGCGGCATCGACGGCTGCAGCCCGTCGGGGCACACTGAAGCACATGAACAGCACGTCCTCCCGCTACGACGCATCCGCCCTCGTCCACTATGCGGCGCAACTCCTGCAACGTGCAGGACTGGCCGAAGCGATGGCGCGCACCGTGGCCGACACGCTGGTCCAGGGAGACCTGCTGGGCCACGACACGCATGGCCTTGCACTCCTGGCCGGCTATGTGAAGGAGCTGGAGGCGGGCGCGATGAAACGCGACGGCATGCCGATCGTGATCTCCGACCGGCCGGCTGCCGTGCTGTGGGACGGTCAGCGCCTGCCCGGCCCCTGGCTGGTTCATCAAGGCCTGGACTTGCTGCTGCCGCGCGCACGCGAACTGGGCACCGCGTCCCTGGTCATCCGCCGAAGCCATCACATCGCCTGCCTCGCCGCCTACCTGCTGCGCGCGCTTGAAGAAGACATGCTGCTGGTGCTGGCCTGCTCCGACCCCAACACCGCGAGCGTCGCGCCCTTCGGCGGCACGCAGGCGGTGTTCACGCCCAACCCGCTCGCCCTGGGCTTCCCGATCGCCGACGGCGGCGTGATGGTGGACATCTCGGCCTCCATCACCACCAACGGCATGAGCAACCGCAAGCGGCAGGCCGGCGAGACCTTCGAGCACGAGGTGCTGATCGATGCCAGAGGCCGGCCCTCGAAAGACCCGGCGGTGCTCTTCGAACAGCCCCCCGGCACCCTGCTGCCGGTGGGCGGGCAGACCCACGGGCACAAGGGCTACGGCCTGGCGCTGCTGGTCGAATCCCTCACCGGCGGACTGGCCGGCCACGGCCGCGCCGATCCGCCCGAGGGCTGGGGCGCGACGGTGTACCTCACGCTGCACGACCTGCACGCCTTCGGCGGCAAGGCCGCCTTCCTGCGCCAGATGGACCACGTGGCGACGCAATGCCGCACGAACCCGCCCGCGGACGCCGCCAGGCCGGTCCGGCTGCCGGGCGAGCGCGGACTGCAGGGGCGCGCCGAGCAGCTTGCCGAAGGCGTGCGGCTGGCGCCCTCGATCGCGCCGTCGCTGCAAGCCGCCGAGCAGCGCTACGGCCTGAAGCTGGCCGACGCGCTGCGCTGAAAGCGCAGGCTCAAAGCGCGGCGCCCAGGCGCGCGATGCCTTCCTCGATCTTCTCGACGTTGGCCGTGGCGAAGCTCAGCCGCAGCGTTGCCAGATCGGGCTTCTCCGCGAAGAAAGGAGCGCCGGGCACAAAGGCCACGCCCTTCTCGATCGCGCGCTGGGCGAGCACATTGGCATCCGCCAGCTTGCCGCCCGCGCCTGTGAGCCGTGCCCAGAAGAACAAACCGCCGCCCGGCTGCGTGAAGGAGATCGCGTCGCCGAGCTCGCGCTTCAGCGCCGCGCCCATCGCAGCCGCGCGCTCCGCGTAGACCTTGCGCACATTCGCCAGCGTGTCGGGCATGCGCCCGCTCTTGAGGTACTGCGCGGCCGTGGCCTGCGCGAAGGTGCTGGTGTGGGCGTCGCTGAACTGCTTGCACATCGTCGCCTTGGCCAGCAGCTCGGGCGGGGCGATCATCCAGCCGATACGCAGGCCCGGGCTCAGCACCTTGCTCAGGCTGCCGCAATGCACGACCAGTTCGCGGCTGCCCGGGACCTCCTTCGTGAGCGACATGAGCGAGGGCGGCGGCGCCTTTCCGAAATAGAGGTCGCCATAGGGATCGTCCTCCACGATCACCGTGCCGTGCTTGACCGCCAGCTCCAGCACCTTCCGGCGGCGCTCCAGGCTCAGCATCGCGCCGCTCGGATTGCCGAAGGTGGGAATCAGGTAGACGAACTTGGGCTTGTGTTCGGCGACCAGTTGCTCCAGCCGGTCGACCTGCACGCCCTCGGCGTCGATGGGCGCGCTGATCAGCTGCGCGCCGTAGAGCCGGAAGCACTGGATGGTCGCGAGGAAGGTCGGGCCCTCGACGATCACCTTGTCGCCGGGCGAGATGAGGGTCTTGCCCAGCAGGTCCAGTGCCTGCTGGCTGCCAGTGGTCACGATGAGCCCGTCGGGCGCGACCTCCACGCCCTTGCCCTTCATGAAGGCCGAGAGCTGCGCGCGCAGCGGGTCGTAGCCCTCAGTGGCGCCGTACTGCAGGGCCCCGCCGGGCTCCTCCGCCAGCGCCTTTGCGCTCGCCTCCTTCAGGCCCTCGACGTCGAACATCGCGCTGTCGGGGAAGCCGCCCGCGAAGCTGATGATGCCGGGCTTGCCCAGCAGCTTGAAGAGTTCGCGGATGGCGGAGGTTTCGACGTTGTCGAGGCGGGTGGCGAATTGCATGGGAACCTGCTGCGAATGACGGAAGGGCTGCCATTGTCGCAAGTTCGGTGCGGGCCGCCACAACATGCATACACTGCCGCCCACGATGAAAAAAGAAGCCATCGAGCCCTTCTTCGCCACTCTTCAAGCCGCCAACCCCGAGCCCGAGACCGAGCTGGAATACAGCACCCCCTTCGAGCTTCTGGCCGCCGTGCTGCTCTCCGCGCAAGCCACTGACGTCGGCGTGAACAAGGCAACGCGCAAGCTGTTCCCGGTCGCGAACACGCCGCAGGCCATCCTGGACCTGGGGATCGAAGGCCTCGAGAGCTACATCAAGACCATCGGCCTGTACCGCAGCAAGGCGAAGCACCTGATGGAGGCCTGCCGCATGCTGATCGAGCGCCACGGCGGCGCGGTGCCGCGCACCCGCGCCGAGCTCGAGGCCTTGCCTGGCGTGGGGCGCAAGACCGCCAACGTGGTGCTCAACGTGGCCTTCGGCGAGGCCACCATGGCGGTGGACACGCACATCTTCCGCGTCAGCAACCGTACCGGCCTGGCACCCGGCAAGACGCCGCTGGAGGTCGAACTCAAGCTCGAGAAGCGCGTGCCGGCGGCCTACCGGCTGCACGCGCACCACTGGCTGATCCTGCACGGCCGCTACGTCTGCGTGGCGCGCAAGCCGATGTGCTGGAAGTGCGCGGTGGCGCCCTGGTGCGACTACAAGCCGAAGACGCCGCCGCCCTGAGCTGCCGGCCTCCCCAGGCGATACGCCGAAGAGCGTGAGTCTTTCAGCGAAGCTTCCCTTTGGGCAACATCGCCGACAGCACGCCGTCCTTGAGCACCACTTGATGAAAAATGGCTGCAACGGCATGGAGGCCAGACAGCCACATGATGGAATCGCCCAGGAATTGATGCACTTCGCCCCAGTCGGCGAGTCCGGCGACACGCGATTCGGCGATGAGGGGCACGCGGTCGAGACGTACGCCGCCCAGCAGCGTCAGGGGATGGCCTTCGCTTCCCAGGGCGAGGAACGCTGTGACGGGCAACGCAAGGAGCAGCACCCACAGCACGACGTGCATCAGCCTGGCGGACCGGTGCATCCACGCAGCCATCGGGAACTGCGGCTTGGCCGGCCGCAGGGCAATCCAGACCAGACGCAGCACGGTCAGCACCAGCACGAGCACCCCGAGGGACTCGTGCCATACGATGTCGCTTCGAGTCGCCGGGTCGACACCTTGGCGCATCAGGCGGCCGAAGCCACCCGGGCCGAGGATGAACGCGACGGTAACGATGACTGCCGTGCCCCAATGGAAAACCTGGCTGAGGCTGTCATAGCGGGGAGCGGGCTGCTGATTCATGGGATTCGTTTGCGCCTTCATGGCCATCTCCGTTTCAATTGAAAGCATGACCCTTCGATGCTCGGTGGAATTTGATGTGCGTCAAGTGCATCGATGGTCAGGCCCTTGGCAGCAACAACCAGCAACGCTGGCATCGGCACGATGCACCGGGACTCGGGTGCCAGCCATCGCGCATTTTCAACCCTCGACCACCACCCACTCACCGAACGCGATCGGCTGCGAAGGCCATTGGTCGGCACGCTCCGCACAACGCACGCCACCCTGCAGCAGCCACACGGCGCGGATCACACCGGCATGGCTGATCCACAGCGCATCGCGCCCGGCAGTGCGCCACTCCTCGAAGGCTTCGCCCACGCGCGCCATGAACTCGCGCGTGCTTTCGCCGTGGCCGCCGGGGCGCGTGTCGGCGAAAGCGCCAGTCCAGGCATCGAACTCGGCGCGCTCGATGCTGCGCCAGTCGCAGCCTTCCCAGGCGCCGAAATCCATCTCGGCGATGCGCGGGTCGAAGCGCAGCGGCAGCTCCGGCCGCAGCGCGGCGATGGCCTGTGCCAGCAGCGCGCAGCGCTGCAAGGGCGAGCTGACGAGCTCGATCCCTGCAGGCAGCGACGGCGCGATGCGTTCGGCAATGGCGCGTGTAGCCTCCGCACGCACGCCCACGTCGGTTCGGCCGTAGCAGGAGCCGGCCGCGGCCGTGGTTTCGGCGTGGCGCACGAGACCCAGCTTCATGACTGCCAGGCGAGGGCCAGGTAGATCGCCAGCTCGCACAGCTGCTGGGTGGCACCCAGCCCGTCGCCGGTGAAGCCCTGCAGTCGGCGCGCGAGCAGCCAGGCCATGTACGAAGCAGCAAGCACGCACGCGACCAGGGCAGCCACGGCCTGGAAGAGCGGCTGCGTGAACAGCAGCAGCAGGACGGCCGGCAGCGCATACAGCACGCCCACCAGCAAGGCGCCGCCGCCGATCGCATCGGCCAGCGGCTTGGACTTGCTCGCGGCACCCTCGTCGCCGACATAGGGCAGCCACCGGATGAGGAACAGCGGTGCCAGCCGCGACAGGACATGCGCGCCCATCAACGCCGTGGCGGCGGCCATCGCGCCCTGCCCCGCCAGCACGGCCACCAGCGCGATCTTCAGGCCCAGCGCCAGCACCAGCGCGAGTGCGCCGAAGGCCCCGATGCGCGAGTCCTTCATGATCTCCAGCGCACGCGTGCGCTCCGCCGAACCGCCCAGGCCATCGGCCACGTCGGCAAGTCCGTCCTCGTGGAAGGCGCCGGTCAGCAGCACGGTTGCGATCGTCGACAGCAACGCAGCCGCCATTGCGCCGGCAACGCCGGGCAAACCAGCTTGCGCGAGCACGAACACGCCCGCCCCCACCGCGCCGACGAGCCAACCCACTCCCGGAAAATGCGCTGCACTCGCTCGGAGCATCGCGGGACTGAAGCCCACCCAGGCCGCCAGCCGCCCTGTCACCGGCACACGCGTGAAGAACTGAAGCGCCAGCAGGAAATGACGCACGCCGTGCATCATGCAAAGAGCTGGATGGCCTTCATGGCTTCATCCTATCGTCGCCGTGGTCTTCATCCTCGACATCCTGGCGCACGGCGTGCAGTTGCTTGAGCAACTCCGTTCTCGCTCATACCGGCCGCGCCTGCGCCTGCGACACGCCAGCCGATTCGAAGCTCGCCATTTCGCGCACGATGCGGCAGGCCGATTCGAGCAACGGCCACGCCAGCGCCGCACCCGAGCCCTCGCCCAGGCGCAGGTCCAGCTTCAGCACGGGCTCGAGTCCCAGCGCTTCGAGCAGCAGCCGGTGACCCGGCTCGGCCGATTCGTGCGCCGCGACACAACGCTGCACCACGTGCGGTCGCAAGCACTTCGCCACCAGCACCGCCGCGCTGGCGATGAAGCCGTCGACCACGATCACTCGCCGCTCCTCGGCCGCCTGCAGCACCGCACCGACCAAGGTGGCGATCTCGAAGCCGCCAAAGGCCGCGAGCGCGGCAAGCGGCCCACCTGCATCGGCATGCAAGGCCAGCACCTCGCGCAGCAGTCCGCGCTTGCGCGCGAGCCCGGCCGCGTCAATGCCGGTGCCGCTGCCGGTGCAGAGATCGATATCCAGCCCTGCCAGCCGCGCCAGCAGCAGCGAGGCCGCCGAGCTATTGCCGATGCCCATCTCGCCCAGCAGCAGCGCGTTACCCGGCAACTCGCGCACCAGTGCCATGCCGTTTGAGATGGCCTCCTGGCATTGGGCGGGGCTCATGGCCAGCCCCACCGAGGCATCCGCGGTTCCCGGAGCGATCTTGCGCACCCGCAAACCCGGGCGCGCCGCGAAGTCATGCCGCACGCCGCAGTCGACCACCGTGAGCGCCAGCCCATGCTGCCGCGCCAGCACGCTGACGGCCGCGCCGCCGGCGAGAAAGTTCTCGACCATCTGCCAGGTCACGTCGCTCGGATACGCCGAGACGCCGCGCGCAGCAAGACCATGGTCGCCGGCGCACACCAGCATCTGCGGCGCCGTGAAGGCAGGCGCCTCGCTGCCCAGGATCAGCGCCAGCCGCAATGCGAGGGCTTCGAGCCTGCCCAGCGCGCCCAGCGGTTTGGTCTTGTGGTCCAGCAGGTACTGCACCCGCCCTGAGTGCGCGGCGTCGTCGATGGATTCGACGGAGGGAAGTTCAAGCGTCATTCGATCAAGGAGCGCAGGGCGCCCGCTTCAAAGTGGGAATCGATGTGGTCGGCGAGGCCGTCGAACACGGCCTCGAGGGTGCGCGCCTGCGCGCCGAAGAGTGCCTGAAGCACGGCAGGGTCTTCGAAAAGGCCATGCAGGTACAGGCCCAGCACATTGCCCCGCGCGTTCTGCCAAGCCAGGTCATCGGCCATCACGGGCTTGGCGCGATCGCCGGCCGCGGCCATGGCGGGGTGCGGCGCGGTGCGGCCGTGATGGATCTCGTAGCCGCGCATCGTCACGTTCGACAACGCGGCCCAGGGCCCATCCAGCGCGCCGAAGCGCGCCTTCCGCAGGCGCACGGTCTTGTCTTCCTCGAACACGGTGACCAAGGGCAGCAGGCCCAGCCCGGGGCCGTTGCCGTCCACCCCATGCGGATCGATCAAGGCCTCGCCCAGCATCTGCAGCCCACCGCAGATGCCGAGCACCGCGCCGCCGCGTGCCGCATGGTCCGCGACGGCGCGATCCAGCCCTTGCGCGCGCAGCCAGGCCAGGTCGCCGCTGGTGTTCTTGGAGCCGGGAAGCACGATCCAGTCGGCCCCGGCCAGCTCGGCCGGGCTGCGCACCCAGCGCAGCCGCACGCCCGCCACGTTCTTGAGCGGCTGGAATTCATCGAGGTTGCTGATGCGCGGACAGGCGATCACGGCCACGGTCAGCCGGACCTCGCCGGCGGCCGTGCTGCGCTCGTCGAAGACGCCGTCCTCCTCGGGCAGCCCGTGCTGCCACCACATCGGCAAGGTCGCAAGCGTCGGCACGCCGGTCAGCGCCTGCAGGCGCTCGGGCGCGGGTGCGAGCAGCGAAGCATCGCCGCGAAACTTGTTGAGCACGAAGCCGGCCAGCCGCGCGCGGT
Organism: Variovorax sp. PBL-H6; assembly: GCF_901827155.1. Taxonomy (NCBI): domain Bacteria; kingdom Pseudomonadati; phylum Pseudomonadota; class Betaproteobacteria; order Burkholderiales; family Comamonadaceae; genus Variovorax; species Variovorax sp. PBL-H6. The sequence goes on from NZ_LR594659.1 coordinate 3,615,307, forward strand.
CCGCCTCCGGCATCAGGGCCCAGGTGCCGTAGAGGTGCGCAAAGGCGCCGCCGCGGTCGATGTCGGTCACCAGCAGGCAGCGCGCCTGCGCATGCCGCGCGACCCGCAGGTTGACGATGTCGCTGTCCATCAGGTTGATCTCGGCCGGGGAACCCGCACCTTCGATCACCACGAGGTCGTGCTCGGCCCGCAGTTCGTCGAGCGCGCGGGCCAGTTGCGGCCACACGTGCTCGCTGCGGCCGCGCCACGGCAGGGCCGAGAGCTCGGCGCTCACCTGCCCCATCAGGATCACCTGGCTGTGCGTGTCCCGCTCGGGCTTGAGCAGCAAGGGGTTCATGCGCACATCGGGCGCGGCGCCGGCTGCAAGCGCCTGGAAATACTGCGCGCTGCCGATCTCGCCGCCCGCCACGACGCGCGCGTTGTTGCTCATGTTCTGGGCCTTGAAGGGCGCCACCTTCAAGCCATTGCGCGCGTACCAGCGGCACAGGGCAGTGGCCAGCCAGCTCTTGCCGGCTCCGCTGGTGGTGCCCAGCACCATGACGCATCGGGCCTTTTCCCGCCCTGGCTCTTGATTCATGCACGGATTGTCGCCGTGCCGCCCTTCGAACCGAAGCGCCGCGCAGGCTCAGCGCGCCGCCACCTGCGCGCCGGCACCCGCCGAAGGCGCGGCATCGGCCGTGGCCTGACCACCCCAGTCGCCGCCGAGCGCGCGAATCAGGCCGACGGTCGACTGGTATTGCGCGGACCGCACCTGCAGTGCCTGGCGCCGGTTGCGCAGCTCGCTGCGGCGCGCATCGAGAAGATCGAGCTGGCTGATGTAGCCGTTGCGATAGCGCGCGTCGGACAGCTGCGTGGCGCGGCTTGCCGAGGCGACCGCCTTGGCCTGCACCTCCGACTGCGCCCCGAGGATGCGCAGCGAAGAAAGCTGGTCTTCGACGTCCCTGAAGGCCGTGAGCACCTGTTCGCGGTAGCTCGCGAGCGCGCCGTCCAGTTGGGCACTGGCGCTCTGCACACCGGCCTCTCGCCGGCCGCCATCGAAGAGCGGCAGCGACAGCAACGCGCCGATGCCCCATGACCGCGCGGACCACTTGAACAGGTCGCCGATCTCCGAAGAGGCGTAGCCGCCACCGCCGGTCAGCGCGATGTTGGGGAACCATGCCGTCTGGGCAACGCCGACACGCGCCTGCGCGGCCAGCACGCCCTTCTGCGCGGCCGAGACATCGGGCCGGCGCGTGAGCACGGTGGCCGGCACGCCCGCGGGAATGGCGGGCAAGGCGGTGGCCCAGCTGTCGGGCTTCATCTCGAAGCTGGAGGCGGTCTCGCCGGTCAGCACCGCAAGCGCATGTTCGAGCTCGGCGCGGCGCCGGTCCAGCGTCAGCGCCTCGGACTCCGTGGAGGCCATCTCGGTCTCGACGCGTGCGACGTCGAGCTCGGCGATGTCGCCGGCACGGTGGCGCTGCTGCGTCAATCGCAGCGTGTCGCGATAGGCCTCGACGGTCTCGCGCACCAGCTGGCGCTCGTCGTCGAGCGCGCGCAGCGCCAGGTAGGTCTGCGCAGTTTCCGCCTGCACCAGCAGGCGCGTGCTCTGCAGCAGGCCGGCACGCGATTCGGCATCGAGCCGGGCCGCATCGCTGGCCTTCGAGAGCCGGCCGAAGAGGTCGAGCTCGTAGGAGAAGTCGAGGCCCGCGTTGATCAGCGTGGCGGGCGTGGTGCTCTGGTTGCGATCGAGGCCCCGCTGCCGGCTCGCACCCGCGCCGAGGCCGATCTGGGGCGAGCGGTCGGCATCGGTGCTGCGCGCCAGCGCGCGGGCCTCGGCCAAGCGTGCCGCGGCAACCTGGATGCTGTTGTTCGCGGCATCGGCGCGGGCGACCAGCGCATCGAGCACCGGGTCGTTGAAAGCGCGCCACCACTCGCCGCGCGGCTGCGCCTCGGCGGGCGTGGCACGGGTCCATTGGCCTTCGGCCGGCGCCGCGGCCTGCTCCTTGAACTGGGCGGGCGCCTGGAAGCTCGGGGCTTCCGGGGTCGCGGTGGCGCAGCCGGCCAGCACCAGGGCCGCCATGAGCGGCACCAGCGCTGCGCGCCAGGGCCGGGTGAAAGTGCTTCGATCGAATTTCATGATCCGCTTTCTTGCAATGAGGCTTGCGCCATCAGTCGTGCGTGTTCAGGGGCGCGGCGGGCATCGGGCGCAGGCCTGCGCCTCCGCCCGCACCGGGACCGCTGTCGTGGGAAGCAACATGGGGCGCCGCAGGATGGTCGGCCGACACGAAGCCGTCGTCGCCGGCCAGGTGCGGCACCTCGCCATGCAGCTTGAGCGGCCGGTTGCCCGTGAGCCTGCGCAGCGTCACATAGAACACCGGCGTCAGGAACAGGCCGAAGGCCGTCACGCCGATCATTCCCGCGAACACTGCCACGCCCATGGCCGAGCGCATCTCGGCGCCGGCACCGGTCGCCAGCACCAGCGGCAGCACACCCATGACGAAGGCCAGCGAGGTCATCAGGATGGGGCGCAGGCGCAGCCGGCTGGCTTCGATCGCGGCCTGGATCGGCGTTCGCCCGGCGAACTCGAGCTCGCGTGCGAACTCGACGATCAGGATCGCGTTCTTCGCACTCAGCCCCACCAGCACGATCAGCCCGATCTGCGTGAAGACGTTGTTGTCGCCGCCGGACAGCCACACGCCGGTCATGGCCGCCAGCAACCCCATCGGCACGATCAGGATGATCGACAGCGGCAGGGTCAGGCTCTCGTACTGCGCGGCCAGTACCAGGAACACCAGCAGGATCGCCAGCGGGAACACCAGCACCGCGGAGTTGCCGGCGAGGATCTCCTGGTAGGTCAGTTCCGTCCACTCGTAGCTCACGCCCTTGGGCAGGGTCTCGGCCGCGATGCGCTCGATCGCGTCCTGCGCCTGGCCCGAGGAGAAGCCGGGCGCGGGCGCGCCGTTGACGTCAGCCGAGAGGTAGCCGTTGTAGCGCATCGCGCGCTCGGGGCCGAAGCTCGAATTGACCTTCATCAGCGCCGACAGCGGCACCATCTCTCCCGTGTTCGAGCGCACCTTGAGCAAGCCGACGTCCTCGGCACGTGCGCGGTACGGCGCATCCGCCTGCACGCGCACGGTGTAGGTGCGGCCGAACTTGTTGAAGTCGTTCGCATACAGGCTGCCGAGGTAGATCTGCATGGTGTCGAAGATGTCCTGCACCGGCACGCCGAGCTGGCGCGCCTTGGTCCGGTCGATGTCGGCATAGAGCTGCGGCACGTTGACCTGCCAGCTGGTGAACATGCCGGTCAGCTCGGGCGCCTGACGCGCCTTGCCCATGAAGGCCTGCACCGCGGCATCCATCTGCTCGTAGCCCACCGAGCCGCGGTCCTCCAGCTGCAGCTTGAAGCCGCCCGTGGTGCCCAGGCCCGCCACCGGAGGCGGCGGGAACATCACGATGAAGGCGTCCTGGATGCCGGCGAACTGCTGGTTGAGCTGGCCCGCGACGGCGCCGCCGCTCTGGTCGGCGCGCTGGCGCTCGGCAAAGGGCTTGAGCGTCGCGAACACGATGCCGGAGTTCGAGCTGTTGGTGAATCCGTTGATCGACAGGCCCGGGAAGGCGATCGCGTCCTCGACATTCGGGTTCTTCCTGGTGATCTCGCCCATTCGCTGGATCACCTCTTCCGTGCGGTTCAGCGTGGCGCCGTCGGGCAGTTGCGCGAAGCCGATCAGGTATTGCTTGTCCTGCGCCGGCACGAAGCCGCTGGGCACCGCCTTGAAGAGGCCGAAAGTCACGCCGACCAGTGCCAGGTAGATCACCAGCATCACTGTCTTGCGCGAGATCACGCCCTTGACGCCGCCGCTGTAGGCCTCGGCGCCGCGGTGGAAGAACCTGTTGAAACCGCGGAACAGCCAGCCGAGCGCGCGATCCATGCCGCGCGTGAGTGCGTCCTTCGGCTCGTCATGGCCCTTGAGGAGCAGCGCCGCCAGCGCGGGCGAAAGCGTCAGCGAGTTGATCGCCGAAATCACCGTCGAGATCGCGATCGTCACGGCGAACTGCCGGTAGAACTGGCCCGTCAGGCCGCTGATGAAAGCGAGCGGCACGAACACCGCCACCAGTACCAGCGCGATCGCGATGATCGGCCCCGAGACCTCGCGCATCGCGCGGTAGGTGGCCTCGCGCGGCGTGAGCCCCGCCTCGATGTTGCGCTCCACGTTCTCGACCACCACGATGGCATCGTCCACCACGATGCCGATCGCCAGCACCAGGCCGAAGAGCGACAACGCGTTGATCGAGAAGCCCAGCACATGGAGTACCGCGAAGGTGCCGATCACCGATATCGGCACCGCCAGCAGCGGGATGATGGAGGCACGCCAGGTCTGCAGGAACAGGATCACGACCAGCACCACCAGCAGGATGGCCTCCAGCAGCGTGTGCACCACCGACTCGATGGAGGCGCGCACGAACTGCGTCGGGTCGTAGGCGATGCGGTACTCCACGCCTTCGGGCATGTTCTTGTTGATCTCGTCCATCGTCTTGCGGACATTGGCCGAAATGTCGAGCGCGTTGGAGTTCGGCGCCTGGAACACGCCGATGCCGACCGCGTTGTCGTTGTTGAGCAGCGAGCGCAACGAATAGTCGGCCGAGCCGAGCTCGATGCGGCCGATGTCGCGCAGCCGGGTCACGGCCCCGTCGGCGCCGGTCTTGACGATGATGTCGCCGAACTCCTCTTCGCTCTGCAGCCGCCCCTGAGCGTTGACGGACAGCTGCATGTCCACGCCCGGCAGGCCCGGCGAGGCGCCGACCACGCCGGCCGCCGCCTGCACGTTCTGGCCGCGGATCGCCGTCACCACGTCGCTGGGCGAGAGGCCCCGCTGCGCAACCTTCTGCGGGTCGAGCCAGATGCGCATCGAATAGTCGCCGCCGCCGAAGATCTGCACCTGCCCCACGCCCTCGATGCGCGCCAGCCGGTCCTTGACGTTGAGCACCGCGTAGTTGCGCAGGTAGGTCATGTCATAGCGGTCGTTGGGCGAGACCAGGTGCACCACCATCGTGAGGTCGGGCGCGCTCTTGACCGTGGTCACGCCCAGGCGCCGCACTTCCTCGGGCAGGCGCGGCTCGGCCTGCGAGACGCGGTTCTGCACCAGCTGCTGCGCCTTGTCGGGGTCGGTGCCCAGCTTGAAAGTGACGGTCAGCGTCATCACGCCGTCCGTGGTCGCCTGGCTGCCCATGTAGAGCATGCCTTCGACCCCGTTGATCTGCTCCTCGATCGGCGTGGCCACCGTCTCGGCGATCACCTTCGGATTGGCACCCGGATACTGGGCACGCACCACCACGGAGGGCGGCGCGACCTCGGGGTATTCGGAGATCGGCAGGCTGCGCAGGGCGATCAGGCCGGCGATCAGCATCAGCAGCGAGAGCACGCCGGCGAAGATCGGCCGATCGATGAAGAACTTCGATAGATTCATGATGTTGTTTCCCTCGGGGATGCCGCTTTATTCAGGCACTCAGGACTTGGCGGCGCTGGCCACGCGCTCGTTCTGCGCATCGGTCTTGGCCTCCATGGTCACCGTCTGCGGCGCTACCAGGGCGCCCGGACGGATGTGTTGCAGGCCGTTGACGACCACGCGCTCGCCGGCCTTCAGGCCCTTGGTCACCACGCGAAGGCCGTTGACCGACGCGCCCAAAGTCACTTCGCGCCATTCGGCCTTGTTGTCCTCGCCCACGACCATCACGAACTTCTTGTTCTGGTCGGTGCCGACGGCGCGCTCGCTCACCAGCAGCGCCGCGTCGTTGCGGGCCTGGCCCATGCGGATGCGGGCGAACTGGCCGGGGATCAGCGTGCCGTCCTTGTTGTCGAAGGCGGCGCGCACGCGCACCGTTCCGCTCCTGGCATCGACCTGGTTGTCGATCAGCTGCAGGCGGCCCTCGTAAGGCGTGCCCTCGAGGCCGGCGGTGCCCATCTGCACCGGGATGCCGTCGAGCTTGCCGCGCGCGCCGGCGCCGGGCGGCAGGTCCTTCAACGCCTTGACCACCACCTGCTCGTCGGCATCGAAGCTCGCGTAGATCGGGCTGACCGACACCAGCGTCGTGAGCACGGGCGCGCCGGGACCAGCGGCAACCAGGTTGCCTACGGTCACCTCCAACCTGCCGATGCGGCCGGACACCGGCGCCCTCACCTGCGTGTAGCCCAGGTTCAGGCGTGCGCTCTGCAGCTGCGCCTGCGCGGCGCGCAGGTTGGCATCGGCCTCGCGGCCGGCATTGATGCGCTCGTCCAGCTCGCGCTGGGCAATGGCCTTGTCGTCCCACAGGCGGCGCGCACGTTCCTGCTCGCTTCGCGAGAAGGCCGCGCGGGCCTGGGCCGAGGCGACCTGCGCTTCGGCACGCTCGACCTCGGCCGCAAAAGGCGCGGGATCGATGGTGACCAGCAGATCGCCCTGCTTCACCAGCGAGCCTTCGCGGAAGTGCGCCGCCAGCACCGCGCCGGCGACACGCGAGCGCACGTCGACGCGCTCGACCGCTTCGAGCCGGCCGGAGAACTCGTCCCACGTGTTGATTTCGGTCGGCGCCACGACGGCCACCGACACCGGCGTGGCGCGCGGCGCAGCGATCGCAGGCGCATCGTTGGCCTCGGCCTTGAAGCTGGGCACGCCGAGCAGGACCGCCGAGACGATCGCAACCAGTGCGGTGACGCCGGTCACGGCGGGCCAAAGGCGGCGGGCAGTCGACGGCTTGTTGTTGGTTTGCATGATGGAGCTCCTCGTTGAGATGACTTTGGAAAACAACCGGCCAGCCCGCTGTCCGTGAACAGCAGGAAGGCGAGATCCGGCACCACCGGACAAGCCGGCGGACCGAGTGAGATTCAGAAAAAAAGGTTGACCGGCGAAACCGGCTGGCGCCTACGCCGGGGGGGGCACCGGCGGCACCGTTGAAGCGAAAAATGCGCGCAAATGCCCACCCACTGTCTCCGTGCACGCGCAATTCCCGAAAGCGGGGTCATACAACTCGTCGGGACACTTCGCGGCCGAAGGCAGCACCGCCTTCGTCACCGGAATGCCCGCTGCCTGCAGCCGCTGCGCGAAGCTCAGGGCCTCGTCGCGCATCGCGTCGTCTTCGCCCACCAGCACCAGGGCAGGGGCCAGTTCGGTCAGCCTGAGCGACGCACCGGGCACCGCATAGGGGTGCGTCGCGTTCATCGGGCAGCTCAGGTATTCCTGCCAACCCGATGCCCAGCGGCAGCGCGCATCGTCGGCGGAAGCCTGGCGCAGCGACAGCGTGCCCGCACACGGGTCCAGCATCGGCGACAGCAGGATCTGGCCGGCCAGCGGCGGGTGGGCGCGGTCGCGGGCCATCAGTGCCACGGCAGCTGCCAGGTTGCCACCCGCTTCCTCACCGGCCAGGTACACGCGGGCACCCTTGCCGGCCAGCTTGACGCGCTGCTTGTAGAGCCACTCCAACGCGGCGAAGCCCACTTCGATGGGTTCGGGAAATGGCTTCAGCGGATAGGCCAGCGACAGCACCACCGACCCAGCTGCAGCCAGCAGCCGCGAAACGTTGCGCCCCCGGTCCAGGTCGCCGCAGACGAAGGTACCGCCATGGAAATGCAGCACCAGGGGGACCGCCCCCCCTTTGGGCCGTTGGCCATACAGGCGGGCCTGGACCGGCTCGCGCTGCGGCAGCGGCACGCTGATGTCGACCTCCGTGCCCGGCACAACAGCGACCGCCGGGGCCGGGGAGGCTTCAGCAGGACGCGGGATGGGGCGGGATGACATGGCACGACCTCAGTGGGTGAACGATGGGTTGAATATTAAGGGCCTCATGGCTTGCCACAACAGGTTCGTCACCCTCACTCTGTTTCCAATCGGCTAACAATTGGCTAAGACAGCGCATGTGAGAATCCGCCCCCACCCGCAGTTGCGGGTTTTTCCCTAGGAGCATCAATGGATCAGGTCCAGGCCATGCGGATCTTTGTCCGCGTCGTGGAAGCCGGCACCTTCACCCGTGCCGCCGATTCGCTCGGGCTGCCCAAGGGCACAGTCACCAAGCAGATCCAGGCACTGGAGTCCCGCCTGCATGTCAAGCTGCTGAACCGTACCACTCGGCGGGTGACGGTCACGCCGGATGGCGCCGCCTATTACGACCGCACGGCGCGCCTGCTGAACGACCTCGATGACATCGAAGCCAGCATGACCAACGCGCAGGCCAACCCGACCGGGCGGCTGCGCATCGACGTGGGCTCATCCACGGCGCGGCTGGTCATCCTGCCGGCGCTCGCCACCTTCAGCGACCGCTATCCCGACATCCAGCTCGACCTGGGGGTGAGCGACCGTCCGGTCGACCTGATCACCGATAACGTGGACTGCGTGATCCGGGCCGGCGACCTGACCGACCAGTCGCTGGTGGCGCGGCGCATCGGCACGCTCGAATTCGTCACGGTGGCATCGGCGGGGTATGTCAAGCGCTACGGCAAGCCCGAACATCCGTCCGACATCGAGAAGCGCCACCACGTCGTGAGCTACTTCGCGGCCGGCTCGCGCCGCATCTATCCGCACGAATTCCACAAGGACGACGAGCACATCGAGATCTCGGGGCCCTACCGGGTCTCGGTCAACGAGAGCAATGCCCACCTGGCCGCCGTACTGGGCGGCTTCGGGCTCTCGCAATGCATCACCTTCATGGCCGACCCGCACATCGAGAGCGGCGAACTGGTGGAACTGCTGCCGGAATGGACCCGCGCGCCCCTGCCGGTGCACGTGGTGTACCCGCCCAACCGGCACCTGAGCGCCAAGGTGCGGGTGTTCGTCGACTGGGCGGCGGACCTGTTCGCGAAGAATCCGAAGCTGCAGCGGCGCTGAGCTCGCAGGTGCCGCTCGCGCCTTCTCAGATGCGCGCGGCTTGCCAGGCGCGCGCCAGGGCCGCCTGGCTGGCCGGCGGCAGCACGGCGAGCCGCACGTGGCCCGACAGCCCGAAGGAATGGGCATCGCGCACCTGGACGCCAGCCTTGCGCAAGGCTGCGGAGCGCGGCGCATCAGGCACATCGGGGCGAGCGCAAAAGTAGTTCGCGACGCTCGGCATGACAGACCAGCCCAGCGCCGTGCACAGCGCCTGCTGCTCGCGCTTCCAGGCGCGCAGTTGGTCGAGGCTGGCGGCGAGCCAGCCCTGTGTCTGGGCCAGCGTCCAGGCCTCGAGCAGCGCCACGCCGTGTGCACCGAGGGGCCAGGAAGGGGCGAGCTGGTCCAGACACCGGACCATTCCCGCAGCATCGCGCGGCGCGATTGCATAGGCCGCGCGGACGCCGGTCAGGCCCAGGGCCTTGTTCGGCGTCCACAGCTGCCAGGCACGGTCCCGCTGAGCGGTGCCGAGTTCAAGCCGGCCTTCGAGTCGCAGGGGTTCGTAGGCCAGGTCGAGCACGCAGTGGCTGGAGGGCTCCAACGCGTCCATCAGGGCGGCCAAGCCCTGCTGGGACTCGCCCAGCGGGCTGGAAGGATCGCAGCACCACACGAGCGCATTGCCTGTCGGCGCTTCAGGTTCGCGCCGCACATCGAGCCCCCAGGCTGCGGCGGCACGCTGGTAATCGCCATAAGCGTGGCGCGGCAGCCAGACGCTGCGGCCGCCCTGCCGTGCCACCGCCGCCGTGATGCGCGCGATGAATTCACTGGCGCTCGCGGCGATCACGATGCGCTCGGCATCGACGCCGTGGAAGCCGCCCAGCGACGCGCGCAAGGCGGTGTAGCGCGGGTCGGGGTAGCGGCTGGCATCGGCTTGTGCGAGCGCCTGCGCGGCCATTGGACAGGAGCCGCAGGCATTGGCATTGGTCGAGAAGTCGTGCGGCACGGGCCCGCGGGCATCGGGACCGCCGTGCAGGGCTTCTTCGTCGAGGTTCATGGATTTCGCCATCCGGGGATGAGGAGCGCGATCGCCGCCAGGGCCGCCGTCATCCGGACGACGCGCGCGCCCAGCCTCGCCGCTTCCCGGGTATCGGCGGCGGTGGGCTCGCGGCCAGCTGCATTCAACACGTAGACGCCGGGCTTTGCGAGGCGTACTTCGAGCAGCAGGGCCATCGCGGCCATGGGCCAGCCGCTGTTGGGGGATGGGGTGCGGCGGGCTTCGCGGGGAATGACTCGGAGCGCCCTCAGCCCGACCCTCTCGCGCACGCGGGAGAGGGAGCAGGACTGTGTGAGCAGCAACGCCGTCAGCCGGGCGGGCAGCCACGAGAGCGCGTCGTCCGCGCGCGCGGCCCACTTGCCGGCCCATTCCCAGGCGCGGCCGTGGCGCTGGCCACGGTAGCCCCACATCGCATCGGCAGTGTTGGCAAAGCGGTAGAGCGCCGCGCCGGGCAGGCCCAGCAGCAGGAACCAGAACAGCGGCGCAACCACCGAGTCGTTGAGGTTCTCGGCCAGCGACTCGATGGCGCTTTCGCGCACGGCGCCTGCGTCCAGCGCCCGAACATCGCGGCTCACGAGCTGAGCGAGCCTGTTGCGCCCCTGGGCGAGCGAGCAGGCCAGCGCCGCCTCGACCGCGAGCACTTCGTCGCGCAGCATGCGCCATGCGAGCAGAGGCTTGAGCGCCAGCCCGAGCAGCAGTGCCGCAGCCCAATCAGGCATGCGAACGGCAGCGGCGCTCAGGGCGGCGGCGGCAAGCAGAACGGCGGCGCCGCCGGCGCACCAGGCCAACGCCCCGGCGGCGAAAGGTCCGAACCGGCGAGGCGATGCGGCATCGATCGGGGGCGCGATACGGCTTCCGGTCCAGCCGAGATAGCGGCCCATCCAGACGACCGGGTGCCAGCGCGCTGGAGGTTCGCCCAGCACGCCGTCGATGGCCAGGGCGAAGATCAGGGCGGCGGCGTGAACCCACGCGGCACTGCCCCCCATCCAACCCTCCTGCAGAGGGGAAAGGAGCCAGAGCCAGGGCATCTCAGTCTTCGATGCCGCGCTGGGCCGGGATACCCGCCTTGAACGCGTGCTTGATCATCTGCATCTCCGTCACGGTGTCGGCCAGCTCGACGATCTCGGGCGGGCAGCGGCGCCCTGTCAGCACCACGTGCACTTCGCGCGGGCGCGTGCGCAGGGTCTCCAGAACCGTGTCGAGCGGAAGCCAGCCGTAGATCAGCGGATAGGTGATCTCGTCGAGCACGACCAGGAAGTGCTCGCCCGCGAGGATCGCCGCCTTCGCCTTCTCCCAGCCTTCGCGCGCGAGCTGCGCCGAATGCTCGAGGTCCTGGCTCTTCCAGCTGAAGCCGTCGCCCAGCCCCTCGATGGGAATGCCGAGCTGCTCGAACATGCGGTGCTCGCCGAAGCGCGCGCTCGGCACCTTCATGAACTGGAAGATCTTCACGGCCTTGCCCCGTCCGTGCGCGCGCAGCGCCAGGCCGAAGGCCGCCGTGCTCTTGCCCTTGCCGTCGCCGGTGTTGACGATCACCAGTCCGCGGCGTTCGCCCTCGGGCTTGTCGTAGGGCTTCTCGCTGGGTGGGGTTTCGATCTGCATGGGTTCTCCTTGTCATGTTCAGTGCGGCATGGCGATCCATTGCCCTGCAACGCGGTGCACGACGACACGCCTGCCGAACACGGCCTCCAGCGCCAGGTGGGTGGCCGGGTCCTCGCAGGCGCCCTGGTGCAGGACGCGACCGTCGGCCATCACGACCATCGCATCGGCCGCGAGCGCAACGTTGAGCTCGTGCAGCACGCTGATGACAGTGCGGCCCTCGGCCACCAGGGCACGTGCGAGCGCCATCCAGTCGGCCTGGTGTGGCGGGTCGAGGTTGGCCAGCGGTTCATCCATCAGCAGCAGCTCGGCCTCGACCGCGAGCGCACGTGCCAGCAGCACACGCTGCCGCTCGCCACCCGACAGCTGGCCCAGCGGACGATCGCGCCAGTCCCACGCCTGGGTGCTGCGCAGGGCGCGCTCGACCGCCGCCCGATCGGCCTCGGTCGGCGCCGCCAGCCAGCGCTGGTGCGGCAGGCGGCCCAGCATGGCGACGTCGAAGACCATCAGGTCGTCGGCACTGCCCTCGCCCGCGCCGCCCTGCCCCAGCCACGACAGCCGCCGGGCACGGGCGCGGCCCGACAGGGCGGCCATGGGCCGGCCCGAGATGCGCACCTCGCCGCGATGCGCCAGCAGGCCGGCCAGTGCCTTCAGCAGCGTGGACTTGCCGGCGCCATTGGGGCCGACGATGCTCGTCCAGCAACCGGCCGCGAGTGCGAGGTCGATCGAATGCAGCACCTCGACCGCGCCCAGCGCGGCGCTCACTTGCCGGGCCTCCAGGGCGGCTGTCATCGGAAGCCCCCGTGTGCGCTGCGCCGGTGCATGAGCCACAGCAGGTAGCTGCCGCCGAGCACCGCCGTCAGCACGCCGACGGGCAGTTCCTGCGGCGCGATCAGCCAGCGCGCCAGCAGGTCCGCCGCCATCAGCAGCAGGCCGCCCATCGCAGTGGACAGCACGAGCAGCCGCGCGTGCGTGGTCTTGACGGCCGAGCGCACCAGGTGCGGCGACGCCAGGCCGACGAAGGCGATCAGCCCCGTCTGCGCCACCGCCGCTCCGGTGGCCAGCGCCAGCACCAGCACCAGCGCCGCCCGCATGGCCCCCACCGGCAGGCCCAGGCTGGCCGCGGTGGCTTCGCCGAGCGCGAGGCCGTCGAGCAGCGGCGCCAGCATCCATCCCAGCAGCAGGCAGGCCCCGCAGATAGCGCCCATCACGGCGCAGGCGCTCCAGCCGACCAGGCCGGTGCTGCCGAGGATGAAGCCCTGCAGCGCCTGGAGGATGTCGGCCGAGGCGATGGCAATCAGGTCCTTGATGGCGCCCAGCACCACGCCGACGATCACGCCCGCCAGCAAGAGGCGCAGCGTCTGCTGCACGCCGCGCGCCAGCAGCAGCGTCAGCAACACCGCCAGCGTTGCACCCAGGAAGGCCGCGCCGGTCAGGCCCAGGCGCACCACCCATTCGGTGCTGGTGGCCGAGAAGCCGAACATCGCCAGGGCGACCGCCACGCCCAGCGAGGCGCCCGAGGCGCTGCCCAGCAGATAGGGGTCGGCCAGCGGATTGCGGAACAGCCCCTGCGCGACCGCCCCCGCGAGCCCCAGCAGCGCGCCGGCCAGCCACGCGCCGAGCGTGCGCGGCACGCGGATTCCCCACACGATCTGCTGCGCCACCGGGTCGTGCCGCGCCGCCAGCACGCTCTCGAAGCCGGTGCTGCCGATGCCAGCGCCCAGCACGAGCAGGCCCATGCCCAAGGCGACCAATGCCATGCCCAGCGCGAGTGCGCGGCGATGTTCGCTTCTCACCCGCCGGCGCCTCCCGTCGCTTTTTCCCGCAGGCAGCGCGCCATCAGGGCCGCGGCCTCGCCCATGCGCGGGCTCGGACGCACCAGCACATCGGACTCGTCCGCGGTGAAGCGGCAGATGCGCCCCTCGCGCACCGCGCGGATACCGCCCCAGCCGGGACGCCGCTCGAGCCCCTGCGCACTGCGCGCGCCCACCATGATCAGGTCGGGATCGGCGCGCACCACGTACTCGGGATTGAGCTTGGGAAACGGCCCCAGCGATGCCGGCACGATGTTCTTCACGCCCAGCCGCGCGAGCGTCTCGCCGATGAAGGAGCTCTCGCTCGCCGCATACGGCGCGTTGTTGACCTCGAAGTACACGCGGGCGCGCGAGATGCCGGGTGGCAGCGACTGCGTCGCGGCCGAGACGCTGGCATCGATGGCCTGCCACACGCGCTGCGCATCGGTGCTGCCCAGCACCTGGTCCAGCACATTCAGCACGCGCCGCACATCCGCATGGCTGCGGGGCTCGAGCACCAGCACCTTGAGGCCGAGCGTCTCCAGCCGCTGGGTGACGCGCGAGGACGCCGCGATCAGCACCACGTCAGGCTTCAGCGCCACGATGGCCTCGACGTTCGGGTCGATGCCGCCGCCGACCTGCGGCAGCGCGCGCACGGCCTCGGGCCAATTGGAATAGCGGTCGACACCGACCAGGCGATCGCAGGCACCCAGCGTGCAGACCGATTCGGTCAGCGAGGGCAGCAGCGTCACGATGCGCTGCGGCGGTCGCGGCAGGTCCACGCGCACGCCGCGTTCATCGGTGACGACCACCGCGTGGGCGGTGAACGCACACAGGGCGAGGAGGCCGGCGAGCAGGCGGTTGAAGGAGCTCATCGAGCTTCTTTCAGGTGGAGCGGCAGGCCGGCCGCCATCAGCGTCACCCGCTCGCAGACAGCGGCGACTTCCTGGTTGAGCCGGCCCAGCGCGTCGACGAAAGCCCGCGTCTCGCGACCCATGGGAATGACGCCGAGGCCGATCTCGTTGCTCACCAGCAGCACGGGGCCCCTTGCATCGTGCAGCGCGTGCAGCAGCGCCATCTCGGCGGTGCGGGCGCAAGGCGGTGCGTCGGAGGAATCCGAAGGCATCCGCAGGTTGGTCAGCCACAAGGTCAGGCAGTCGACCAGCACGAGCGTGCCCGGCTCGCTGTGCCGCGCCACGGCGGCTCCGAGCTGCACCGGCTCCTCCACCGTCACGAGCCCGGGCACGCGCTGCGCGCGGTCGGCACGGTGGCGCGCGATGCGTTCGCGCATCTCCTCGTCGTGCGCAGTCGCGGTCGCGATCAGCACGGCGCGGTGCGCCGGATCGCGCGTCAGCCATTCGGCCGCGCGCAGCTCGGCGCGGCGCGACTTGCCGCTGCGCTGGCCGCCGAGGACCAGCTCTCGCGAGTTGGGGTTCACGACTTCGGTTGCCACCGCAGCGTCAGGTAGACCGCGCGTCCGCGCTGGTTGTAGCCATGGACCGTCTCGTAGTTCACGTCGTTGAGGTTGGTGATGCGGCCTTGCACGGCCCAGTCCTTCGACACCTTGTACTCGCCATGCAGATCCACGGTGGTGAAGTTGCCAAGCCGCATGGTATTGCGCGTGTCGTCGAAGCGCCGGCCCACGTGCAGGGCCGAGGCGCCGAACTTCCAGGGACCGACGGCGTAGTCGACACCGAGCGAGGCCTGGTTCTTCGCGCGTCGCGGCAGCTGCGCGCCCGTGAGCTCGTTGCGCGGGTCGAGCGAATCGACACTCCCGTGGACCGTCCAGGGTCCGAACTGGCCGTCGTACCCCAAGGTCCAGCCCTCGATGCGCGCACGCGGCACGTTCTCCGGCCGCGTCGTGCTGGTGATGAAGCCGGTGATCTTGTTGTCGTAGCGCACCAGCTTCACGCTGTGGCCGCCCTGGCTCCAGGTGATGCCGATGTCCGTGTTCCTGCCCTCCTCCGGCTGCAGCGCAGGGTTGCCGAAGTCCGGGTAGTAGAGCTGGTTGAACGATGGCGCGACAAAGCTGGTGCCATGCGACGCATGGACGCGCCAGTCCGGCGAGATGCGGTACCCATAGCCTGCGAACCAGGTGGCGCTGTCGCCGAACTGCGAGTTCCGGTCGTGCCGCGCATTGAGCTGCCAGCTGTGGGCGCCGGAACTGCCGTTGACGCCGACGAACGCCGAGTCGATGTCGCGATCGGTGACGCTGTATCGCGTGTCGCTGTTGACCTCTTGCGTGCGGCGCTCCAGTCCGGCCAGCACCGTACCGATCGGCGTCACGATGTCGTTCTGCCACAGGTACTCCTTCTGCGTGGTCTCGAACAGGCCCGGCATGTTGAAGGGCTGCGCGACGATGTTGCGCGTGTAGTCGCGGCTCTGCGCATAGCGCAGCTGCGTCTTCCAGCCGGAGGTCACGGTGCCGCTCACGCCGAGATACGCCGTCTGGGTGCGCGTCCGGCTGCGCGTGTCCCACTCCGGGCCGTCGTCATAGTGGTTGATGCCCTCGGAATAGAGCAGGCCGCTGTCGATCTTCCAGTCGGGATTGATCTGGAAGCCCAGCGAGGCGTTGAGCGCACTCTGCAAGAACGGATCTCGATCGGGATTGAAGTTGCCGAAGGGCACCCTGCGGTTGGTCGAGGAGAAGCCCTTGTCGATCGTGCGCTGCGCATCGAGCGAATAGGTGAAGGCCCCGGAGGCGCCGCTGAAGCCGCCGGTGATCTGCTTGTAGCCTTCGCTGCCGAGGGTGGTCGAGGCGCGCGGGCTGAACAGCGGATCGCCCGCCCTGCCCTTGCGCGTGAAGATCTGCACCACGCCGCCGACCCCGTCGCTGCCGTACAGCGCCGACGCCGGGCCCTTGACCACCTCGATGCGGTCGATCATGTCGACGGGGATGTTCTCCCACGCCGGCGTTCCGAGCGTGGCCGAGCCATAGCGCACGCCGTCGATCAGGAGCAACGTGTGCCGCGCTTCGGCGCCGCGGATGAACACGCTGCTGGCCTTGCCGGGGCCGCCGTTGGCAACAATCTGCACGCCGGCCACGCGCGCCAGGATCTCCGGCAGCGTGCGGCTGGCCTGCTGCTCGATCTCCGCGCGGTCGATGACCACCGTGTCGGACAGCACTTCGTCGGCACGCGTCGGCGTGCGGTTGGCGGTCACCACCGTCTCGGCGAGCGCGTGAGTGCCTTGCGCGAGCGCCGGAGCGCACGCCAGGCCGCCCAGGGCCGCCACGATCGGAAGGGCCAGGGCGCGCGGCCCCGGGAAAAGACGCGGCGAGCCGCAACCATCGGCATGCGCGGAAGAAATGCTGGAAGTCATCATGAAGACACAAGAGATCAATGCCCGTCACCGGCTTCCCCGCCGGTGCTTGGACGTCATGGCTGCCGCCTGCTCGTGCATGCGGCAGCCGCCTCGTTGGCCGGTATCCGGGCTGACAGCACGCCCTTGCCGCCTTCCCAGGCACCTGTTTCAGGGCGCCCAGTGGCTTGTTGACGAGGGTGGCACCGAGGGGTGCCGGCTGTTTGACCGTTGCGGGGGCAGCGCAGGTTGGCTGGGCCCTGAGGGGCTTCGACTCCTGCTTCCCGTTGAACTGCGCCGCGTGAACCACGGCGCGAGCACCAACGCGGCGGATTTTATGTGTAAACGCCGGCGTGGCCGGAAACTACAATCGCCCCCCATGCCTGCACCGAGCCGTATTGACCAGATCGCCGAGCGCGTCGAACGTTTGCTTGTGCGCCACGAAGAAGTGCAGCGAACCAACGCACTGCTGCAAGAGCAGGTGAATGCACTGACGCGCGAGCGCGACGCGCTCAAGTCGCGCCTGGCCGCGGCGCGCAGCCGGCTCGATGCGCTGCTCGACCAGCTGCCGGCCGATCCCTCCCAAGACGCCTCCTCCTCCAATTGATGAAACAAGTCGAAGTCCAGATCATGGGCCAGAGCTATCTCCTCGGCTGCCCCGAAGGCGGCGAAAAGCAGCTGCGCGAGGCGGTCGAGCGGGTCGATGCCGCGATGTGCAAGATCCGCGATGCGGGCAAGGTCAAGGCCCGCGACCGCATTGCCGTGCTGGCATCCCTCAACCTGGCCTTCGACCTGGCCCAGCGCGAGGCCTCGCTGGCCGCCGTCGCGCCCCCGTCGCCGGCCTCCACGCCGGCGCCGGCCGAGGCCCCGGGCAACGACGATGCCGACGAGGGCCGTGCCGCGCAATTGATCCAGCGCCTCGACCAAGCCCTCGCCGGCGACGGTCATTTGCTCTGAGGCGCACGCGCCGACGCTGCGGCAGGCGTAAAATCCAATTCGTCTGCGGTGTGCGTCGGGCTCTATATGTCCTTGTTCCAATGCTCTACGGAGCCGGGCTTGGTATATCGCTTGGCGGGTGTGATCATCTCGCGTCAGATGAACCCGAAGCCTTGCTGCCCTCGCCCACCTGAACCCCGGTTCAGGATGCGAGTCCGGCCCCACTCGCAGACACCTTTTCTCGACGGCCACGGCCCCGCTCCCGGGGCCGTGGTTTTTTTAAGCCCTCGAAGACCAAGAATTTCTCCATGACGCTCGCCCCCCTGCTGATCGCCGAACTCGCCGTGCTGGGCGTCGGCACCGGCTTCCTCGCCGGTCTGCTGGGCATCGGCGGCGGCATGCTGATGGTGCCCTTCATCACCATCATCCTCGGCCACCGGGGCGTCCCGGCCGACCTGGCGGTCAAGATGGCGATCGCGACCTCGATGGCCACCATCATCTTCACCTCGATCTCGAGCGTGCGCGCGCATCACAAGCGCGGCGCCGTGCGCTGGGACATTGCCCGGCGGCTCGCGCCGGGGATCGTGCTCGGCAGCCTGGTCGGCAGCCTCGGCGTGTTCGCGCTGCTCAAGGGCCAGGCGCTGGCAGTCTTCTTCGCGCTCTTCGTCGGCTTCTCGGCGACGCAGATGTTCCTCGACAAGAAGCCCAAGCCCACGCGGCAATTGCCGGGCACCGGCGGCCAGCTCGCGGCCGGCGGCGCGATCGGCTTCATCTCCGGCCTGGTAGGCGCGGGCGGCGGCTTCATCAGCGTGCCCTTCATGACCTGGTGCAACATCGCGATCCACAACGCGGTGGCAACCAGCGCGGCCCTGGGCTTTCCCATCGCGGTGGCGAACGTGGCGGGCTACATCGTAAGCGGCCAATCGGTGCAGGGGCTGCCCGAGGGCTCGATCGGCTACATCTGGCTGCCCGCGCTGGCCGTGATCGCGATCTCCAGCTTTCTCACCGCCCCGCTCGGCGCCAAGGCCGCACACAGCCTGCCGGTATCGAAGCTCAAGCGCGTGTTCGCGAGCATCCTGTACGTGCTGGCCGCCTACATGCTGTGGAAGGGCCTGCACGGCTGAGCGCAAATCCCTGATGACGATCGGCTTCTCTGTACGCGCGCGGCGCCCCGCCGTATAACCCTGGCATGCGGCGCCTGGCCGCAGTTCAGACAACGAGAGGCTTGCATGAAGATCCTGGTCGCCGTCGACGGCAGTCCCCATACCCAGAAGGCGCTCGATTACCTGGTCGCCCACCGCGCCATGTTCGTCGAAGGCAACGAACTCTTCCTGGTGCACGTGTGCACAGGCGTACCCGGGCACGTTGCACGGCACCTGAGTCGCGAGGTGGTCGGGGACTACTACGCCGAAGAGAACGCGAAGGTGCTCGAGCCGGTCAAGGCTTTCCTCGAGAAACAGGGCGTCACCAACTTCCGCAACCAGGGACGCCATGGCCATGCCGCCGAGGAGATCCTGAAGGCCGCCACCGAATACGGCGCCGAGCTGGTCGTGATGGGCACGCATGGCCATGGCATCTTCGGCCGCGCACTCATGGGCTCGGTGGCAACCAAGGTCATCGCGGAGACGGACATCTCGGTGTTGCTGGTGCAGTAGCACCCTGCCCTCCCCCCACGCAGGGCGGCCGGCGAGGCGACAAGACAGGCGACTAGTGCCGCGACCGCCACTCGCGCGGCGAACAACCGAATCGATCGCGAAACGCTCGGCTGAAATGCGCCGCGTCGTTGAAGCCGCGGCCGTAGGCGATCTCGCTGACCGTGCTGCCCGCGAGGCGCGGCTCCCGCAAGTCGCGGCTGCAGGCCTCCAGCCTGCGCTCCCAGATGTACTGCGCCGGCGTGAGCGGCTCACTCCTGAACACGCGATGGATCTGGCTTACCGACAGGCCGAGCTCCGCCGCCAGGCTGCCCACCGACAGCGCCGGGTCGGCGAGTTGCTCGTCGACGCAGCGCTTGATGCGCGCGAGGTGATAGGCCGCGAGGTGGCTCAGCCCCGGCGAGCGCGCAGCGGGCAGCGTCTGCAGCCCGGCCACCAGGATGCTGAGCACGCCGTTCGCGACCGCCAGTGCCGACGCGGGCTGCAGCGCATCGATGTCCTCCCGCAAGGTGCGGATCATGCTGATCAGCAAGTGGCCGGCACCTTCGCGCCCGGACACGGTGGTTGCCGTCAGCGCCTCGGTCTGGCGCAGCTCGCTGCGCAGGCGTTCGCCGGGCAGCTTGAGCACGATCTGCTCGAAGGCGTCGTCGAACAGCAGTTGGTAAGGCCGCGTGCTGTCATAGAGCGCGAAGTCGCCGACGGCGAGCACGGCGTCGCGCCCGTCCTGCCGCACGACGCCGCGGCCGGCCGTCTGGATGCCGACCAGAAAATAGTCATCTGTCGAACGGGCGATGTGGCCAGGCGTTCGCATCACGCTTTGCGCGCCGGAGTTCACTACCGACACATCGAGGCTGGGCAAGGCATGGCGGCGGATGCTGCCGTTGAAGTCGCCGGCCGGGCGCTCTCGCGCCGGGTCGCATCCGAGCTGCACATAGACGTTGCAGATCATGTCGGTCCAGTACGCAAGGCGCTGGTCGCGGGGTACGGCGTCGGTGCTGAACAACTGGGACATGGGGGGCCTCCCGGAGGCAGCGCGCAACGCAGGGACAAGAACGCCGCGAGATCCGGACAAGATGAATGGCGGGGTCGAACTTACGCTTCAAGCAACCCACATGCCAGCGCGCAAACCCGATGCGCGCGGCGTGTGCGGCCCTCTTCCTTCACCCTCCGGAGCCCGCCATGGCCAGCAAGACCCATCCCCGACTTCGCGTCGCCGCCGTCCAGGCAGCGCCCGTGTTCCTCGATCTCGACGGCACCCTCGACAAGACCGTCGACCTGATCGCCCAGGCCGCGGCGCAGGGCGTGCAGCTGATCGCTTTTCCGGAGACCTGGGTACCGGGCTATCCCTGGTGGATCTGGCTCGACTCGCCTGCGTGGGGCATGCAGTTCGTGCAGCGCTACCACGACAACTCGCTGGTCGTCGGCTCGCCCGAGTTCGACCGCGTGCGCGAGGCCGCGCGCAAGCATGGGGTCTGGGTCTCGCTCGGCTACAGCGAAAGGGCTGGCGGCAGCCTCTACATCGCCCAGGCATTGATCGATGATCAGGGCCGCACAGTGCAGACCCGCCGCAAGCTCAAGCCCACGCACGTGGAGCGCACCGTCTTCGGCGAGGGCGATGGCTCCGACCTCACCGTGTGCGAGACGGCGATCGGCAACGTCGGGTCGCTTTCGTGCTGGGAGCACCTGCAGCCGCTCAGCAAGTACGCGATGTATGCACAGAACGAGCAGATCCATTGCGCCGCCTGGCCCAGCTTCTCGCTATACCGCGGGGCGGCCTACGCGCTCGGGGCCGAGGTCAACAATGCCGCCAGCCAGGTCTATGCGGCCGAGGGGCAGTGCTTCGTGGTCGCGCCCTGCGCGACCGTCTCCCAGGCCATGAGCGACATGCTGTGCACCGACCCGGGAAAGCAGCAGATGCTGCGGGTGGGCGGCGGCTTCGCGCGCATCTATGGACCCGATGGGGCGCCGTTGGGCACGCCGCTCGCCGAGGACCAGGAAGGGCTGGTGACAGCCGACATCGACCTCGGCATGATCTCGCTCGCCAAGGCGGCCGGCGACCCGAGCGGCCACTATGCACGACCCGACGTGACGCAACTGCTGCTCAACAAGGCGCGCCGCGAGCCCGTGGTGTTCCAGCGGCCGGCAGAGACGGAAGCCGGTGCTTTCGAGGCCGTGGTGGCCAAGCCAGAGCTTGCGGCCGGCAGCACGCCGCTGCCGCTGGCCGCCTGACGCTACGCAGCCTCGAAAAGCCCCTTGTGCTGCTCCCGCAGCAGCGCCTTCTGCACCTTGCCCATGGTGTTGCGCGGCAGCTCCGGCACGATGAAGCAGCGCTTGGGAATCTTGAAGTTCGCCAGCTTGGCCTTGAGCTCGGCGACGATCGCCTCGCCGTCGAGCGCCGCGCCGGGCTTGGGTGTGACGACCGCTACGCCCACCTCGCCGAAGTCCGGATGCGGCACGCCGATCACGGCGCTTTCCGCAACGCCCGGCATGTCGTTGATGTAGCCCTCGATCTCGACGGGGTAGACGTTGTAGCCGCCACTGATGATCAGGTCCTTGCTGCGGCCCACGATCGTCACGTAGCCCATGTTGTCGATCCGGCCTACATCGCCCGTCTTGAAGAAGCCATCCTGGGTGAACTCCTCCGCGGTCTTCTCGGGCATGCGCCAGTAGCCCGCGAACACATTCGGACCCGCCACCTCGATATGACCGATCTCGCCGGTGGCGCAAGGCTGGCCCGCGTCGTCTCGCACGCGTAGCTGTATGCCGGGAAGCGGAAAGCCCACCGTGCCGCCGCGCCGCTCGCCCTGTACGGCACTGTACGGGTTGGACGTGAGCATCACGGTCTCGCTCATCCCGTAGCGCTCGAGAATGGTGTGGCCGGTGCGCTCGCGCCAGGCCTCGAAGGTCTCGAGCAGCAGCGGCGCCGAACCGGAGATGAAGAGCCGCATGCTGTTGCACGCCTCGCGCGTGAGCGTGGGCTCGGCCAGCATGCGCGTGTACAGCGTGGGCACGCCCATGAACACCGTCGCGTCGGGCAGCCGGGCCACCACGCGCTTCGGGTCGAAGCGGTTGAGCCAGATCATCTGGCTGCCGCTGATCAGTGCACCATGGAGGGCGACGAAGAGGCCGTGCACGTGGAAGATGGGCAGCGCGTGGATCAGCACGTCGGCGCCCGGGCGCCAGCCCCAGTAGTCCTTCAGCACCTCGGCGTTCGACTGCAGGTTGCGGTGCGTGAGCATCGCGCCCTTGCTGCGGCCGGTGGTGCCGCTGGTGTAGAGGATCGCCGCCAGGTCGTCGGGCTTCTTCTGCGCCACCCGGTGCTGGTCACTGCACTGCGCCGCAACTTCGAGCAGCGTGCCCTTGCGGTCGTCGTCGAGCGTGAACACGTGCCGCGTGCCGGCCGCGCTTGCGAGAGGCGCCACCCAGCCGGCGTTGGCGCTGCTGCACACCACCACCGCGGGCTCGGCATCGCCGAGAAAGTAGGCGATCTCGGCCTCGCGGTACGCGGTGTTGAGCGGCAGGAACACGTAGCCCGCGCGCAGGGTCGCGAGGTAGAGCATCATGGCCTCGACCGACTTCTCGACCTGCACCGCGACGCGGTCGCCGGCCTTCAGGCCGATCGCATCGAGCAGGTTGGCGATCATGGCGCTGGCGCGTTCCAGGTCGCGCCAGGCGTAGTAGAGGCCGTCGTCGGTCTCCACCGCGATGGCATCGAGGTCCGAGGGGAAGGCGGCACGCAGCGCGGCGAAGAGGTTGGCGTTGGTCGGGTCGGTCATGTCATCGTGCGTTCAAAAGACGGGCGGACGCTTGGCCAAAAAGGCGGCGACGCCCTCGCGATGCTCGGGCGAATCGGCGTAGTCGTAGGCGGAGGCGAGCAGACTTTCGGCGGAAATCGCCGCCAGTGTGCGCTTGTTGGCGCGGGCCGCCGCGGGCGCCAGCGCCGCCACGCGCCGGGCATGCGCCAGCGCCGTCGAGTCCACCTCCGCATCGGGCAGCACGGCCAGCAAGAAGCCGGCATCGCAGAGGCGCTGCGCTCCGTGCACGCTCGCGGCCAGCAGCATGTCGCGCGCGAGCGTGTCGCCGACCGCGCCGCGCACCAGGGCCGCCTCCCGCGGCGCCATCGGGAAGCCGAGCTTCGCGATCGGGGCGCCGAATTTCGCGCCCTGGCCAGCGAGGCGGATGTCGCAGCAGCTCGCGATCTCGAGGCCCGCGCCCATGCAGGCGCCCTCGATCTGCGCGACCAGCGGCAGCTCGCAGGCGAGCATGGCCGCGAGTGCGCCCCAGACTTCGTTCTCGTGGAATTCGCGCAGCGAGGCTTCGTCGAAGCGGAAGGAGGGGTACTCAGAGATGTCGCCGCCGGCGCAGAACTGGCCAGCTTCGCCGCGCACCACCACGCAACGCAGCGAGCCGTCATGGGCCAGCGCCTGGTCGAACACGGCGCGCAACTCGCGCCACATCGCACGGGACATGGCATTGAGCCGCCCAGGATTCGCGAGCGTGACGCGGGCGATCGGCCCCTCTCGCTCCAGCGTGACGGCCCCCTGCCTCATTCGATCTTCGCGCCCGACGCCTTGACCACGCCGGCCCAGCGCTTGATCTCGGCGTTCACGAATCCGCCGTACGCCGTGGTGACGAGATTCGGGATTTCGGCGCCGTTGCTGGCCCAGATCGCCTTGAGCTCATCGGTGGCCAGCGCCTTGCGCATGTCCTCGACGATCCGGGTTTGCACCTCTGCCGGCGTGCCCTTGGGTGCCCACAGGCCGTACCAGGTCGTGACGGTGTAGTCCGGCAAGCCCACCTCGGACGCGCTCGGCACGTCGGGGAAGGCCGGGTTGCGCTTGCTGCCCGCCATCATCAGCGCCTTGATGCGGCCAGCCTTGATGTGCTGCGCCGAGGAGCCCAGGCCATCGAACATGCAGTCGACGTTGCCGGCGATCAGGTCCTGCAGCGCCGGGCCTGCGCCGCGATAGGGGATGTGGGTGATGAAGGTGTTGGTCTGCAGCTTGAAGAGCTCGCCGGCCAGGTGATGCGAGGTGCCTGCACCGGCGGAGGCGTAATTGAGCTTGCCCGGATTTCGCCTGGCCTCGGCGACGAAGTCCTTCAGCGTCGTGGCCGACACGCGCCTGGGATTGATCACCACCACCTGCGGCACGCTGGCCAGGAGCATCAGCGGCACGAAGTCCTTCTCGATGTCGTAGTCGAGCCTGGGATACACCGACGGTGCGATCGCGTGGTGCACCGCGCCCATGAAGAGCGTATAGCCGTCTGGCTGCGCCTTGGCCGCGATGCTCGCCCCCAGGGTGCCGCCGGCACCGCCTCGGTTGTCGATCACGAGTGACTGACCGGCCGCCCTCGAGAACTGGGCTGCAAGCGGTCGCGCGAAGGCATCGGTGCCCCCGCCCGCGGGAAACGGCACCACCAGCGTCACCGGCTTGGCCGGCCAGGCCGATTGCCCGTATGCCGCGCTGCCGAGCGTGACGGCGGCCCCTGCCGCGGCCAGGCGCAGGACATCGCGCCGCTGAAAGGTTGAGCTCATTGCTGTGTCTCCTATCGTTGTGATGACAAAAGCGCCGGGGCCCACGGCGCGCCACTGCGGCCCCTCAAGGGATCAACCCTTGAGAAAGAGACCGTCCACATCGCCCGACACCGCCACCTTGCCTTGCGCGAGCAGGGCGCGGTGCTTGTCGAGCCGCTTGAGATCGTAGAGGTAGTTGACCATGAGCCCGTAGGCTTGCTTCAGGCCCTTGGGCGAGGGATCGCCGGCCCAGTTGAGTTGCTCCACGCGTGCACCGTTGCCCAGGTGGAAGCGCGCCACGGGATCGACCGGCTTGCCCTCGGCCGTTGCGCGCCCGAGGTATTCGGCGGCGGCATTCATCAGCAGCTGGCGCACCGGCGACCTGGCATCGAGCGTGCTCGCCTCCTCCGCCGCAGCGAGCACGCGCTCGGCGGTGGGCGGCAGCGAGCCGACCACGCGGCCCAGCTCCGTCTGGCGTTTCTCGTCCAGCCGCGTGAGCAGCACTCCGGCGTTCTTCGCGAACCAACTGCGAAAGCCGGGAATGGGCGACAGCGTGGCGAAGGTCTTGAGCCGCGGCAGCTCGGCCTGCAACGTCTCGACCACCCGCTTGATCAGCGAATCGCCGAAGCTCACGCCGCGCAAGCCATCCTGCGTGTTGCTGATCGAATAGAAGATGGCCGTGGTGGCGCGGTCGGCCTTGACCGGCGCGGCCGCCTCGTCGAGCAGCGGCACGATGCCCTCGCTGATATGGTCGACCAGCGCCACCTCGACGAAGATCAACGGCGTGTTCGGCAGGCGCGGATGGAAGAAGCCGTAGCAGCGGCGGTCGCTGTCGAGCCGGTTCTTGACGTCGGCCCAGCTCTTGATGTCGTGCACCGCCTCGTACTGGATCAGCTTCTCGATCAGCGAGGCCGGCGAGTCCCAGCTGATGCGCCGCAAGTCCAGGAAGGCGACGTCGAACCAGGTCGAGAACAGGTGCTCGAGCTCGGCATCCAGCGGCAAAAGGCGACGATCGCCCTTGAGGTGCGGCAGCAATTGCGCGCGCAGGTCCACCAGGAAGCGCATGCCCTCCGGTTCAATGGCGAAGCGCTGCAGCAGGCGCAGGCGTGGCGAGACCAGCGCGCGCCGCAGGTGCACCTCGGCCTGGGGCTCGTCGGCCGTGCCCATGGCGGCCTGGTGGTGGTCGCGCGCCGTGCTGACCCTGTTCAAGTCGGGGGCGAAGCGCTCGCTCATCAGCAACCAGACGTCGCGCCGCTCGTCCAGCTCGCGCCCGGCGTACCACTGGACCACGCCATGGGCGCGGCGCCCGGCCTCGACTTCGCTGATGCGTGGATCGATCACCGCCTGCAGCTCGCCCAGGGCGCGGCGCAGCGCACGTGGCGCCAGCGCCTCGCCGTTGCGGCGCAGCGTGGCCTCCAGCCGCTCGGCCAGTGGCCGCGGGCCGGTGCTTGCACGCTTGGGCGCCGCGGAACCCTTGGCGCCCGCGGCGTCCTTGCCCTGCGCATCGGGGCCCGTGCGCAACCGCGAGACGTTACGGGTGATCCAGTCGGAGGCATTGGTGATCATGAAATCAGCTTCGCTTTCTGTTGCGCGGCGACGGCTCGCAAGGCCTCGCGCTGGCGGTTCAGGTGGGTGCGCATGGCCGCCTCGGCGCCGTCGCTGTCTCGTGCCTTGAGCGCGGCGAACACGGCCAGGTGTTCCGAGAGGCTTTGCTCCAGCCTACCCGGTGCGTGCAATTGCTGCAGGCGCGCGAGCTTGAGGATCTTGCGCAGGTCGCCGATGACCTGGGCGAGCCAGCGGTTGTCCGCCAGCATGATGATGGCCTCGTGGATCGCGAAGTTGGTCGCGTAGTACTCGTTGATGCGCTTCGCCCGCGCATGCCGCGCCAGCTTGTCGTGCAGGGCCTCCAATGCGGCCAGCTCGGCATCGCTGGCGTTGCGCGCCGCCTCCCAGGCGCAGCGACCTTCGAGCAGCGCGATCACCGGAAAGATGTCGTCCAGGTCCTTTTGCGTGACCTCCGCCACGAAGCAGCCGCGCCGCGGCTCGTGGCGCAGCAAGCCCTCGGCCGTCAGCACCTTGAGAGCCTCGCGCAGGGGCGTGCGCGAGATCGACAGGCGTTCGCACAGTGTCGCCTCGTCGATGAAGCTGCCCGGCGCCAGCGCGCCGGCGAAGATCTCCTCGCGCAGGCTGGCGGCGACTTCGTCGTGCAGGGAGCTGTGGACGATGCGCATGGAGGCTGTTGTAGCAGGCCGGCGCGCTCGTCATTATTGGTAATTACGCGTAATTATCAACCCGGCCGGCGCGCTCCGTAGGCCGGCTGCGCCGACGGCGCGCTCGCATAGAGCCACACGCCGAACAGGATCATCGGCACGCACAGCCACTGCCCCATGCTCATGTTGAGCGCCAGCAGGCCCAGGAAGTCGTCGGGCTCGCGGAAGAACTCCGCCGTGAAGCGCATCACCCCATAGCCGATGAGGAACACCGCGGAGACGCGGCGCTCGCGGCGCTCCTTGCGCGCGTACAGCCAGAGGAAGACGAAAAGCAGCAACCCTTCGAGCAGGAACTGGTAGACCTGAGAGGGATGGCGCGGCAGCATCGAGCCGCTCTGCGGGAACACCATGCCCCAAGGCAGCTCGGGACTGCTGAAGCGCCCCCACAGCTCGCCGTTGATGAAGTTGCCGACCCGGCCGGCAGCCAGCCCTGTGGGCACGCAAGGCGCTACGAAATCCATCACTTGCCAGAAAGGTCGCGACCGTGAGCGTGCGAACCAGCCCATTGCCGCAATCACACCGATCAGCCCGCCATGAAAGCTCATGCCGCCCTGCCAGACGAAGAAGATCTCCAGCGGATGCGTGAGGTAGTAGCCGGGCTTGTAGAAGAGGCAGTAGCCCAGCCGCCCGCCGACGATCACGCCCATCACGCCGAGAAAGAGGATGTCTTCCAGGTCCTTGCGCGTCCAGGCCCCGGGCTCGGTGATGGAGCGGAAGGGCTCATGCCGCAAACGGCGCGTGCCAAGGAAATAGAAGAGCGCGAAGGCGGCCAGGTAGGTCAGGCCATACCAGTGAATGGCGATCGGCCCGAGCTGCAAGGCCACGGGGTTGATCTGGGGGTACATCAGCATCGGGCTATTGTGCCGCGCGGTTTTTGCGCGACTGCGGCACCGGCGGCCACCTCCGTGGGGTCATTGTCAGGGCGAGCCATTCGCAGCAATGAACTGCACGAAGCGCGCAAGCGCCGGGTTGCCACCGGCAGCGGGCCAGACCAGGCTGGTCTCGCAGGCCGGCAGCACGGGCGCCCGGCGCCGCGCGGCCTGTGCGAACTCCGCCGCCGCGCGGTAGACCACGCCGGCACGCCGGAACTGCGTCACGCTCTCGGGCACCCATGCCAGCCCCAGGCCGCCCCAGACCAGGTTGACGATGGTCTGCATCTGGATCGCCTCCTGCGCCACCTGCGGCGTGCGCCCAGCCGCGTGATAGAGCCCGAAGATCGCGTCGTGCAGCGATGGCACGATGCGGCGCGGGAAGATCACCAGCGGCTCGGCCAGCGCCTCGGCCAGCGGCAGCAGCGGGCGGCGCGCGAGCGGATGCCGCGCCGGCAGCGCCAGCACCAGCGGCTCTTCCGACACCGGCAAGCGCTCTAGCCCCGCCGGCGAGAAGCCGGGCGAATGCAGCATCAGTCCGGCATCGATCTCGCCGCGCGCGAAGGCCTCGAGCTGCACATCACCGGTCGCCTCGACGAGTTCGAGCGCGACCTCCGGGCACTGCAGGCGGAACTCGCGCACCCAGGCAGGCAGGCGCTCGAAGCCGATGGTCGAGACGAAGGCCAGCCGCACCCGCCCGAGCTCACCGGCCGCCGCTGCGCGGGCGCGCCCGGGCAGCGTCTGAGCGCGGGCCAGCAGCTCCCGCACCTCCGGCAGCAGCGCCTCGCCGGCCGGCGTAAGGGCAACGCGCCGGCGCGTGCGATCGAAGAGCACGACGCCCAGCGTTTTCTCCAACTGGGCGATCGCCTGCGTCACCGGCGGCTGCGTCATGTGCAGGCGCTGCGCCGCGCGCCCGAAGTGCAGCTCCTCGGCGACAGCGAGGAACTGGCGCCAGGCGCGCAATCCGATGGAGGCTTCTCTCATTCGCCAAGCATATCAATCGGCCTTGAAAATCGGATTGGAAGCAATCAGTCAATCGTCCGATACTTGCATTCCCCCCGATTTCCCCACGAGCAGAGACACGATGGACACCAAGACTATTCAGATCAACCGCCGCAGCGCCAACATCGTCGAAGGCAAGTCCCGCGCACCGAACCGCTCCATGTTCTACGCGATGGGCTACGAGGAAGGCGACTTCAAGAAGCCGATGGTCGGCGTGGCCAATGGCCACAGCACCATCACGCCGTGCAACTCGGGCCTGCAGAAGCTGGCCGACGCCGCCATTGCCGGCATCGAGGAAGCGGGCGGCAACGCACAGGTCTTCGGCACGCCCACCATCTCCGACGGAATGGCCATGGGCACCGAGGGCATGAAGTACTCGCTGGTGAGCCGCGAGGTGATCTCCGACTGCATCGAGACTTGCGTCGGCGGCCAGTGGATGGACGGCGTGCTGGTGGTCGGCGGCTGCGACAAGAACATGCCCGGCGGCCTCATGGGCATGCTGCGCGCCAACGTGCCGGCCATCTATGTCTACGGCGGCACCATCCTGCCGGGCCGCTACAAGGGCCAGGACCTGAACATCGTGAGCGTGTTCGAGGCAGTGGGCCAGAACGCCGCTGGCAACATGAGCGACGAGGACCTGAAGGAAATCGAGAAGCGCGCCATTCCCGGCACCGGCTCCTGCGGCGGCATGTACACCGCCAACACCATGAGCTCGGCCTTCGAGGCGCTGGGCATCTCGCTGCCCTACTCCTCGACCATGGCCAATCCGCACGACGAGAAGGCCAACTCGGCCAAGGAATCGGCCAAGGTGCTGATCGAGGCAATCAAGAAGGACATCAAGCCGCGCGACATCGTGACCAAGGAGGCAATCGAGAATGCGGTGGCGGTGATCATGGCGACCGGCGGCTCGACCAACGCGGTGCTGCACTTCCTCGCCATCGCGCACGCAGCCGAGGTGGAGTGGTCCATCGACGACTTCGAGCGCATGCGCAAGAAGGTGCCGGTGCTCTGCGACCTGAAGCCCAGCGGCAAGTACCTCGCCGTCGACCTGCACCAGGCCGGCGGAATCCCGCAGGTCATGAAGATCCTGCTGAACGCAGGCCTGCTGCACGGCGACTGCATCACCATCACCGGCCAGACCATCGCCGAGGTACTGAAGGACGTGCCGGACCAGCCGCGCGCAGATCAGGACGTGATCCGCCCGATCACGAAACCGATGTACGCCGAAGGCCACCTCGCCATCCTCAAGGGCAACCTGTCGCCCGAGGGCGCAGTGGCCAAGATCACCGGCCTGAAGAACCCGGTCATCACCGGCCCGGCGCGCGTCTTCGACGACGAGCAGTCGGCCCTGCAGGCCATTCTGGACGGCAAGATCGTGGCTGGCGACGTGATGGTGCTGCGCTACCTCGGGCCGAAGGGCGGCCCCGGCATGCCGGAGATGCTGGCGCCCACCGGCGCGCTGATTGGCGCCGGTCTGGGCGAGAGCGTGGGCCTGATCACCGACGGCCGCTTCTCCGGGGGCACCTGGGGCATGGTGGTCGGCCACGTGGCGCCCGAGGCGGCGGCCGGCGGCACCATCGCCTTCGTGAACGAGGGCGACTCGATCACGATCGATGCGCACCAGCTCAAGCTGGAGCTCAACGTGCCCGAGGCCGAGATCGCCAAGCGCCGCGCGGGCTGGAAGGCGCCGGCGCCGCGCTACACGCGCGGGGTGCAGGCGAAGTTCGCCTTCAACGCCTCGAGCGCGAGCTCGGGGGCGGTGCTCGACAAGTACTGATCAGGGCCTTTGGCGGGCGGCCTACAATGGCCCTCGCTTCGCCAGACCGACTGAAGCAACGCTAGGGGTGCCGGCCCGCGGCCCACGGGATCGCAGGCCGGCTGAGAGAGTCCCTTTGAACCTGACTGAGGTAATCCTCGCGCAGGGAAGCTGGTCCGGCGGCCGCCGCGCTACGGTCTTCTCTCGCGCGGAGGTCTTGCCGCCGCGGCCTCGCCCACCTGCCAAACACTTTGCAATGGAGCAAATGGATGGCAACCGCAACCCAGAACAATGAAGCGCTGACGCCGCTCGCTGCGAGCAGCCGCGTGTTCCACTGGCACGACCACCTCTCGCTGTGGTTCAGCCTCGGCGTCGGCCTGCTGGTGATGCAGATCGGTGCCTACCTGGTGCCGGCAGTCGGCACGCGCGACGCCGTGCTCGCCATCGTGCTGGGCTCGTGCATCGGGGCCGGCCTGCTGGCCTGGACCGCACGCCTGGGCTGCGAAAGCGGCCTGGCCAGCGCCGGACTCATGCACGCGACCTATGGCAGCGCCTTCGCGCGGCTGCCGGTGGTGCTCAACATCGTGCAGCTGATCGGTTGGACCACCTTCGAGCTCGTGATCATGCGCGAGGGCACGCAGGCCATCGGCAAGCAGGCCTTCGGCTGGTCGCTCGAGGGCGGTCTCGGCGGCATGCTGACCACGCTGCTGTGGGGGGCCGTTCTGCTGGCGCTGCTGGCCGGCTCCATGGTCAAGCTGGTGCGGCGCTTCGTCAGCCGCTTCGGACTGCCGCTGGTGCTGCTGTCGTTGCTGTGGCTCAGCTGGCAGTTCGCTGCGCAGTTGCAGGCCAAGGGGCTGGAGGCCTTCTGGACGCGCCCGGGCGACGGCAGCATGGGCCTGTTCAGCGCACTCGACCTGGTGATCGCGATGCCCGTTTCCTGGCTGCCGCTGGTGGCCGACTACGCACGCCACGGCAAGCGCAGCACCGGCGGACTCGGTGCCGCCTTCTCCGGCACCTGGCTGGGCTATGCGCTCGCGAACATCTGGTGCTATGGCCTGGGCGTGATGGTGGCGAGTGCGGCCGAGCCGGGCAGCAACCTGGTGACGGCGCTGCTGCTGGCGCAGGGCGGGCTCGTGGCGCTGGGCCTGATCCTCATCGACGAGCTCGACAATGCCTATGGCGACGTCTATTCAGGCTCGGTGTCGGCCCACAGCCTGAAGCCGCGCTGGAGCGTGAAGCGCTGGGGACTGGCCCTGGCGGTGTTGTGCATCGGCTTTGCGCTGGTGCTGCCGATGCACACGCTGGAGCCCTTCCTGCTGCTGCTGAGCTCGGTCTTCGTGCCGCTCTACGGCGTGATCCTCGGCCGGCTGGGCACCGGGGAGGCGCCCGCCACCTCGGGCACGCGCCGCGTCGACCTGGGTGCCGCGCTGATCTGGATCGCGGGCATCGCGGTCTACCACGGCTGCGCCAGGTGGGCGCCTCAACTCGGCTCGGCGCTGCCCACGCTGGCCTTCACCTTCGCGCTGGCCTGGTTCACGCGCCAGGCAGCGGCAGGCGGACCGTCGGCACTGGCGCAAAACCGTGGTTGAGAGGTCCATGGCCTGCACCGATCTTCACGTCCGCACCGGCGGCCATCGCGGCCACCACGTAGCCGCGCGCGCGTTCGACCGCCTCCGGCAGGGGGTAGCCGAGCGCGAGGTGCGCCGCGATGGCCGAGGACAGGGTGCAGCCCGTGCCGTGCAGGTTGCGGCTCGCGATGCGCTCGGACGAAAGACGCAACCGCTCGCCGGTGGCCTCGGCCAGCAGGTCGACCACGTCGTCGCCCGGCAGATGGCCGCCCTTGAGCAATACAGCGCGCGCGCCCAGCGCAAGCAGCTCGCTCGCCGCATCGTCGAGCGCGTCGACACCATCGATGGCATGGCCGATGAGCAGCGCCGCCTCGTCCAGGTTGGGCGTGACCACGGTCGCGCGCGGGAACAGCTCGCGCACCAGCACCTGCACGGTCTCGGCCGCGATCAGCCGGTCGCCGCTGGTGGCGACCATCACCGGGTCGAGCACCACCTTGTCGAGGCGGTAATGGTCAATGGCCCATGCCACCACCTCCACCACCTCGGGCGCATGCAGCATGCCCAGCTTGACCGCATCGACGCCGATGTCCTCCACCACTGCCCGGATCTGCGCCTTGAGGAATTCCGGCGGTACGCCATGGATGCCGGAGACGCCCAGTGTGTTCTGCGCGGTCAGCGCGGTGATCGCCGTCATTCCGTAGCAGCCCAGGGCCGAAAAGGTCTTGAGGTCGGCCTGAATGCCGGCGCCGCCGCCGCTGTCGGAACCGGCAATCGACAGCACGCGGGCATAACGGGAAATTGCTGGGGTCATGTTGAAAATTATGGTCCACCCCATCGCGGGCCCTGGCTGAGGACGTGTCGATGACCTCGCGCAGTGCCCTTCCCTTCGCCTCGGCCGCGATCCTGGGCGCCGGCCTCATGGGCCGGCTGCTGGCACTGGCGTTGGCGCGCGCGGGATGCCGCGTCGAGCTCTTCGATGCCGGCGGGCCGCAGGCCGATGGCGCGGCCGCGCGCGTTGCCGCCGCCATGCTGGCGCCACTGGCCGAATCCGCTGTGGCGCCACCTTCAGTTGTGCGCATGGGCCACTACGCGCTGACGCGCTGGCCGGAACTGCTGGGCGAGCTGGCGCAGCCGGTGTTCTTCCAGCGCGAAGGCACGCTGGTGCTGTGGCACCGGCAGGACGCGGCCGAGGCCGCGCGGCTCGCGCGCGTGCTGGCGCGCACCGTCGAGCAGGTGCCCGAATTGCCCGCAATGCGCACGCTGGATGGAGCCGGCATCACCGCACTCGAACCCGCGCTGGGCAGCCGCTTCGTGCAGGGCCTGCTGCTGCCCGAAGAAGGCCAGCTCGACAACCGCGAGCTGCTCGCGGCGCTGCTCGCCACGCTGGAGGCCCTGCCGAACGTCCAGCTGCACTGGCACGCGCCGCGCAGCCTGGATGATTTCCGCCCCGGCGAGGGCGAACGCGTCATCGACTGCCGCGGTCTCGGCGCCCAGCCGCAATGGAACGCATTGCGCGGGGTGCGCGGCGAGGTGATCCGCGTGCATGCGCCCGAGGTCGCGCTGACACGGCCCACGCGCCTGGTGCATCCTCGCTACCCGCTCTACATCGCACCCAAGCCGAACCGGGTGTTCGTGATCGGCGCCACCGAAATCGAATCCGAGGACATGTCGCCTGCCAGCGTGCGTTCGACGCTGGAGCTGCTGAGCGCGGCCTATGCGGTGCACAGCGGCTTTGCCGAGGCGCGCATTCTCGAGATCGCGACCCAGTGCCGCCCGACGCTGCCCGACAACCTGCCCGCCATTCGTCAGCCGCGCGCAGGCGTGATGCAGATCAACGGCCTTTACCGCCACGGTTTCATGATCGCGCCGGCCATGCTCGACGTTGCGCTGGAGCTGCTGCGGGAAGACGGCTCGGACTTGGCCGAACGCTTCGCGCTGGCACCCGGCCGGGAGCCCATCGCACCATGAACATCCTGATCAACGACAACCCGAAGACACTGCCCGACGGAGCGACGCTCGCCGACGCCATCGCCCTGATCGAGGCGAAACCGCCTTTCGCCGCCGCGGTGAATCGCCAGTTCGTGCCGCGCTCGAACTACGCATCGCACGCCCTGCACCCCGACGACCGCATCGAAGTGATCCGCCCCGTGACGGGCGGCTGAACCGGAGACCCACCCATCATGAAAACGAACGCCGACGACCCCCTGGTGCTCTACGGCCAGGCTTTCCAGAGCCGCCTGCTGCTCGGCACCGCGCGCTACTCCTCCCCCGACGTGCTCGAGGCCGCGGTACGCCGAGCCCGGCCCGCCATGCTGACCGCCTCGCTGCGCCGCCAGACCGCAACACCGGGCAACGGCAGCGATGGCAACGGCTTCTGGGAGCTTCTCCGGCGCCTGGACGTGCCGGTGCTGCCCAATACCGCCGGCTGCCACAGCGTGGAGGAGGCCATCGCGACCGCGCAGATGGCGCGCGAGTTGTTCGACACGCCCTGGATCAAGCTCGAGCTCATCGGCGACGACTACACCCTGCAGCCCGACACCCTGAACCTGGTCGACGCCGCCTCGCAGCTGGTGCGGGACGGGTTCCATGTGCTGCCGTACTGCACCGAGGACCTGGTGCTGTGCCAGCGGCTGGTCGACGTGGGCTGCCAGGCAGTGATGCCCTGGGCCGCGCCCATCGGCACCGGCCGAGGCCCGGTCAATCCCTACGCGTTGCAGGTGCTGCGCGAGCGCCTCTCGGTTCCACTGCTGGTCGATGCAGGCCTGGGGCTGCCCTCGCACGCCTGCCAGGTGATGGAATGGGGCTACGACGGCGTGCTCCTCAACACCGCTGTCGCGCTGGCGCAGGACCCGGTCGCGATGGCCGGCGCCTTTGCCGACGCGGTGCAGGCGGGCCGCAGCGCACACCGCGCCGGCGCGATGGCCGCGCAGGATTCGGCACAGCCCAGCACGCCCGTGCTCGGCACGCCCTTCTGGCATCACGCCAACGCGCAATGACTGCGGTAAATGCCATGAACGACCAGAACGACCACAACCGCATCGCCCGCGCCATCGTCGCGGCACATGCCGCACGCTTCGGCGAGACGGGCGATCGACCCGGCTCCTTCTCTTCCGAGGACGCGGTGTACCGCGGCGCCAAGACTGCCTGCGCGGCATTGGGCTTCATCGAGGTCGATGCCGAATGCCTGGCGCAGGCCTGGCAGGCGCAGAGCCGGCGCACCGGCGCTTTCGATGCCAGCGCATGGCCGGAGCATCCGGCCGATTTCGGCATGCGGCCCTTTCCGCCAGCCGAGCGCGACGATGCCTTTCCGCCCTGCCCCGAGCGGCTTGGCCTGTACACCGTGCTGCCCGATGCCGCGTGGGTCGGCCGCATGGCCCGAGCCGGCGTACCGACCGTCCAACTGCGCTTCAAGTCCGGCGACGCGGACGCGGTGAAACGTGAAGTGCACGCGGCTGTGGAGGCGGTGAGCGGCACCGGTGCCCTGCTGTTCATCAACGACCACTGGCAGGCTGCCATCGAGGCCCGCGCCTACGGCCTGCACCTCGGCCAGGAGGACCTGGACGCGTTGGAGCCACAGGAACTGCAGGCGATCCGCGCCTCAGGCATGCGCCTGGGCGTCAGCACCCATGGCTATGCCGAGATGGTGCGCGCCGACGCCGTGAGCCCGAGCTACATTGCCATGGGCGCGGTGTACCCGACCACGCTGAAGCAGATGGCCACCGCACCCCAGGGCGTGGCACGCTTGGCCGCCTACGCGCGCCTGACGCGCGGCTACCCGCAGGTGGGCATTGGCGGTGTCGATGCACAGCGCCTGGCCGAGGTGCTGGCCACGGGCGTGGGCTCGGTGGCGGTCGTGCGGGCCGTGGTGGCTGAGGCTGATCCGGAAGGCGCGGCAACACGGCTGATGAAGGCGATGGCTGCCGGCTGAGCAATTTTGCGCGGGTCCGACCGGCACGCGGCAGGCCGGCCGAGGAGGCCAGAAACGACGCTATAATTTGAGGCTTGTTCCTCGATAGCTCAGTCGGTAGAGCGCCGGACTGTTAATCCGTAGGTCCCTGGTTCGAGCCCAGGTCGAGGAGCCACTACCCTAGGGGCCGCCTATGAGCGGCCCCTAACTTTTTGGTAGGGATATTGGACGGTTTTTTGGACGTGTCCAATCCAGCAGCCAAACGATGGGGGAACCTTCGAGGAGCAGGAGCCCGCGGATGGAGGCGATTAAGACCCTATTGCTGACGCCAGAGTGGTGGTTCAGTGCTGTCGTCGTGTCAGTCATCACCGGTGTCGCGGCCACGTACGCAAAAGGTACGCGGACGTGCTCATCGCGCTGACGGAGTTGGATACAGCCGCGGTGAAGGTCTGAATCGCTTACGCGCGGTGGTCTGCCATGGTGTCGCCTCGTGATGGGTACGGGCGCAAAAAAGCCCCGTCTGGCGGGGCTTGGGTCCTGGCGGAAACGGAGGGAGCCAGAGAACAAGCGGTGACAATGGATTGCGTCACCCGTACCCTGCGCAGTGTCAGGAATAGCCTGGTGCTGCGGGATTCGAATCGCTCACGCAGGCCAAGCTTGAATCGCTCTGTCGGCCCAGCACCACCCATCCGCCGCTCTTGACGACTCTTCTCGCTCTGCACCCCACACGGCCATGATTGCTCGCAGTCTGTCAGAGGGTGAACTGCCGCATAGGCCAGAAGCTACGCCACGACCTACGCAGGGTCCGGCCCGCCCCAGGCGCTGAGCACCTTGCAAAATTCCTGTCTTGGCCACAGTTACCGCTTGGGCTTGCCCGCTTCTGGTCGGTGGTAAAAGACACGAATCTGTCGAAAGACCAATCGGATCCGTGCGTCGGGCTACGCTGTAGCCGCCTGGCTACAGTACATTTCACATGTTCGACGTTCAGAAGAGCGAACCCTTCGCGACTTGGCTCGACTCACTGGGTGACACGCTCGCCCGGGCCCGCGTCCTGATGCGCCTGGACAGGGTCGAAGACGGCCATTTTGGCGATGTCGGACACGTTGGTGAGGGTGTGTACGAAATGCGGATCAACCATGGACCGGGGTATCGGCTTTATTACTATCGAGAGGGCGAGTCGGTGATATTCATGCTTCTCGGGGGCGACAAAGGTTCGCAAAAGAGAGATATCAAGAAGGCCATCAGCATGGCAAATGAATTGAGAGGCTAAAGTGAACAAAGACGCAGCCGCGAAATTTGGCATCAGTAAGTATGATACGTCCGACCACCTTCGCAACGATGAAGAGGCGCGCCTTTATCTGATGGCATGCATCGAGGAAGCCGGGGATGATGCGGCATATATAGCTAAAGCACTTGGAAAAATCGCAAAGTCGCGCGTTGCCATGGCGGATATTGCACAAAAGACCGGCCTGAGTCGTGAGAGTCTGTATAAAGCCCTTTCCGGTGAACGCGACCCGTCTTTTTCGACAATACTCAAGGTGAGT
Source organism: Variovorax sp. PBL-H6 (assembly GCF_901827155.1). Classification (NCBI taxonomy): domain Bacteria; kingdom Pseudomonadati; phylum Pseudomonadota; class Betaproteobacteria; order Burkholderiales; family Comamonadaceae; genus Variovorax; species Variovorax sp. PBL-H6. Next base: position 3,652,876 of record NZ_LR594659.1, read on the forward strand.
TCGGCATTGGGCCTGCGCCTCTTATTCTCCGCTGAAGGTCAGGCAGCAGAAGCTCCAGCTCCGCAGGTCCAAACCGCCATTCCCGCCACCACGACACGGCACCTGGTTTACTCCGCTCAAAAGTCAGCATTGCCACGACTTTCGCCCGGAGCGTCAGGAGGTTACGACTGGGAAGAATGGAGTGCCAACTTTGATCCCGCATATTCCGCAACCGCATTCATGGCCCAAGCCACTGCACGAAGCACCGTCGAAGGAATTGAACTATGGACGTCCAAAGTGGAGCGGGTAGACAACGTTGAAGGTTATGGAAAGTCTCCTTCCTCCTTCTTCATCGAAGATCTTGCCCGAATTGCTCATTGATATTTCCAACAAGTTTTTTGCTGTTTTATTAAACATATGGCAACAGCCCGATCAAGAGTAAAGGCAAGTAGGAAGCCTTCATTTCGTCTCTATATCGCTGACGACTTTAGAAGAGAAGCCGACGGAAAGGTGAGCGGCATAGGGCTTTATACAGACTTGGTTGTAGTTGCAAACCTACTGCCTGGCGCCGCGCCACCGACCTTAGAAGCTCCGTTGGTTCTTCATGGTCTGGCGGCTCTCGTAACCATTGCGGGCTTAGGCGGTAATCATTCGCTTGCGGTCGAGTTCAAGGACAGTTTGCCCGCAAGGCCCCCGGAAATCCAGGGGGACAAGAAGGTTGATTTCAAAGAAGGTCAAACGGCCAACCTAATTTTGCGCTTTCAACCCTTTGTCACTGGTGGGCCAGGACTCAAGACCATCGTCGTGAAGATCGACGACGAGCCGCACGAATTGAATTTTGAAGTGCGTCTCGGAAAGCAGAGGCGTCCCCGAAAGTAGATGCGAAGGCGCAACGCACCAAGGCTCTGCGCACGGCCAAAAACCGAGTTTCAGCACACCGTACTACTATACGGTAGCTCTCGCCCAAGAGCGAGATGTCCTTGCTCTTCGCCAAGAGCTTGATGCCGCGCCGGGATCGCGTTCTTCCGCTTCACCTTCACCCAGGCCCTCAACAGGAGCCCAGCTAAGGCTGTACAGCGGGCGCTTCCCGGACGATGGCTCGCGACGGCTTGTCCGTCCGCAGCCTTTTAAGGACTTAAGGACGGGTGCCGGATGCGACCGTCTGGCGTCCATTCCGTGAACACCGCTGCGCAGCGGCAGCCTCTTGTGCTTCCAGGATTCTCTTGGTGAGCTCTGGGGCCACGGCCTCGAGCTCATTCACGATGTCGCCAAAGAGCCGGGGTCTCGACCTCCTCGCGAAATGGACCGGGTGCCAGTGTTCCTTGCGTGGCGAGCTCTTCCAGATCCTTGAGGTGTCGCTGGTAGAGGGCCCTGTAGCGTTGGCGCCGAGCATCGCGGAAGGCCTTCATACCCTCTTCGACCTCGTGTGAAAAGCGGAACCTAAGAGCGAGATACATCAGGACCGCCAGTACTGCGACCCAGACCCGCCATGCGGTGGGCGAATAGCCCTCTGCTTTCGTCCCGAAGAGGCGGTCCACAACCGAGACCAACGGTACTTGGAGCCAGGCCAAGAGCATCGTAATGGAGCTCGCCACCACCAAGTTTCGCCTTACCTTGTCGCCGTCATCCATGCTCATCCGGGCGAGATTCTCCAACATCACTGGATGCCAACAGCCGACCTATTGGCCGGGGCTGGCTACAGTATGCGCGCCTCCATCATCGACTCGGCCTTGAGGCAGCGGCTGGGTGACTCAGAACTCTATGTGTCGACGAAGCTCTTCCTCTTGTGTTGCCTTGTTGGCTCCGCCCGGCGACGATGCGCAACAACGAGCAGGAGAGCGCCGTGGACACAGCCGCTGCGAGAGAGCTACTTGGTGTGCCGCCAAATGCCACGTCAACCGACATAGACGACGCATTCCGTCGGCTTGCGTCAAGTGCCCACCCTGACCGAGGCGGCGATCACGACGCAATGGCGAACTTGCTCCAAGCTCGCGAAGTGCTCCTTGCGAGATCTGCTTCAACAGCGCTTGTTCCACTAGAAACCGCCCGAGAACTTGCGCGTCTCGCCCTCGAACAAGCCAGAGTTGCCTTGACCGTTGATGCTCGCGTCGGCGAAGCAAAGCGAGAGATCCAAATGCGGAGCACAAACCGCATGCGCGCACTAAGAATGGTTTTGGCCATTGCTGCAACAGTGTTCGGAGCCGTAGTGTTTCTTGCAAAAGATATCAATGATCGACTTCCATTTATTAACGACGAACTCGAAGTTCTCGCAGAGGAAACACCCAAACTTCTACGCAGCTTTGAAGACGCCTCTGAACAAATTAAATGGCAATCCAGAAGTTTGTTGCAATTTGAGGAAGAAATTCTAAAGACCTCCAAAACAGATTCGACCGAACTCACCAACAAACGAATGAGAGATCTAAAAGAAAGCATTAAGTTTTACAAAGAAGAGACATCAAGACTTTTGCGGATCTTTAGCCGGGGCCAAATGGAATACGACGATCTTATCGGAACCCCAAAGGTTAAGCCCTCCAACGAGCCGCCCAAAAAACGAGCCGACGCCGACGCCAACGCCAACGCCGACACTGCTCAAGCCATAGCCACGGTTCAACAAGATCTAGCTCTATCAAAAGAGTATCTTGAGCTTACACGATGGCGTGCAGAGAGGCGCATGGTCGAGCTCAAGGAAAAACGCGCATTGCACGTTCGCCTAATTCAGCGAACCCTATTCATTGCCGCTTGCGTTAGCGGATTTATCGCGGGCGCCTGCACTCTTCTAATTCAAAGATCTGAGTTACTGTTTTTGGAGATTGAACAACAAATGTCGACAAAAACTCTTGCCAACAAGATGATTCGATCGATCTTCGATAAAAGCTTTCCAAGCGAATGGACAATCGAAGATTTTGCAAGGTCGGTTAAAACATGGGCGGAGCGCCAAGACTGCAAATACAAGCCGCTTATGTTGACTGCTGGCAGTTTTTATCTCGCGCAATTTATTGTTGGAAAAGCAATACAAGTAGGTCTCTTGACGGTGGATGAGAAGTTCAAAGAAGGTGAATTCAATGAGATCTATTCCATGAAGGCGTTCGGCACGAGCAATCTCAAGCCCCAGAGCTAGACCCTTACCGTCCAAACTGAAGCGCGACGCCCGCGCTGGCCATGCCAATAAGGCGGGCCTCGCGAAGGGTGAGGGTTGACCTCCTCGATCGACACGTCGAAGCCCTTGAACTGTGCGAGCGGGAACTTCTGCTGCAGGAAGTCGGCGTAGTCCCGGCCTGGTAGCCGCCACTCATGCGAGCAGCGAGCGCGTGCCCGCTGACGTTGGCGTTCCGGATGTCGGCAACCAGCTTCATCGCTTCGCGTTTACTGATGGCGCTCATGCAGCGCTTCCCGTGGCGAGATCCTGGCTCAGCAGGTCTTGGAAGCTGGAGCCCCACATCTTGCTGGGCTTGTAGCCCAGGCCCTTGCACAGCTCGGCCGTCGCTGCCAGCGCGGTATCGCCGAAGCCGACCGGAGAGACCTGGAGGTTGATGAAATCGGAGCGGTGCGCGCACCATGCCGCGCCGTCGAGCTCTACGATGCAGCCGATGCGATCCGATCAGCTGGGCGCCGCTGCAGCACTCGCTGCGACCATGCGCGCTGCCGTGCCCAAGTCAAGGAAATGCCTTCCTTCGGTCCCGGGACCTCACCGGCAAGGGTGCCACCGACATGTAGTACATCAAGGCTCGTTGGCGCGAAACCGCAGCTCCGAACCAACTGAGAATCGGCTGGTGAACCTGTCCAATATCCAGCCCTTTGTCCGACGTCCCTTGGGACGGATGCGCAGCTGCGGACTCGAAAATATTGGACAGCCACGGAGCCGCACCTCAGCATCCATGCGGCTTTCCAGCCGATCCGACGCGGGCCTGTTAATCCGTAGGTCCCTGGTTCGAGCCCAGGTCGAGGAGCCACTACAAGCCTCACAGGCACTGAAAGCCCCGCTATCGAAAGGCAGCGGGGCTTTCTTCTTTGAAGCCTGAAAAAATCACGCTGCAGGCCGTTTCCCACTCGGACTATGGCGCTTGGCGAATAGCGCGACCCTGCTGTCCAACAGACAATGAAAGCACGGTTTCGGCAACACCCTCTGCGGCAATCCGAGACTGCGAGGGCCCTCCGCGCGAACGAAAGTTGGCGGAGGGCCCTTCGTTGTGTGCACTCGAACGTGAAGGCTCTTCCGTTCGTGGATCTTCGGCTCAGCCCGTTCGTGCTCGAGCTTCAGCGCCGGATCACGGCGCATTCGACGAATGCACCGAGAACGGCCGAAAAGGCAGATCCAGCGATCCCGCGTACTCCCCCTCTGGCGTCAGCGTCGGGCAGCCGCCCTTGTCCTGCGGGCAGAACGAGGTCTGGCTTGAATTGCGCGGGTAGACCACGCTGCTGAAACGGTAGTTCCTGATCGCCTTGCCCGTGTAGTCGGCGACCGTCACCACGCCACCCGAGGTCGAATACTGGTCGGCCTCGGTCACCATGATCGGGTCGACGCGCGAGTCCGCCATGCGGCGTATCACCGACCCGCCGTTCTGGTCATCGCCGAATCCCACCCAGCCCCATGCACGGTCGCCGCGCGCGGTGAAGAGAACTGAATCGTTTGCTGTGTCGCGGCGGCCGGGGAAGCCCTTCGACTTGGCGAGCCAGGTGATGTTTCTGCCCAGCCCCGTGACCCTGCCGACGGGTGCGATCTCGGCCGGCTTCGGCGTGGTCGGCTTCGGCCCGGCGGCGTAACCCCCGAGCGAGTAGATGTGCAACTCGCCCTCGCGCGTCGCGATCCAGGCTCTCGCGGAGCGCGGCGTCGCCCGCCAGTACGGCGTGCCGGGGACGCGCTCACGCTCATCCTTGGACCAGTACCCGAGGGTGGCGGTGGTCTCGACGGCAACGGGCGTGCCCGGCACTTTGATGACCTTCGCAACGACCGGGACCGCGCCGGGCGCGAGCGGGTAAGGCCACTCACCGGCACTCATGCCGAGCTTCTGGGTCTGCGCGTTCTTCTCGGCCGTGTCGAGGTACATCGAATTGAAGTGGCGAAACAAGGGGCCGAGATCGACAAAGGCCGCCGTCCTTTCCGATTGCGAGGTGACGACGGCCACGCCCCCCTTGGCGTAGCGCTCGTAGAACTCGCCCCCCGGCAGGAACTTCGCCCGATTGCCGGCCAGCGGTGAGCCGAGGGCGCCGATCGAGGAGATCTCCTTGCCCACCGGGTGCACGATCATGGCCACCGGATCGATCCCGGTCGTGACCTTGATGGCCGTGGGCGCCGTCACGTTCGCCGGCAAGTCGACATAGCCCACGACCTTCATGAACCCGATGCCGCCCTGATTCGGGAAGCCCGGCTTGGAACCATCCATCCAGTCATGCCACCAGTCGTACCAGTCGTCCTTCCTTTGCCAGGTGCGGTTCATCGGCACGCCACCCAGGGCAATCACGGCGACCTGGCCCTTGAGGGCCACCGTGTCCCAGATCGTCGCCAGTGCGAATTCGGACATCGGCGTGACGGCGAGGGCGGTGGGCACCTTGCCGGCGGGAAGCCGCACGAAGGCGCGCTGCTGCGCGGTGTACGTGCCGACGGTGTAGATGGTGGCGCCTTCGGTGGGGCTCCCTTGCGTCGCGACCAGCGACATGCGGGTCGAGGGTCCGTCGGCGCCGCCCTCCCCCCGGGTCTCCGCGATCGGCAGACTGGCGGCGCTGTTCGGTGACAGCGCGCCGTGCGAGAAGTAGTCGCGCAGCGCCGGCGGAGACAGGGACCTGTCCTGCCACAGCAGCTGCGGGCGCTGCATCCAGGTCTCGCGGTCCGTGGCCTGCGCCTGGAACCATGCGACCGAGCCGGCGACGGAGTTAGGCGCGTCCGGCGTCCCGATCGCCACGCCATGCGTGCTTACATAGGGGTTGTCGGCCTTGCTGCTTTCCTTTCCGAGCTGGTAGTGGGTCTTGCAGCCGGGGCTCCCGCCGCAATGCGAAATGGCGCCAAGGTCCTCGCGCAGGGGCAGCGTGGGCACGCCCGATTTCGATGCCGGCGGTCCGAACCGATAGGCCATGCCGGCGTCCTGCCCGAACTTGTACGCCAGGTCGCGGTAGGCGCTCGCCTTGATCTTGCCCGAGGCGTCCACGATGTCGCCGACAACCGCCGGGGCCTGGCCCTCGGGAGACTCCGACCCGGGCGTCCCGGCATGGGAAAGTCCAGCGAGTGCAACAGCGAGCGAGGCGACGAAAAGCTTCATGGACGAGCACCTTAAAACAAAAGACCGACTCGAGAGCCGGCCGGGCCTTTGAAGTCGCGATTCCAGCTCAGGAAGCCGGCGCAGGACGAACGGGGCATGAACGCCGCGCCAGCGAACCGGGAGCGCGGCCGTTTTCCTTGCAAGGCTTGCGCTTGATCTTCACCCATTCGCTGGTGCGTACGCCCGGCAGATAGATGCTGGAGCGTCGCTTGGCGATGAACGCCTCGGGGCCAGGAAGCTGCGCCGGCTGCTCGAGCAGATGCGCCCCGCCCTTGTCGGAGTACCTCACCACGAAAATGCCCCAGGGAAGCTCGCGGAACAGTCGCCCAAGGGCGGCCTTGCGCAACATCAGCGGCTGCGTCGTGATGTCCACCCCTCGATCGACGAGAAGATCGAAAACGCAATAGACAACCGGCTTCGCGCTCAGGTACCAACAGCGGTGGCGGGCGCGTTCCTGCAACGCCTGGAAGTCGCTTCGACCCTCGTCGTCGAGCACACACACTTCGCCGTCCGTGACGTAGGGGCCGCTCGCCACGGCCGACAGGCTGTCGCAGAGTTCGGGAAACCACCTGGTCGCGTTGGCGCCGTTGCGCGTCCGGAGCTGGGCGAGGCCATCGCCGAACGCGGAGGTCACCCGCAAGCCGTGGTATTTGAGCTCATAGATCCAGCCGCGCTCGTGCAGCCCCAAAGAGCGCTCCGACAGGAGCATGGGCTTGAAATCGTCGAGACGGACCATGGCTACGGGCGCGAACGCCGCGAAAGGCCTCAGTCGCGCCCGCTCTTTCGTCCCTCCCCCAGCTTGCCCTCGGACTGCAGGTCCGCGACGGCCATGGCAAACGCGAGCAGTTCGTCGGAAAGCGGCGCGCCCGGCGCCAGGACGCCGACGCGCTCGGCGAGGGCCTGCAAGACCGCTCGGGGAGACTCGGGGGCAGACGGAACGGGAATGTCGAGGTCTTCAGGCATCGCAACTCCTTGTCGGCTACTGGGGCGGCGCGGGCGGCTTCTGCGGCGCCTGCTGAGTGGGCTCCTGCATGACCGGGGAGCGCTCCCGCGATTCGGAGAGCAGGTAGGTCGCCAGCACGGCCAGGACCACCAGGACGGCCACCATGATCACGCCCCAGCGCAATACGCGCTTGTCGTCCCGATCGTCGCTCTTGGCCTGCGTTTGTCGAATAGCCATGGTCGATTCCTTGCATCCAGACGCCAACACTACGCATTGCACTTGCCGCCGCTCCGTCAGACAGGGACGCAGAGCCCTGTACCGAAAAGCCAGCAGAGGGCAGCGAAGCCAGGACGCTGTCCTGCGCCTGCACCTGCGCGTCGTCTCCCCGCGCCGGCGCGCACGTCAGTCCTGTTCCCGCACCGCCTCGCGCCTGCGTCCGTCGTCAGCACTTTCTTGTTGCGCAACACTCCAACTACGGAAAAAAGGAGACAGAGCATGCCCGACGACTTGAGCAACCGCGGCCCGCAGGATCGGTCGCGCATCAACGTCAGCGAGACGCACGAGCTTCGCTACTGGACGAAGGAGCTGGGCGTCAGCGAGGCGCAGTTGAGGGCGGCAGTTGCCGCCGCAGGCACTTCGGTCGAGGCAGTCCGCCAATACCTCGGGAAGTAGCAGAAAGATTGGCGGACGTGGAGCAGCCATGTCCAGGAATGTGGTGTTCGTGTATCGGGGCTATCACTTCATCTGCAGCGCCGAGAAGGAGCGGCCCGGGCAGTTCCGCCCGGTCGTCACCCGCCAGCTCGGATGGCCCAGCGAGAAGCTGGTGCCACTTGTCAACGATGCCGATCTCTGCCGCACCGAGGCAGAGGCCTTGCGGCATGCCGAGCAGCAGGCCATGCAGTGGGCCGACAGCCGGGCCGAGGTGCACGAATCCTGAAGCAGCCCTGCGAGGCTTCCCGCTGCACTGCAGCACACGCAGGTTGGCCGCACGCATTTGCAATTGACTTGCACCGGCAAGGCGCGGTCACACAGAATATTCGCCGCCGCAAGAAAGGAGACGCTCATGCCGATGGAATTGCTCCGGCACATCGCGCAGCAACCGCTGCCCTACACGGTCTACGCACCGGCCGAGCTCGACAAGCTGCGCGTGCTGCGCGCCGCCGAGCTCGTCAATGCCTTCATCCCGCCACCGGAGTCGCTGCCCGGCGGGTCCGAGAGCCACAAGCCGGCCCAGGTGCTGGCCATCACGCGCAAGGGTCACAAGGCCCTGGAAGGGCAGCTGGAGGACGCCACCGACCTCTGAGGCCATGGGCCGGCGGTGCATCCCTGGTTGCCCGGATTAGGGAAGTCACTGAGCAATCAGTGCATTCAAGTATAGAAACCGAAAAATCGAGTACCGATTCTGCAAGCCAAGGTCTCCAGAATGGTTGAAGCGACTGCCTCGTCGCCAAACCACAAGGAGACATCGAGATGAAGCGTTTTCTGAAGGCGGGATTGGTGCTCGCGCTCACCGGCGCGGGCCTGGCTGCCCATGCCGAGACCGAACTGGTCATTGCCACGGTGAACAACGGGCACATGATCGAGATGCAGAAGCTCACGCCGCTGTTCGAGAAGGCCCACCCCGACATCAAGCTCAAGTGGGTCACGCTCGAGGAAGGCACCTTGCGCCAGCGCGTCACCACCGACATCGCGACCAAGGGCGGCCAGTTCGACGTGATGACGATCGGCATGTACGAGACGCCGATCTGGGCCAAGAAGGGCTGGCTCAATCCGATCGCCACCGACGCCGCCTACGACGTCGACGACCTGCTGCCGGCCATGCGCAGCGGCCTGTCGGCCGACGGCAAGCTCTACGCCGCGCCCTTCTACGGCGAGAGCTCGATGCTGATGTACCGCAAGGACCTGGCCGACAAGGTGGGCTTCAAGATGCCCGACCAACCCACCTGGGCGCAGGTGAAGGAACTTGCCGGCAAGGTGCACGACCCGAAGGGCGGCGTCTACGGGATGTGCCTGCGCGGCAAGCCGGGCTGGGGCGACAACATGGCCCTCATCACCACCATGGTCAACACCAACGGCGGCCAGTGGTTCGACATGAGCTGGAAGCCGCAGATCGACACCAAGCCCTGGAAGGACGCGATCACCTTCTACGTCGACCTCATGAAGGCCTACGGCCCGCCCGGCGCGTCGGCCAACAGCTTCAACGAGAACCTGGCGCTCTTCAACGAAGGCAAGTGCGGCATGTGGGTGGACGCGACCATTGCTGCGTCTTTCGTGAGCGATCCCAAGCAGTCGAAGGTCGCCGACAAGGTGGCCTTCGCGCAGGCACCGACCGCCGTGACGCCCAAGGGCGCCAACTGGCTGTGGGCCTGGGCGCTGGCGGTCCCGGCCGGCTCGCAGAAGGTCGACGCAGCGCAGACCTTCATCAAGTGGGCGACCTCCAAGGACTACATCAAGCTCGTGGCCAAGGAACAAGGCTGGAGCGCCGTCCCGACCGGCACACGCAAGTCGACCTATGCGACGCCCGAGTTCATGAAGGCGGCGCGCTTCGCCGAGGCCGAGAAGAAGGCCATCGACACCGCCAATCCGAACGACAGCACCTTGCCCAAGTCGCCCTATGTCGGCGTGCAATACGCCGCCATTCCCGAGTTCCAGGCCATCGGGGTCGCGGTGGGCCAGCAGATGAGCGCGGCGCTCTCGGGCAAGACGACCGTCGACCAGGCGCTCAAGACCTCGCAGACGGCGGCAGAGCGCGAGATGAAGAAAGCCGGGTACTACAAGTGAGCACCCTCATCCCTTCCCCCGTCGGGGAGGGCCGGGCCACAGGCGTGGAACGCGCGGACGGCGTTCCGCCCCTGCCCGGCTTCTCCCAGCAGAGCGGAAAGAAGAAGAAAAAGGAAAAGACCGCTGCGACCCCGCGCCTTCTGCCGCGCCTGCTGATGGCGCCGGCCGTGCTCACGCTCTTCCTCTGGATGATCGTGCCGCTGGCAATGACGATCTACTTCTCGTTCGTCAACTACAACCTGATGCAGCCGGGCGACCATCCCTTCGCCCGCTTCGAGAACTTCGAGTACTTCATCACCGACCCGGACTTCTGGCCGGCGGTCGGGAACACCTTGCTCCTGATCGGCAGCGTGATCGGCTCGACCGTGGTGCTCGGCGTGCTGCTGGCGCTGCTGGTCAACGAGCCCTTTCCCGGCCGCGGCATCGTGCGCGTGCTGCTGATCTCGCCCTTCTTCGTCATGCCCACGGTCAATGCGCTGCTGTGGAAGCACATGATGATGAACCCGATCTACGGCGTGCTCGCCGACCTCTGGCGCTTCTTCGGTGCCGAGCCGGTGGACTGGCTGACCGACGTGCCGCTGCTCTCCGTGATCATCATGGTGGCGTGGCAATGGCTGCCCTTCGCCTGCCTGATCTTCATCACCTCGCTGCAGTCGCTGGACCGCGAGCAGATGGAAGCCGCCCGCATGGACGGAGCGAGCGCCGTGCAGCGCTTCGGCTACCTCACCATCCCGCACCTCGCCAGGCCCATGGCGGTGGTGATCATGATCGAGATGATCTTCCTGCTCTCGGTCTTCGCCGAGATCGCGGTCACGACCAACGGCGGGCCGGGCAACGAGAGCACCAATCTCACCTACATGATCTTCAAGCAGTCGCTGATGAACTTCGACGTCGGCGTCGCCTCGGCCGGCGCGCTGTTCGCGGTGGTCCTCGCCAACATCGTGGCGGCCTTCCTCATCCGCATCATCGGCAAGAGCCTCGACTGAAGGGGAATCGACATGCAAACCGACAGCGTCCTCCCCCTCGTCCTGCGCACCGCCGGTGCCTGGGCCGTCTCGCTGCTGCTCTTCTTCCCGCTGGGCTGGCTGGTGCTGACCTCCTTCAAGACCGAGCTGCAGGCCATCCACGTGCCGCCGCTCTTCGTGTTCGAGCCCACGCTGGACAACTTCGCCGAAGTGCAGCGCCGCAGCGACTACCTGCTGTTCGCGAAGAACTCGCTGATCACCAGCATCGGCTCCACCCTCCTCGGCCTGCTGATCGCCGCGCCGGCGGCCTATTCGTTCGCCTTCTTTCGCACCCGGCGCACGCGCGACATCCTGATGTGGATGCTCTCCACCAAGATGATGCCGGCCGTGGGCGCGCTGGTGCCGATCTACGTGATCGCGCAGACCGCGGGCCTGCTCGACTCGCGCACCGCGCTCGTCATCGTCTTCACGCTGTCGAACCTGCCGATCATGGTGTGGATGCTCTACACCGCGTTCAAGGACATCCCGCCGGAGATCCTGGAGGCCGCGCGCATGGACGGCGCCAACCTCTGGACGGAGTTCCGCAACGTCGTGATGCCGCTGTCGGTCGGCGGGCTCGCCTCCACCGGGCTGCTGTGCCTGGTGCTGAGCTGGAACGAGGCCTTCTGGGCGCTCAATCTCAGCTCGGCCAAGGCCGGCACGCTGGCCGTGCTGATCGCCTCCTACTCCAGCCCGGAAGGCCTGTTCTGGGCCAAGCTCTCGGCCGCTTCGCTGCTGGCCATCGCGCCCATCGTGGTGTTCGGCTGGTTCAGCCAGAAGCAGCTCGTGCAGGGCCTGACTTTCGGTGCCGTCAAGTAAAGGACTTCTCCATGGCCTACCTCCAACTCGACAACATCAAGAAGAGCTTCGGCGACACCCACGTCATCAAGGGCGTGGACCTGCAGATCGACAAAGGCGAGTTCATCGTCTTCGTCGGCCCCTCGGGCTGCGGCAAATCGACGCTGCTGCGCCTCATCGCCGGACTCGAGCCCATCAGCAGCGGCACCCTGTCGCTCGACGGCCGGGACATCACGCACACGCCGTCGGGCAAGCGCGACCTTGCGATGGTGTTCCAGAGCTATGCGCTCTACCCGCACATGAGCGTGTTCGACAACATGTCCTTCGCGCTCAAGCTGGCAAAAGTGTCCAAGGATGTGATCAAGACCAAGGTCGACCACGCCGCCAAGACCCTCAACCTCACACAGTACCTGCACCGCACGCCCAAGGAGCTCTCCGGCGGACAGCGCCAGCGAGTCGCCATCGGCCGGGCCATCGTGCGTGCGCCCAAGGTCTTCCTGTTCGATGAGCCGCTGTCCAACCTCGACGCAGCGTTGCGCGGCAACACGCGCGTCGAGATCAGCAAGCTGCACCGGGCGCTCGGCGCCACCAGCATCTACGTGACACACGACCAGGTCGAGGCCATGACGCTGGCCGACCGCGTGGTGGTGCTGCGCGACGGGATGATCGAGCAGGTCGGCACGCCGATGGAGCTGTACGACCGGCCCGCCAACCAGTTCGTCGCGCAGTTCATCGGCATGCCCTCGATGAACATGGTGCAGGCGCGTGCGATCCCGAGCTTCGCCGCGCAGGTCAACGGCCGGCTGCCGGCGGATGGCTTCCTCGGCGTGCGGCCGGAAGGCCTGCGCGTGCACCCGGACAGGCAGCACGGCGCGCCGGCGCGGGTCGAGCTGGTCGAGGCGCTCGGCGCCGACACGCTGATCCACGTCGACGTCGGCGGCGTGCCGCTGGTGGCGCGGCAGAACGAGCGCACGCCGCTGCATCCGGGTGACACGGTCGGCGTCGAGCTCGATCCTTCCGTGCTGCATTTCTTCAACCGCGAAGGCCGCACCGTCGCTGCTTGAGCCTGCATTCGCGCCATGTCTGTTCGCCCTCTTTCGGAGTTCGTGATCCTGCATCTCGGACTCGGCTCCTTCCATCGCGCCCACCAGGCGGTTTACCTGCAGCAGCTGATCGAGGCCGGCGACGCCCGCTGGTCGCTCTCGGGCGCCAACCTTCGGCCCGACATGGCCGAGCTGCTGTCGGCGCTTCGCGCGCAGGACGGCTGCTACATGCTCGAGACCGTCTCACCCGCCGGCGACTATCGGTACCAGCGCATCGGCGCCATCCGGGAGGTCCTGGCCTGGGAACCGTCGCTTCGGGAGGTGATTGCGCGCGGAGCCGATCCGCGCACGCGCATCGTGTCCTTCACCGTCACCGAGGCAGGCTACTACCTCGACCCGCAGGACTGCCTCGATACACGCGACGCCGAGCTGGCCGATGACCTCGCGCGGGCGCGGCGCGGCGAGGCCGGCCAGACCATCTACGGCGCGGTCTGCGCGATCCTGCGCGCCCGCAGCGCGAACGCTGGTGCCGGCCCCCTGACACTGCTCAACTGCGACAACCTGCGCCACAACGGCGAACGCTTCCGCCGGGGGCTGCTGGAATTCATCGAGCAGGCGGGGCTGCCGGCGCTGGCAGCCTGGGTGCGCGAGAACACCACCTGCCCCAACGCAATGGTCGACCGCATCACGCCGCGCCCGCCGCCCGAGCTGCGCCAGCGCGTGCGCGAGGCGACCGGCTGGGACGACGCCGCGCCGGTCACCGCCGAGCGCTTCACGCAGTGGGTGATCGAGGACGACTTCATCCAAGGCCGGCCCGACTGGGCGCGCGTGGGCGTGGAACTGGTCGATTCGGTGGCACCCTACGAAGAAGCGAAGATCCGCATCCTCAACGCCAGCCACAGCTGCATCGCCTGGGCCGGCACGCTGGTCGGGCTGCAGTACATCCACGAGGGCACGCATACGCCGGCGATCCGGCAAATGGCCTTCGACTACGTGACGCACGATGTGATCCCCTGCCTGAACCGCGGCGGGCATCCGAGCCCGGTCGACCTGCCCGCGTACCGCGACGTCGTGCTCGAGCGCTTCGGCAATCCGGCCATTCGCGACACCAACCAGCGCGTGGCGATGGACGGCTTCTCGAAGATCCCGGGCTTCATCGCCCCGACGGTGCGCGAGCGCCTGGCGCACGGCGAGAGCATCCACAGCGTTGCGATGCTGCCGGCGCTCTTCCTCGCCTTCCTGCGGCGCTGGCATCAAGGCACCCTCCCCTACACCTACCAGGACCAGGGCATGGACAAAGCAACTGCGCACGCCATCTGCGATGCAGCCGATCCGGTCGCGGCACTGTGCGCCGACACCGGCCTGTGGGGCGACGCCGCCGGAGACACGCGGCTCGAACAGGCGGTGCGCGAAGCCGGCGCACGCGTTCGAACACTCATCGAAGGAGCGAGGGCATGACAGGGCGCCTCGAACAACGCCACGTGCTTGTGACCGGTGCCGGCGGCGGCATCGGGCTTGCGATCGCCGAAGCCAGCCTTGCCGAAGGTGCGCGGTGCACGCTCGTGGACCGCGCGCCCGCGCCTCCCGAAGCCGTGCAAAGCCTGCAGCGCAACCTCCCGAACCGGGTGGCCTACCTGCAGGCCGATGTCGCCGACACCGCATCGCTCGCCCGCCTCCTCGATGCGGCACAGGCGGCCAACGGGCCGGTGCACACGCTGGTCAACAACGCCGCCGTCTTCGACATGGCGCCGCTGCTGGAGAGCGACGAAGCCTCTTTCGATCGCTTGTTCGCAGTCAACGTGAAGGGCATGTTCTTCGTGATGCAGCACGTGCTGCGGCACATGGTCGATGCCGGCACGCCGGGCGCCTCGATCATCAACATGGCCTCGCAGGCCGGCCGGCGGGGCGAGGCGCTGGTGTCGCACTACTGCGCGACGAAGGCTGCCGTCATCAGCTACACGCAGAGCGCGGCGCTGGCGATGGCACCGCACGGCATCCGCGTGAACGCCATCGCGCCGGGCGTGGTCGACACGCCGATGTGGAGCCACGTGGATGCGCTGTTCGCGAAGTACGAAAGCCGCGCGCCGGGCGAGAAGAAGCGCCAGGTCGGCCTGGAGGTGCCGCTCGGCCGCATGGGCACGCCGGGCGACATCGCCGGCGCCGCCGTGTTCCTGGCCAGCGACGAGGCGCGCTACATCACGGCCCAGACGCTCAACGTCGACGGTGGTAACGTCATGAGCTGAAGGCGTGACTTCCCGTTCAGAGAGAAACCGGCCATGACATCGGTGCGCCACCGCAACCTGCCCCGCCAACGGCAACCCGAACTCGAGCGCGACATCACGCGCTCGCCGTCGCTGGGCTACGAGGCGCAGGAAGAATCGGGCCTGGTGCGCTGCCTCGCACACGGCTTTCCGAGTCCGCTGGTGCGCTGGCATTTCCATGAAGAGTACGAGCTGCACCTCATCACGGAGACTTCGGGCAAGGCCTTCATCGGCGACTGGATCGGACCCTTCTTGCCTGGTCACCTGGTGCTGTGCGGGCCGCGGCTGCCGCACAACTGGATCTCGCTCGACGCACCTGTGGGCGGCGCGGCCGGGCGCGACCGCGTGATCCAGTTCCGGCACGAGCCCATCGAACGCTCTGCCGCCGAGATTCCCGAACTGCGCGAGGTCATGCTGCTGCTCGAGCGCTCGCGCCATGGCATCGAGTTCTTCGGCATGGCCGAGCGCGCGCTGGCGCATTGGGACGCAGTCAAGGGCGCACGCGGGTTGCGCCGCTTCGGTCTTTTCTGCGCCTACCTCGCCGACCTGGCGCAATGCACCGACTACCGGCTGCTTTCCAACGTGCAGATGCAGGGCGTGGAGGGCGATGCCGGCGTGGACCAGATCAACGTCATCGTCGATCGCATCACCTCCAACCTGGCCGAGCCGATCGTGATGGCCGACATCGCCACCGAGCTGGGCATGAGCGAGAGCCGCTTCAGCCGGTTCTTCAAGCGCTCGACCGGCAACAGCTTTACCGATTTCGTGAACCGCGTGCGCATCAACAGCGCCTGCCACCTGCTGATGCAGACCGACCACTACGTGACCGACATCTGCTACCAGGTCGGCTTCAACAACGTCGCCAACTTCAACCGCCGCTTCCTGGAGATCAAGGGCATGACGCCGACCGAGTTCCGGCGCCAGAGCGACCACCGCTTCGGCGGCGGCTGAAGAGGGCCTGCGCTTGTACCTCGGACTCGATCTCGGCACCTCGGAGCTGAAGGCGCTGCTGCTGGCGCCGGACCACCGCATCGTCGCGCTGGCGCGAGCGCCGCTCACGGTCGACCGGCCGGCGCCGGTGTGTTCGGAACAGGCGCCCTCTCAATGGTGGGAGGCACTGCAAACCGTCATGGCCGAGTTGCGGCGCACGCAGGCTGCGGCCTTGTCGGTCGTGCGCGCCATCGGCCTGTCGGGCCAGATGCACGGTGCCGTGGCGATGGATGCGCAAGACCGCGTGCTGCGCCCCGCCATCCTCTGGAACGACGGCCGCAGTGCCGCCCAATGCCGCACGCTCGCCGCGCGCGTGCCGCGGCTGGGCGCCATCGCCGGCAATCTCGCAATGCCGGGCTTCACCGCACCCAAGCTGCTGTGGATGCGCGAGCACGAGCCCGAACTGTTCGCGCGCATCGCCCATGTGCTGCTGCCCAAGGACTGGCTGCGCTTCATGCTGAGCGGCGAGTTCGCGAGCGACATGTCGGATGCCTCGGGCACGCTGTGGCTGGACGTGGGCGCCCGCGACTGGTCCGACGAACTGCTGGGCGCCTGTGGACTGTCGCGCCTGCAGATGCCGCGACTGGTGGAAGGCAGCGCGCCCGCGGGGCGGCTCAAGCCCGAGCTCGCACAACGCTGGGGCATGGCCGCCAGCGTGACCATCGCCGGTGGTGCCGGCGACAACGCGGCCAGCGCGGTGGGCATGGGGCTGGTGGAAGCGGGACAGGGCTTCGTCTCGCTGGGCACCTCCGGCGTGATCTTCGTCTGCGGGGAGCGCTTCGAGCCGCGGCCCGAAGCCGCGGTGCATGCCTTCTGTCATGCGTTGCCTGGGCGCTGGCACCAGATGTCGGTGATGCTCTCGGC
This sequence comes from Variovorax sp. PBL-H6, assembly GCF_901827155.1. Classification (NCBI taxonomy): domain Bacteria; kingdom Pseudomonadati; phylum Pseudomonadota; class Betaproteobacteria; order Burkholderiales; family Comamonadaceae; genus Variovorax; species Variovorax sp. PBL-H6. Next base: position 3,669,790 of record NZ_LR594659.1, read on the forward strand.
CTCCAGCGCCGTGAGCTGGGGCGCGCGCAGCTTCGGCCTCGGCAACGAGGCGGCGCTGCTCGCCGCGGCCGCGTCAGTGGGCGAAGAGGCGCGGCAACGCGCTCCGCTGTTCCTGCCCTACTTGTCGGGGGAACGCTCTCCGCACAACGATGCCGATGCGCAAGGTGTGCTGTTCGGCCTCACGCATGGGCACGGCCCGGCCGATGTCGCCTATGCAGTGGTCGAAGGCGTGAGCTTCGGGCTGCGCGACGGCCTCGACACGCTTGCCCGGCCGGCTGGCGATCTGGTGCTGGTCGGCGGCGGCGCGCGCAGCACCTGGTGGGCGCAACGGCTGGCCGATGTGCTGGACACGCCGCTCGCGATTTGCGAAGGCAGCGAAGCCGGCGGGGCGCTGGGCGCCGCGCGGCTGGCCTGGCTCTCGGACGGCGGCACGCTCCACGAGGTATGCCGCCGCCCCGTGCTGCGGCAGCGCTTCGAGCCGGCTCGATCGGCGGCGGACCGCCTTCGGGACCGGCATGCCCGCTTCAAGGCACTCTACGTCGGCCTGCGCCCACTCTTCGGCGCGAAGGATGAATGACATGTTCGTGGTCTGCGGCGAAGCGTTGATGGATGTCTATGTGCTGGGGACGACGCCCACAGGGCTGCAGCTGGATGCGCGCGTCGGCGGGTCGCCGTTCAACGTGGCCGTGGGTTTGTCGCGGCTGGGTCGCCGGGCGGCGCTGCTCACCGGCCTGTCGCGCGATGCGGCCGGGGAACGGCTGATGCACACGCTGTCTGCGGAACACGTCGACACGCACCTGGTGGTGCGCAGCGATGCGCCCACCACCCTGAGCGTGGTGAGCGTCGACGCGGCCGGCGTGCCCCACTACGCCTTCTACGGCCAAGGCACCGCAGACCGGGCCATCGACGATGACAGCCTGCCCGCCCTGCCGCCGGAAGTCCGGGTGCTGCAATTCGGGTCTTATGCGCTGGTGGTGGAGCCGGTCGGCAGCGCGTTGCGCAGCCTGGCTGCACGCGAGCACGACCGCTGTTTGGTGGCCTACGACCCCAATGTGCGGCTCAACGTCGAGCCCGACCTGGGGCGCTGGCGCACCACCGTCGAGGCCATGGCGGCGCTCTCGCACATCGTGAAGGTGAGCGACGAGGACCTGGGCTTGCTCTATCCGGATTCGGCGCCAGCCGAGGTGGCGCGGCGCTGGCTGTCTCTCGGTGTACGACTTGTCGTGCTCACGCGCGGCGCCCGGGGCAGCGAAGCCTGGACGCCATGCCAGCACGTTGCCGAAGCCGCGGCGCCGGTCGATGTGGTGGACACGGTCGGCGCTGGCGACACCTTTCAGGCGGCCCTGTTGACCTGGCTGGATGAAGAGCAGCTTCTGAGCATTGCGGAACTCGAAGCGCTCGATACGCAGCGGCTCGCGGAACTGCTGCGCTTTGCTGGGCGCGCCGCCGCGATCACCTGCTCGCGCCGCGGTGCCGACATGCCGCGTCGCAAGGAACTCCCGGGCAATTGATTGCTTCGGTTGCGCGCGCCGAAAACCGCTACAGGGTCGAGTGATCGGTGGTGAACAGGCACGAATCCACGTCTGACGCCGGCTTGCCCTTGTCACGCCCGGCAGTGGAGCGCGCCACAGGCGGCTCCGCCTCGCCCTCCCCGATGCCCACCGGCGCAGGCGGCTTGCCGAAAGGCGCCAGGCCCTGGACCACCCGCAGCGCCGAAGCCCCCTGGATCAGCGCCTCGGAATAGTCGGGCAGGCCCCGCGTCGAGGAATCCACCGGCCGGTAGACCAGGCACTCCTCGGAGTCCGCCTGCACAGCCTCCATCAAGATCCAATGAAATTCATTGGGTTCGAGTTCGAGAACGGTCAGGGCAAGGTCACGGAGCGCCATGGGGAAACCTCTTGTTTGAATGTCGCGAATTGTTACAGCCGGTTCATTATCGGCAAAGGTACTTTTGCACGGTGTCTCCTCCACATGAGGGAGACCGGCGCGACATACGTGAAAGGCGCCGCATTTGCGGCGCCTCCCATCAGCCCAGCCGGACCGGCACGAAGATCCGGTCGCCATCGCGCTGGATCAGGAGCGCGACGGATTTGTCGGCCTTCGCCGCGACCTCGCGCACCTGCTCCACCGTCTTGGCCGGCGTGCCGTTGATGGCCAGCAGCACGTCGCCGGGCTGCACGCCCGCCATCGCTGCAGGACCACCCGCGTCCTCGATCAGCAGGCCGGCATCAACGCGCGCCTCCCGCTTCTCCTGCGGCTGCAGGGGACGCAGCGCGAGGCCCAGCTTGCCGTGCCCTGCGGCGGCATCGTTCTTCGCCACCGCGCTCGTCTTGTCGCTCGCATTGCCGAGCTTGGCGCTGATTTCGTGGTGCTCCCCCTGGCGCCACACGTCCAGCGTGATGCGACTGCCCGGCTTTTTCTGGCCGATCAGCGCCGGCAGGTCGCCCGAGGCGACGATGGGCTCGCCATCGACCTTGCGGATCACGTCGCCCGAGCGCAGGCCGGCCTCGTCCGCCGGGCCGCCCTTCTCGACGTTGGACACCAGCGCGCCTTCCGGCTTGTCGAGCTTGAAGGAGTCGGCGAAGGCCTGGTTGACCTCCTGCACCGCCACGCCGAGCTTGGCATGGCTGACCTTGCCGGTGGCGACGATCTGGTCCTTGACCTGGATCGCGACATCGATCGGGATCGCGAACGACACACCCTGGTAGCCGCCGCTGCGGCTGTAGATCTGCGAGTTGATCCCCACCACCTCGCCGCGCGTGTTGAGCAGCGGCCCGCCCGAGTTGCCGGGGTTGATGGCCACGTCGGTCTGCAGGAAGGGCACGTAGCTGTCGTCGGGCAGCGAGCGGCCCTTGGCGCTCACCACGCCGGCCGTCACGGTGTTCTCGAAGCCGAAGGGCGAGCCGATGGCGAGCACCCATTCGCCCACCTTGAGGTCCTTGGTACTGCCCAGCTGGAGGGTCGGCAGGTTCCTGGCGTCGATCTTGAGCACGGCGATGTCGGTCTTGGGGTCCGACCCGAGCACCTTGGCGCGGAACTCGCGGCGGTCCGTGAGCTTGACCGTCACCTCGCTGGCATCCTTCACCACGTGTGCGTTGGTCAGGATGATGCCGTCTGCGTTGACGATGAAGCCCGAGCCCTGGCCGCGCACGGGGACCTCGCGCTGCTGGCCGCGTTGGCCGAACTGGCCGCCGAAACGACGGAAGAACTCGAACATCGGGTCGTCCGGGTCCATCCCGGCCACGCCCTCCAACGAGGTCTTGGTGGTGCCGGTCACGCTGATGTTGACCACGGCCGGACCGTCCCGCGAGGTGATGGTCGAGAAGTCGGGCATGGTGACGAGCGGAGCCGCGGCAGCAGGCGCCACTGCGGGCGCGCCTACGGCGCCGGCACTGGTGTAGGCGCCTGCGCCGACGGCGCCGATCACCCCGGCGGCCGCCAGCGCCGCAGCAAGGGCACGGGGAGAGTTCATACGGACATTCATGAGGACTCCTTTCGAGGTGTCAGTGGAAACACGATGAAAGGAAATGTCGCTCCGTTCGCTTAGGCTCCCCTTAAACGGCAGAGGGAAAAAGCAGCCTCACCCTAAGCCCGCCGAGGCTGTCCGAGCGCCCGATGTCCAGCGTCGCACCATGCTGGTCGGCGATCGACTTCACGATCGCCAGCCCCAGGCCGCTGCCCGACGCCTGCGAGTCGCCCACGCGGTAGAAGCGGTCGAGCGCGCGCTCGCGCTCCTCGACCGGCAGGCCCGGGCCGCTGTCCTCCACCACCAGTTCGGTGCCACCCGCCTGCTGCGCGATGCGAATGTCGACCCGCCCGCCCTCGGGCGTGTACTTGACCGCGTTGTCCAGCAGGTTGCGCAGCAGCGTGCGCAGGGCCTCGGGCCGGCCCTGTACTGGAGCCGCGTGCGCGCTGGCGATGCCGATGTCGATGCGCCTCGCCTGGGCAGCCGCGATGGCATCGGAGAGCGCGAGCCGCGCGACCTCCTGCAGCTCCACCGCTTCCGGCGGCGTGCCGGCCGCGGCGCTGGCCTCCTGCCGCGCCAGCGCGAGCATCTGCTCGACCAGCCGCGTCGCCCTGTCGATGCCCGCAGCCAGGCGGCTGGTGGCCAGCTCGCGCGCTGCGTCGTCGGGTGCCCGCTGCAAGCCCTGCACCTGCAGCTTCAGCGCGGCAAGTGGCGAGCGCAGCTCGTGCGCGGCATCGGCCACGAAATGCTTCTGCGCCTCGAAGGCCCGCCGCACGCGATCGAACAGCAGGTTGAGCTCGTGCACCAGCGGGCGGACCTCCTCCGGCAGGCCGCTCTCGCTCACGGGCGAGAGGTCGTCGGCCTGCCGCGCCGCCACCTGCCCGCGCACCCGCGCCACCGGCGCCAGCGAGTGGCTCACCACCCACCACACGACCAGCATGAGCAGCGGCGCCGCCAGCGCGATCGGCCCGACCGTGCGCAGCGCCAGCGTGCCGGCCATGTGGCGGCGTGCCGCCATGTCCTGAGCGACCTGGATCACCAGCGAGCGGGCCTGCAGCGAATAGACCCGGTAGGTGGTGCCGCGCGCCCTGACGTTCGAGAAACCCAGCACCGCCCGCTGCGGCAGCGCGGCCTGCGCAGCCGATTCGAAGACGAGCACGCCATCGGCCGTCCATACCTGCACGACGAACTCGAAGTTCTCCTCGCCGTCGCTCAGTCCTCCGACCGCCGCGCTCGGTGGCAGGCCGGCGCGCAGCGACAGGGCCATCTGCTGCATGTGGTAGTCGAAGATCTCGTCGGCTTCCTTCAGCACCGTGCGATAGGCGACGAAGGCCTGCGTGCCGGCGGCCAGCAAGATGGCCGCGAGCAGAAAGAGAAGCAGGCGCGCGCGTAAAGACTTCATTCCCTGGGCACCATGTACCCCACCCCCCGCACGTTGCGGATCAGGTCCGCACCCAGCTTCTTGCGCAGCCCGTGTACATAGACCTCGACCGCGTTGCTGCTGATCTCGTCCTTCCAGCCGTAGAGCTTTTCCTCGAGCTGGGCGCGCGACAGCACCATGCCGGGCCGGGCGATCAGGGGTTCGAGCACCGCCCATTCGCGCGCCGACAGGACCACCGGCTGGCCGTTGACCGAGACCTCGCGCGTGCTCGGGTGGATGCTCACGCCCATGTGCTCGTAGACCGGCTCGGCCCGCCCGGAGGCGCGCCGCAGCAAGGCGCGAATGCGCGCCAGCAGCTCGTCGAGGTCGTAGGGCTTGAGCACGTAGTCGTCGGCGCCGGCATCCAGGCCTTCGATGCGCTGCTGCACCGAGTCGCGCGCGGTGGCGATCAACACCGGCATGCGCTGCTTGCGGGCACGCAGCGCGCGCAGCACCTCGAGTCCGTCGCGGCGCGGCACGCCGAGGTCGAGCAGTACCAGGTCGTACTGCTGGGTGCGCAGCGCAGTGTCGGCGGCTTCGCCGTCCTTGACCCAGTCGACCGCGTAGTGCTCGGCCCGCAGCAGGTCCAGCACGGCCTCGCCGATCATCACGTCGTCTTCGAGCAGCAGCAGTCGCATGTTGAGAAGTCCGGCAAAGGCTTGTTCGAGATCGTAGCGGCAGCGAAGTTCAGAGCAGCGAACGCAGCTCGCGCGCCGCGTCGAACAACAGCGGCAGCAGGTCGCGGCGCAGCATCTCTTCCGGGCGTCGGCCGCCGGACAGCACGACGTTGAGCGCTGCCACGGTGCGGCCTTGCATGTTGCGCAAGGGCACGGCGAGCGCCTGCACGCCCAGCTCGTGTTCCTCGCTGGCGAAGCAATGGTCGTCCTTGCGAACCTGCACGATGCGCTGGCGCAAGAGGCGCGCAGTGGTGATGGTGTGCGGCGTAAGGCGCGGCAGCAGGCGGCCCTTGAGCCATTGCGAAAGTTGCGCCGGGCTCATCCCGGCCAGCAGCACGCAGCCGGTCGAGGTCGCGTGCGCAGGCAGGCGCGCGCCCAGGTGCAGCCCGTAGGCGAGCACGCGCGTCGGCGTGCCGTAGGCGCCGCTGCGCGCGACGATGACCACTTCCTCACCGTCGAGCACCACGGCCGAGAAAGACTCGCCGGTCTGCGCCGCCAGCCGGTTCAGCGTGGGCTGGAGCGTGCGCGGCAAACGCGAGGAGGCCAGGTAGCTGCCCGAGAAGCGCAGCACCTTCGGCGCCATCCAGAAGTAGCTGCCATCGGTCTCGAGGTAGCCCAGGTGCGCGAGCGTGAGCAGGTGGCGCCGGGCGGCCGCGCGCGTGAGGCCGGCGCGCTCGGCTGCCAGGGTGGCATTGAGGCGCTGACGCTCGGTGTCGAAGCTCTCGAGCACGGCCATGCCCTTGGCGATGCCCTCGATGAAGTCCGGCTTGGCAATGGTCACGGCGGGTCGGCAATACTGAACTCTTGCGCGATCATCGCGCAAGCGGCCGCATCATCGCACAGAGGATGGTGCCGGGGCGGTGCGGGGAGGACCGTCCGGTCCTACGCTTCAGGCTGACATCCAGGAGACTCTCATGCGTACCCAAGTCGCCATCATCGGCGCCGGCCCGGCCGGCCTGCTGCTCGGACAACTGCTCTTCAAGGCCGGCATCGACAACGTCATCGTCGAGCGCCAGACCGGCGCCTACGTGCTGGGCCGCATCCGCGCCGGCGTGCTGGAGCAGGTCACGATGGACTTGCTGGCGCGAGCCGGCGTCGACGCCCGCGCCAAGGCCGAGGGGCTGCCGCACGAGGGCATCGAACTGCTGTTCAAGGGCGCGCGCCACCGCATCGACCTGCACGGCCTGACCGGCGGCAAGCAGGTCACGGTGTATGGGCAGACCGAGGTCACGCACGACCTGATGAATGCGCGCGAGGCCGAGGGCCTGACGACGGTCTACGGCGCATCGCAAGTCAGCCTGCATGGCTTCGACGGCGAGCGGCCGATGGTGCGCTACGAGAAGGACGGCGCCACCCACCAGATCGAATGCGACTTCATCGCCGGCTGCGACGGCTACCACGGCGTGAGCCGAGCCAGTGTGCCGGCAGGCGCGATACACACCTACGAGAAGGTCTACCCGTTCGGATGGCTGGGCGTGCTGGCCGACGTGCCGCCGGTGTCGCACGAGCTGATCTACGCCAACACGCAGCGCGGATTCGCGCTGTGCAGCATGCGCAGTCCAACCCGCAGCCGCTACTACGTCCAGGTGCCGGTCGAGGAGCGCATCGAGAACTGGAGCGACGACGCCTTCTGGAACGAGCTGCGGCTGCGGTTGGACCCGGAGGCGCGCGAGCGGCTGGTGACCGGTCCTGCGCTTGAAAAGAGCATCGCCCCGCTGCGCAGCTTCGTTGCCGAGCCGATGCGTTTCGGACGGCTGTTCCTGGCGGGCGACGCGGCGCACATCGTGCCGCCGACCGGCGCGAAAGGTCTGAACCTGGCGACCGCCGATGTCGGTTTCCTGTCGCGCGCCCTCGAGGTCTTCTACCGCGAGCACAGCGATTCGGCGCTCGACCGCTACTCCGAGCTCTGCCTGCGCCGGATCTGGAAGGCCGAGCGCTTCTCGTGGTGGTTCACCTCGCTCATGCACCGATTCCCGGATACCGGCGAGTTCGGGCAAAAGATCCAGGAGGCCGAACTCGACTACCTGGTGCACTCGCACGCGGCTTCGACCTCGGTGGCGGAGAACTACGTAGGCCTCCCGCTGGAGGACTTCTGAGCGTCAGGGTCCAGGCTGCATCAGCTGCCAGATGCGCGCCGGTGTAAGCGGCATGTCGAGGCGCGGCGCGAGCCCGGCCATGCCGTTGCGCGCGAAAGCGTCGGCCACCGCATTGACCACCGCGGGCGTGGCGCCGATGGTGCCGAGCTCGCCTACCCCCTTCACACCCAGCGGGTTGTTCAGACAGGGCGTGCTCTGGTCCATCTCGGTCTTGAACATCGCGGCCGCGATGTCGGCGCGTGGCGCCGCGTAGTCCATCAGGCTTCCGGTGAGCGGCTGACCGGTCTCGGCGTCGTAGACCACGCGCTCGCACAGCGCCTGTCCGAGGCCTTGCACGGCGCCGCCCTCGAGCTGGCCGCGCACGATCAGCGGGTTGATCACCCGGCCCACGTCGTTGACGGACGCATACGCCATGACGCCGATCTCGCCCGTTGCCGGATCGATCTCCACTTCGCAGACGTGGCAGCCGTTCGGCCATGTCGGGCCGGCGACGGCACTGGTGGAGTCGACGAAGATCTGCCGCTCCGGCTGCCGGCCGGCAAGCGCGAACAAGTCCAGTGCCAGGTCGGTGCCGGCCACCTTGAAGAGCCCCGCCTCGTACTGGACATCTTCCGGCGCCACCTCGAGCTCCTGGGCCGCGAGGGCGCGGGCCCTGTCGATGGCGCGCTCCGATCCCACGCGCACGGCCGAGCCGCCGGTGAAGATGGAGCGCGAACCGGCGCTGCCGAAGCCGTCACCGCGGTCGGTGTCGCCCAGCACGATGCGCACCTTCTCGATGGGGAGGCCGAAGGCATCGACGACCAGTTGGGCCAGGGTGGTCGCGATGCCCTGCCCCATCGCGTTGACGGCCGAGAACACCTCGACGACCCCATCGGCCTGCACCGAGACTGTCACCCGCTCCTCGAACACATTCCCACCGGTCCACTCCAGGAAGGTCGCGATGCCCAGACCGCGCAAAAGGCCCCGGCGTTCCGAATCGGCTGCGCGCGCGTCGAAACCCTGCCAGTCGGCCAAGGCCAGCGCCTGGTCCATGACCGACTCGAAGCGGCCGGTGTCGTAGGTTTGCTGCATCGGGTTGGTATAGGGCATCTGCGCCGGCTGGATGAAGTTGCGCCGGCGCAGCTCGATGCGGTCGATGCCGATCTGGCGCGCGGCCTCGTCCATCAGCCGCTCGATGGTGTAGATCGCCTCGGGACGGCCGGCGCCTCGGTAGGCACCCGTCGGCGCCGTGTTGGTGAGCACCGCCAGGAAGTGGAAGTCGATGGTCTGGATGTCATAGACACTCGTCTGCACCCACGGGCCGATCAGCAGTTGGATGGCAACGCCGGTGCCGGTGGCGTACGCACCCACGTTGGCCAAGGTACGGATGCGCAGGGCGAGGATCTTGCCGGTGGCATCGAGCGCGAGCTCGGCGCGGGCCTCGATGTCGCGCCCGTGCGAGCTCGAGACGAATTCCTCGCTGCGGTCCGCCACCCACTTCACAGGGCGGCGCAGCTGGTGCGCCGCGAAGGCCACGACGATGTCCTCTGGATAGGCGCCCGTCTTCATCCCGAAACCGCCGCCCACGTCGCCCACCACCACGCGGACCTGCTCGGCGGCCAGGCCGATGGCGTCGCACACCGAGTTGCGCACGCCCGAGGGCATCTGGGTGCTCATCCGGAGGGTGAGGCGCCCGGAGTCCGGCTCGGCATGGGCCAGCACCGAGCGAGGCTCGATCGTGAGCGCGACCACCCGCTGGTTGACCACGTCCAGCGCGACGACGTGGTCGGCGCGTGCGAAGGCGGCGCTGGCCGCCTCGGCGCTGCCGTGGCGCATCTCGGCGGCGATATTGCCAGTTGCTTCGCCCCAGACCAGCGGCGCGCCCTCCGCCGCGGCGGCCTGCGTGTCCACCACCATCGGGAGCTCCTCGTAGTCGACCATCACGGCTTCGCCGGCGTCGCGCGCCTGTGCCGCCGTTTCGGCGATCACGGCGGCCACCGGCTCGCCGACGAAGCGAACCGTGTCGATCGCGAGCACATGCCGCGGCGGCGATGCGCAAGCGGCACCGTCGGCCCGCTTGAAGGCGACGGCGCCCGGGATCGGCTTGACGCCGGCCTGCTGCAGATCGGCGCCCGTCAGCACGCGCAGGACGCCGGGCATCGCTACCGCGGCAGCGACATCGATGGTCGCCAACCGGGCATGCGGGTACGGGGAACGCACGAAGAACAGATGGGTCTGATGCGGTAACGTGACGTCGTCGGTGTAGCGTCCGGCGCCGGCCAGGAGGCTCTCGTCCTCGAGCCGCCGTACGGCCTGGCCGCTGCCGAAGCGCATGGGATTCGTTTCTGTTGTCACCTGGGTCCTCTTTCCGTTGTACGCGGGCGGCGAATCAAGGGGACGACTATATGAGCACCTGTGCTTTCGCGCTTCCGACGACATCGCGCACTGCCGAAGCCGTGTATACCTCCGACCATGCAATTGCCCTGGCTCGCCCCCGGTGACCCGCTGCCTGACGCCGCGTTGGCGTGGGGCGAATCCGATCCCGTTCCCGGCTTGCTGGCAGCCGGCGGCGGGCTCGACGTCGCCAGCCTGCTGCAGGCCTATGCGCACGGCATTTTTCCGTGGTTCAGCGAAGGCCAGCCCATTCTCTGGTGGAGCCCGGACCCGCGCATGGTGCTGGACGTCGAGCGCTTCAGGCTGCACCGCTCGCTGCGCAAGACGCTGGAGCGCTTCCGCGGTGCCACTGCCTGCGAGATCCGGATCGACCATGGCTTCGAGACGGTGATCAAGGCCTGCGCGCAGGCCCCGCGCGCCGGCCAGACCGGCACCTGGATCCTGCCCGAGATGGTGCGCGCCTACACGGCGCTGCACCTGGCCGGGCATGCGCACAGCGTCGAGACCTGGATCAATGGCGAGCTCGCCGGCGGGCTGTACTGCATCGGGATCGGGCGCGCCGTGTTCGGCGAATCGATGTTCGCGTGGCGGCCCGACGCCTCCAAGATCGCGCTCGCCGCGCTGGTCTCGTTCTGCCGTCGGCACGGCATCGCAATGATCGATTGCCAGCAGAACACCAGCCACCTGGCCAGCCTGGGCGCCCGGGAGATGCCGCGCGCGCTCTTTCTCTCACACGTGGCGAGGGCTCGTCATCTGGCGGAGCCACAGTGGCGTTTCGAGCCCGTATACTGGTCCGAACTCCTGCCTGCGCGAACTTCCCTTCCGACGTGACGCACCTCAAGGATCTTCCGCTCCACACGCTGCAGTTCTACGCGACGGCGCCCTATCCGTGCAGCTACCTGCCGGACCGGCAGGCCCGCTCGCAGGTCGCCACGCCCAGCCACCTGATCCATAACGACGCGTACTCGGACCTGGTGCTCAGCGGCTTCCGCCGCAGCGGAATGTTTACCTACCGGCCCCATTGCGATGGTTGCAGTGCCTGCGTACCGCTGCGCGTGCTGGCCGGCGCCTTCAAGCCCAACCGCAGCCAGCGCCGCGCGCAGGCGCGCCATGCCAACCTGCAGGCGCGCGTGCTGAAGCTCTGCTTCGTGCCCGAGCACTACCAGCTCTACCTGCGCTACCAGAACGGCCGCCATGCCGGCGGGGGCATGGATCATGACAGCATCGACCAGTACACCCAGTTCCTGCTGCAGAGCCGGGTCAACTCCAGGCTGGTGGAGTTCCGCGAGACCTGCCCGGACGGCAGCCCGGGCGCGCTGAAGATGGTGTCCATCCTCGACGTGCTGAACGACGGGCTGTCGGCGGTCTACACCTTCTACGAGCCCGAGCCGGGTGCGGGCTATGGAAACTACAGCGTGCTGTGGCAGATCGAGCAGGCCCGCCAGCTGGGCCTGGCCCACGTCTATCTCGGCTATTGGATCCAGGGCAGCACCAAGATGAATTACAAAGCGCGCTTCGCGCCGCACGAGATTCTGATCGGCGGCCGCTGGCAAGCGCCGGTCGATTTCACCAAGTAAAATCGCAACCGGTTCCCCCCAACCGCGTTGCCCATGAGAAAACCCCAATCAGACATTCCGGCCACGCCGGTCATCCAGGTGATCGAGCGCATGTTCTCGCTGATCGACGTGCTCGCCTCCCGTGAAGAAGCCATTTCGCTGAAGGAAATCAGCGAAAAGACGGGCCTGCATCCATCCACCGCCCACCGCATCCTGAACGACCTGGCTGTCGGGCGTTTCGTCGACCGGCCGGAAGCCGGAAGCTACCGGCTCGGCATGCGTCTGCTGGAGCTGGGCAATCTGGTGAAGGGGCGGCTGAACGTGCGTGACGCCGCGATGGTGCCGATGCGTGAACTGCACAAGCTGACGCAGCAGCCCGTCAACCTCAGCATGCGCCAGGGCGACGAGATCGTCTACATCGAGCGTGCCTACAGCGAGCGCTCGGGCATGCAGGTGGTCCGGGCCATCGGTGGTCGGGCGCCGCTGCACCTGACCTCCACAGGAAAGCTCTTCCTGGCCGTGGACGAACCGCAGCGCGTGCGCAGCTACGCCACCCGCACGGGCCTTGCCGGCCATACGCGCAACAGCATCACGCAGCTGCCTGCCCTGGAACGGGAGCTATCGAAGGCGCGCCAGTACGGCATCGCCCGGGACAACGAGGAGCTGGAGCTCGGCGTGCGCTGCATGGCCGCCGGCATCTACGACGATCAAGGAAAACTGGTGGCCGGCTTGTCGATCTCGGCGCCCGCGGACCGGCTCGACGACGGCTGGCTTCCGAAGCTGCAGGCAACCGCCAACGAGATCTCCAGCGCGCTCGGCTACAACGCCGCTACACCGCCTGCTGGCTGAAAACAGCCGCTAACGCTGAAGCTTCTGCCGGCAGGAGACGAAGGGTCAGCCTGCGATGTGGGCCGTGAGGGACGGCTGGGGCGTGGCCGATGCCGGATTGATCATGTGATGGTTGGCTTCGACCCAGCGCCGCACGCGCTCTGCATCGGCGATGCGACCGAGCTTGCCGGCAGAATCCAGGAACACCATGATCAGCTTGCGGCCGGCTATCCGGGCCTGCATCACCAGGCACTGGCCAGCCTCGGAGATGTAGCCGGTCTTCTGGAGCCCGATGTCCCAGTCCGGACTCTTGACCAGGCGGTTGGTGGTGTTGTACTGGAGCACGCGGTTGCCGACCTCGACCTGGTACTCGGGCGAGGTCGAGAGCTGGCGCACCGTCGCGTCGGCGTAGGCGGCATTGACGAGCAGCGCCAGGTCCTGTGCGCTCGACTGGTTGCTGCTCGAAAGACCGGTAGGCTCGACGTAGCGCGTGTCCTTCATGCCGAGCATCTTCGCCTTGGCATTCATCACGCTCACAAAGGTCGCCATGCCGCCCGGATAGGTGCGGCCGAGGGCGTGCGCGGCGCGGTTCTCGCTGGACATCAGCGCCAGGTGCAACATTTCGCCGCGGGGAAGCGTAGTGCCGACGGTCAGCCGCGAGCGGCTCCACTTTTCGGTGTCGACGTCGTCCTGCGTGATGGTGATCAGTTCGTCGGAAGGCAGATGGGCTTCGCTGATGAGCAGCCCGGTCATGAGCTTGGTGAGTGATGCGATCGGCAGCACGACGTTGTCATTCTTGCTGAAGAGGACTTCGCGCGTGTCCTGATCGATCACCAGCGCCACGCTGGACCTCAGGTCGAGCGCATCCTCTGTGCTGTGCAGACCGGCGAGCTGGCCGAAGGACTGCCGCGCCGCGACCTCGGGCACACGCACGATCGAGCGCCGCTGCACGGCCACGACCGTCTTGCCGCCGCGCTTGCGAATCGAAGCCACAACATTGCGTCCGCCGCTCACCACCCGATCCGACTGCTCGCCCTTGCTGCTGCGCTTGCTGGAGACCGCACTGCGCTTGGACGCCACGCTGGCCTTGCCGTCGTCGGCGACCTGCGCCTTCTTGCTGGCCGGCGCCTTCTTGCCGGCCTCGGCCGCAGGCAACAAAAACGCCGTGGCGCAGAGCGCGACGGCGATGAGGCGAAGGGTGGCAAGAGCGGGAAGAAACCGCTGGCTGGAAACTCGGTAGGAACGGGCTTCGGGCATCAAAAAACTCCAGCGGCGATTAACAGGTATCGCAGTGTATCGAAATCAAAAAAGACACGCAATATCAGTTACTTGCATTCCCTTCTTCATTCAGAACAAAGGATACCTCCAACAACTAACCTTGCGCAGCCACTCTCTCAGCTTGGCTCTGCAACTTGTTGAGAGCACTCAAATAAGCCTTGGCCGAAGCCACCACGATATCGGGATCCGCACCGACGCCATTGACAACGCGGCCCGCGTTCTGCAGACGAACCGTGACCTCGCCCTGGCTCTCGGTCGACCCGCTGATCGCATTCACCGAATAGAGCACCATCTCGGCCCCGCTCTTCACGTGGACCTCGATCGCCTTCAGCGACGCATCGACCGGACCATTGCCATCCGACTCGCTCGTGACTTCCTTGCCAAGCACCGTGAACACGATGCGCGCCTGGGGGCGCTCGCCGGTTTCGCTGTGCTGCGACAAGGATACAAAACCAAACTGCTCCGCAACGTGCGAATGCTCCTCGGCGCTTACAAGTGCGAGGATGTCTTCGTCAAATATTTCGCTTTTTCTGTCGGCGAGTTCCTTGAAGCGGGCGAAGGCGGCGTTGATATCGACCTCGCTCTCCATCGCGACGCCCAGTTCCTGCAGGCGCTGCTTGAAGGCATTGCGGCCGCTGAGCTTGCCCAGCACGATCTTGTTGGCGGTCCAGCCCACGTCTTCCGCGCGCATGATTTCGTAGGTATCGCGCGCCTTCAGCACGCCGTCCTGGTGGATGCCGGAAGCATGGGCGAAGGCATTGGCACCCACCACCGCCTTGTTGGGTTGCACCACGAAGCCGGTGGTCTGGCTCACCATGCGGCTCGCCGCCACGATATGCCGTGTGTCGATGCCGAGCTCCAGACCGAAATAATCCTTTCGTGTCTTCACCGCCATGACGATTTCCTCGAGCGAGCAGTTGCCGGCGCGCTCGCCCAGGCCGTTGATGGTGCATTCCACCTGCCGCGCCCCGCCGATCTTCACGCCGGCCAGCGAGTTGGCCACCGCCATCCCGAGGTCGTTGTGGCAATGCACGGACCAGACCGCCTTGTCGCTGTTCGGGATGCGCTCGCGCAGCGTTTTGATGAAATTGCCGTAGAGCTCGGGAATGGCATAGCCCACGGTATCCGGCACGTTGATGGTGGTCGCGCCCTCGCTGATCACGGCCTCGAGCACCCGGCACAGGAAGTCGGGGTCGCTGCGGTAGCCGTCCTCCGGGCTGAACTCGACGTCGCCGATCAGGTTGCGGGCAAAGCGGACTGAAAGCTTCGCCTGCTCGAACACCTCGTCGGGCGTCATGCGCAGCTTCTTCTCCATGTGCAGCGGCGACGTCGCGATGAAGGTGTGGATGCGGCCGTTGGCCGCTCCCTTCAAGGCCTCGGCGGCGCGCGAGATGTCGCGGTCGTTGGCTCGCGAGAGCCCGCAGATGGTCGATTCCCTGATCGCACCGGCGATTGCCGCGACGGCCTCGAAATCACCGTTCGAACTGGCCGGGAAACCCGCCTCGATGACGTCGACCCGCAGGCGCTCGAGCTGGCGCGCGATGCGCAGCTTCTCGTCCTTGGTCATCGAGGCACCGGGCGACTGTTCGCCGTCGCGCAAGGTCGTATCGAAAATAATGAGCTTGTCGGCCATCGCGGATCTCCTTGGTTTTCAGGCGGCTTCAACCGCCGATTGTGCGCTGTGGGCGCCCTGCGCTCGCGCCCGCTCGAGGCCCGAAACGATAGCCTTGAGCGAGGCCGAGACGATGTCGGCGTCCTTGCCGACGCCGAACAGCGTGCGGGTCTCGTCGACCCGGAGCTCGAGGTAGGCGAAGGCTTGCGCATCGGCGCCGGCGCCGATCGCATGCTGGTGGTAGTCGATCACGCGGATCGAATGCCCGGTGGCTTCGGCCAGCGCGTGGATGAAGGCGTCGATCGGCCCGTTGCCCTGGCCCTCGATGCGGCGGATCTCGCCGGCCCACGGCAGGTCGGCGCGCAGCACGACCGAAGCGTCGGCGCCCTCGCCCCGCTCCTCGAGCACGCGATGCTGGGGACCGGCGCCCTCGACGATGCGGTACTCGCGCTCGAACAGCTGCCAGAGGTCCGCCGCCGTGAGCTCCTTGCCGGCAACATCCATCACGCGCTGGACCACCTGGCTGAATTCCATCTGCAAGCGGCGCGGCAGCTCGAGCCCATACTCGCTTTCGAGCAGATAGGCGATCCCGCCCTTGCCCGACTGGCTGTTGACGCGGATCACCGCCTCGTAGCTGCGGCCCACGTCCTTGGGATCGATCGGGAGGTACGGCATCTCCCAGAGGTCGCCGTCCTTGCGGGCCGCGAAGGCCTTCTTGATCGCGTCCTGGTGCGAGCCCGAGAAGGAGGTGTAGACCAGGTCGCCCGCATAGGGGTGGCGCGGATGCACCGGCAGCTGGTTGCAATGCTCCACGGTCGCGCGGATCTCGTCGATGTTCGAGAAGTCCAGCCCGGGCGACACGCCCTGCGTGTACAAATTGAGGGCAACGTTCACGAGGTCGAGGTTGCCGGTGCGCTCGCCGTTGCCGAACAGGCAGCCTTCGATGCGCTCGGCGCCTGCCATCAAGGCGAACTCGCCGGCGGCAGTACCCGTACCGCGGTCGTTGTGCGGATGGACGCACAGCACGATCGAATCGCGCCTCGCCAGGTTGCGGTGCATCCACTCGATCATGTCGGCGAAGATGTTCGGCGTGGAGTGCTCCACGGTCGATGGCAGGTTGACGATGCACTTGCGCCGGGGCGTCGGCGCCCAGACTTCGGTGACCGCATCCACGACGCGCTTGGAGAAGGCCAGGTCGGTGCCGGAGAACATCTCGGGCGAGTACTGGAACGTCCATTGCGTGGCCGGCTGCTTCGCGGCCAATTCGTTGAACATGCGCGCGTGCGAGGTGGCCAGTTCCACGATCTGGTCCTCGTCCATGCCGAGCACCACCCGGCGCATGACGGGCGCCACCGCGTTGTACAGGTGCACGATCGCGCGCGGCGCGCCCTGGAGCGACTCGAAGGTGCGCTCGATCAAGTGATCGCGCGCCTGCGTCAGCACCTGGATCGTCACGTCGTCGGGAATGCGGTCTTCCTCGATCAGCTTGCGCACGAAGTCGAATTCGATCTGCGAGGCCGAGGGAAAGCCGACTTCGATTTCCTTGAAGCCGATGGCCACCAGCGTCTCGAACATGCGCATCTTTCGAGCGATGTCCATCGGCTCCACGAGCGCCTGGTTGCCGTCGCGCAGATCGGTCGACAGCCAGATCGGGGCCTGGGTCAGCACGGCATCGGGCCAGGTGCGGTCCTTGAGGCCAATGGGTGCGAAGGCGCGGTACTTGCGGTCGGGTTGCTTCAACATCTGGAACTTCTCGCTGTGGTTGGATGGACAACCAGCAACCCCAAAACAAACGGCCCGTTGCTGGTGCGAACGGGCCGTGTGATGGATTCGCTTGCGCGCTCTACCGTCTCCGCCCGTAGGGGATCAGTAGTAGGGCCAGCGAAATCTTGTTCATGGAAGTCGCGAATGTAGCACAGGCCAAATCACTTGTGCAGCCCGCGCTCGTCGGGTTCGTCGGTCGAGATGCTGATCACGCTCACGGGCTGTCCCTTGGCCTTGCGCCAGCCGTAGACCACGTAGCCGCTCAACCCGTAGGCCACGAACAAGCCGAACAGCACCGTCGGCGGATGGATGTTGATCACTGCGATGGCCAGCGCGATCAGCACGATCACGGCGAAGGGCACGCTCTTCTTCACCTGGATGTCCTTGAAGCTGTAGAAAGGTGCGTTCGTCACCATCGTGAGGCCCGCATAGAGCGTGAAGGCGAAGGTGATCCAGGTGATCTGGTGCCAGGACAGATACAGCACCTCGCCGCCGCGCTTGCCCCACTCGGTCATCAGCCAGATGAAGCCTGCCACCAGCGCCGCCGCCGCGGGGGAAGGCAGGCCCTGGAACCAGCGCTTGTCGACCACGCCGGTGTTGACGTTGAAGCGCGCCAGCCGCAGCGCGGCGCAGGCGCAGTAGACGAAGGCCGCAATCCAGCCCCAGCGCCCCAGGCCCTTGAGCGACCATTCGTAGGCGATCAACGCCGGCGCGGCGCCGAAGGACACCATGTCCGACAGCGAATCCATCTGCTCCCCGAACGCACTCTGCGTGTTGGTCATGCGCGCCACGCGGCCGTCCAGGCTGTCGAGGATCATGGCCGCGAATACGCCGAGTGCCGCGAGGTCGAAGCGCCCATTCATCGCCATCACGACCGAGTAGAAACCCCCGAACAGCGCCGCCAGTGTGAACAGGTTCGGCAGGATATAGATTCCCTTGCGGCGCTTGCGCGGCGCGAGGTCTTCGGGGAGCGTGTCGTCATGCATGGATCGGCGCAGTGTAGTTCAGCTGTTCTCGGTGCCTCAAAGAAAAGGGCCACCTCGCGGATGGCCCTTGTCGAGTCGGAAGAACCGATCAGTTGCGGGTCTGGTCGACCAGCTTGTTCTTCTTGATCCAGGGCATCATTGCGCGCAGCTTCTCGCCGACCACCTCGATCTGGTGCTCGGCGTTCAGGCGGCGGCGGCTCATCAGCGTGGGGGCGCCACCAGCGTTCTCGAGCACGAAGCTCTTGGCGTACTCGCCCGTCTGGATGTCCTTCAGGACCTGCTTCATCACCTTCTTGGTTTCCTCGGTCACGATGCGCGGACCCGTCACGTACTCGCCGTACTCGGCATTGTTCGAGATCGAGTAGTTCATGTTGGCGATGCCGCCTTCATAGATCAGGTCGACGATCAGCTTGAGTTCGTGCAGGCACTCGAAGTAGGCCATCTCTGGCGCGTAGCCGGCTTCCACCAGCGTCTCGAAGCCGGCCTTGATGAGCTCCACGGTGCCGCCGCACAGCACGGCCTGCTCGCCGAACAGATCGGTCTCGGTCTCTTCGCGGAAGTTGGTCTCGATGATGCCGGCCTTGCCGCCGCCGTTGGCGGTCGCATAGGACAGGGCCAGGTCGCGCGCCTTGCCGCTCTTGTCGGCATGCACGGCGATCAGGTGCGGCACGCCGCCGCCCTGGGTGTACGTGCTGCGCACGGTGTGGCCTGGGGCCTTGGGCGCCACCATCCACACGTCGAGATCGGCGCGCGGCTGCACGAAGCCGTAGTGCACGTTGAAGCCGTGCGCGAACACCAGCGAGGCACCCTCCTTTATGTTGGGGGCGACATCGTTCTTGTAGACGGTGGCGATCTGCTCGTCCGGCAGCAGGATCATCACCACGTCGGCCGACTTCACGGCATCCGCCACTTCGGCGACCTTGAGACCCGCCTTCTCGACCTTGGGCCAGGAAGCGCCGCCCTTGCGCAGGCCGACGACGACCTTCACGCCGCTGTCGTTGAGGTTCTGCGCGTGCGCATGGCCCTGGCTGCCGTAGCCGATGATCGCCACGGTCTTGCCCTTGATCAGGCTCAGATCGGCGTCCTTGTCGTAATAGACCTTCATGGTGCTTGCTCCTTCGTAGATTCGGTGAATGTGTGGGTGGGGCTTGTCAAACGCGCAGGATGCGCTCGCCGCGGCCGATGCCGCTGGCGCCGGTGCGGACGGTCTCGAGGATGGCGCCGCGGTCGATGGCCTCGAGGAAGGCATCGTTCTTGCCGTGATCGCCGGTCAGCTCGATGGTGTAGCTCTTGTCGGTCACGTCGATGATGCGGCCACGGAAGATCTCGGCCATGCGCATCATCTCCTCGCGCTCCTTGCCGACCGCGCGCACCTTCACCATCATGAGCTCGCGCTCGGTGTAGGCGCCCTCGGTCAGGTCGACGACCTTGACAACCTCGATCAGGCGGTTGAGATGCTTGGTGATCTGCTCGATCACGTCGTCGGAACCGGCCGTCACGATGGTCATGCGCGACAGGCTCGCGTCTTCGGTGGGTGCGACGGTGAGCGATTCGATGTTGTAGCCGCGGGCAGAAAAGAGGCCAACGACGCGGGAGAGTGCACCGGGCTCGTTCTCGAGCAGCACGGCAATGATGTGTTTCATGTCAATACGGGACTCCTCTTTTCGCCGCCCTCCCCCGCGCACGGTAATGCGCGGGCTCGACGGACAATAGATTCATCCGCAGTAAAAATATTAAAGAAGGAGCCGGCCCGCTTCGAAGACCGGCTTGTCGTCCGTCACAAATCCTCGGAGCCCAGCAGCATTTCGGTGATACCCATGCCTGCTTTCACCATCGGGAACACGTTCTCGGTGGGGTCGGTGCGGAAGTCCATGAACACCGTCCGATCCTTCAGCTTGCGCGCCTCGCGCAGTGCGGGCTCCACGTCCTGAGGCCGTTCGATGAGCATGCCCACGTGGCCGTACGCCTCGGCGAGCTTCACGAAGTTGGGCAGCGCATCCATGTAGCTGTGGCTGTAGCGGCCGGAATATTCGATCTCCTGCCACTGGCGCACCATGCCCAGGTAGCGGTTGTTCAAGGAAACAATCTTGATCGGCGTGTTGTACTGCAGGCAGGTGGACAGCTCCTGGATGCACATCTGCACCGAGCCCTCGCCCGTGACGCAGAACACCTCTGCCTCGGGCTTCGCCAACTTGATGCCCATTGCATAGGGAATGCCCACGCCCATGGTGCCGAGCCCGCCGGAGTTGATCCAGCGGCGAGGTTCGTCGAAGCGGTAGTACTGCGCCGCCCACATCTGGTGCTGACCCACATCCGAGGTGATGTAGGTGTCGGTGCCCTTGGTCATGTTCCAGAGCGTCTCGACCACATGCTGCGGCTTGATCACGTCCTTGTTGCCGCGGTCGTACTTGAGGCAGTCCTTGTTGCGCCAGCCCTCGATGGTGTCCCACCAACTGGCGAGGGCGGCCGAATCGGGCCGGGTGCTGCTTTCCTTGATCATCGAGATCAGTTCGGTCAGCACTTCCTTCACGTCGCCCACGATCGGGATGTCGACCCTCACCCGCTTCGAGATGCTCGAGGGGTCGATGTCGATGTGGATGATCTTGCGCTCGTTCTGAGCGAAGTGCTTCGGGTTGCCGATCACGCGGTCGTCGAAACGCGCGCCGACGGCCAGCAGCACGTCGCAGTTCTGCATCGCGTTGTTGGCCTCGATGGTGCCGTGCATGCCCAGCATGCCGAGGAACTTGCGGTCGGATGCCGGATAGGCGCCCAGGCCCATCAGCGTGTTCGTGACCGGGTAGCCCAGCATGTCGACCAGTGCCCGGAGCTCGTTCGTCGCATTGCCGAGCAGCACGCCACCGCCGGTATAGATATAGGGACGCTTGGCCGAGAGCAGCAGTTGCAACGCCTTGCGGATCTGGCCGCCATGGCCCTTGCGCACCGGGTTGTACGAGCGCATGTCGACCTTGTCGGGATAGCCGCTGTAGCTCACCTTCTTGAAAGACACGTCCTTCGGCACGTCCACCACCACCGGGCCCGGACGCCCGCTGCGCGCAATGTGGAAGGCCTTCTTCATCGTCATGGCGAGATCCTTGGGATCCTTGACGAGGAAGTTGTGTTTGACGATCGGGCGCGTGATGCCCACGGTGTCGCATTCCTGGAAAGCATCCAGGCCGATGGCTGCCGTCGGGACCTGGCCCGAGATGATCACCATGGGGATGCTGTCCATGTAAGCAGTCGCAATACCGGTGACTGCATTGGTCAGGCCCGGCCCCGAGGTCACGAGTGCCACGCCGACTTCGCCGGTGGCGCGCGCAAAGCCGTCGGCCGCATGCACTGCTGCCTGTTCGTGGCGCACGAGCACGTGCTGGATGGTGTCCTGCTTGTAGAACGCGTCGTAGATGTAGAGAACCGCGCCGCCCGGATAGCCCCAGACGTACTGGACGCCTTCGGCCTGCAGTGCCTTGACCAGCACCTCGGCGCCCATGAGTTCTTGTGTTTGGCTGCCGGTAACGGCTGCCGCGGAAGCGAGTTCCGCCTTTGACATTTCCATGATCAACCTTTGCGTTTTTTCGGGCACGAAAAACCTTGGGTGCTTCTTCGCAAGCTCTTGTGAAGCCGCGTCGAAACTTGAGGCCAAAGCCATGAGCGGACTTGTCGTACCGCCGGACCGTGACCCGTTTGCCTTTTGACTTGCAGCGTGGATTATGACATCGGAAAACTGCCGGACGCCGCACGCACGGCTGCAACAGGCGCGCAGGCATAATCCGCGGCGACAAAAACGCCCTGTCTCCGAGACCACTCCCCACACGGTGCTCACTGCGCCGGACTCGCTTGGCCACTGAACAAGAACTCTCCGATTTCCTGAAAGGCGTCGAACGGCGCGCCTTCAAGCGCACGGTCTACCACGTGCGGGACGAGGAAGCCGCTCTCGATATCGTGCAGGACAGCATGATGAAGCTGGCCGAGCACTACGGGGACAAGCCGCCCAACGAAATCCCGCTGCTGTTCCAGCGCATCCTCTCGAACTGCACCCTGGATTGGTTCCGGCGCCAGAAGACCCGGCGGGCTCTCTTCTCGAACATGAGCGACTTCGAGACCATCGCAGAGGACGGCGAATTCGACTTGCTCGAACATTTCACCGTCAATTCGGACACCCGGGAAAGCGAAAGCGCCGAGGACACCACCCGCCGCGCCCAGATTTTTCACCAGATCGAGGAACAAATTGCCGCTTTGCCGGGTCGTCAACGCGAGGCCTTTTTGATGCGTTACTGGGAAGAGATGGACGTCGCCGAGACGGCCGCTGCAATGGGATGCTCCGAAGGCAGCGTCAAAACCCACTGTTCGCGCGCCGTCCACGCCCTGAGCAAGGCACTCAAGGCCAAGGGAATTTCGCTATGAATACAACGCTTTCGACCTCTGCCGCGACCGAAGAGCAGTTCGGCCGCCTGGTGGCCGCGCGGCTTTCGGCCGGCGCCCAGGATCTCCCGCACGAGTTCAGCGAGCGCCTGCGCGCCGCACGCACGCAGGCGGTGGCTCGCCGCAAGGTGGTGCGCGTGCTGCAAACGGCCCCTGCCGTGGTGTCGAATGGCAGTACCGCGGCGTTGGGCGGTGGCTGGTGGACGCGGATCGGCTCGATCGTCCCGCTGATCGCGCTCGTGGCGGGCCTCATTGTCATCACCACGCTCCAGGAGGACAGCCGGACCAACGAGCTCGCCGAAGTCGATGCAGCGCTGCTGACCGACGACTTGCCGCCTGCTGCCTATACCGACCCCGGGTTCGCCCAGTTCCTGAAGTCCGAGGGCACCGCCGCCCAGCACTGAATCCGCGTCCCTGCACATGCCACCACGCCCTCGCTTCCACGCGCCCAGTCCGCTGCGCCGGCTGCTGCCGAGTGCGATAGGGGGTGCGTGCGTGCTTCTGGTGTTCGCCCTCGCAGGCACCGCTGTGGCGCCCGCGGGCGCCCAGGTCCCGGCTCAAGGTGCAAGCTCTTCAACCTCCTCGGCGGCGTCGAAGCCGGCAACGTCATCCAAGCCCTTGTGGCGGGATCTGAGCGCTCGCCAGCAGCGGGCCCTGGAGCCGCTCGCGTTGCACTGGAACAGCCTGACCGAGCCCCACAAGCGCAAGTGGCTGGCCCTTTCGCGCAACTACGCCAAGCTGTCTCCGGCCGAGCAAGAGACCCTGCACAGCCGGATGACCGAGTGGGCCACGCTCAGCAACCAGCAACGCTCGCAGGCTCGCCTCAATTTCGCCGACGTGAAGCAGATTCCGGTCGACGAACGCAAGGCCAAGTGGGAGGCCTACCAGGCGCTCAGCGAGGAAGAAAAACGCGAACTGGCCGCGCGTGCCAAGCCTCGCCCTGGCGCCGCGGTGTCGATTCGGCCGGTTCCGGAACAGAAGTTGGTCGTGCTGCCCACCGGGACGCCTGACGCGCAACACACGCCGCGTATCCAGCTGGCGCCGCAGATGTCCACGTTGCCGTCCTCTCCTGCACGGCCATCAGCAGTGGGTCCGGCGGTGACACGTGTGGCGGCCCCGACAGCCGGCCCGCCCGTCGCCGCGGAGGCGCAGGTGCCGGCGCCTTCCGCCCCAGCTGCCCCGGCGGATGCCTCGATCTCGGCCACGTCTCCGGTCCGCACCAGCCAACAGCCGCCTGCCGCGCCGTGATACAAGCTGCCGATGCCTTCCAGTTCCTCCGACAGCGCCGGCGCCCGCAGCACGGGCTTTCCTGATCCCTCCGCTTCCGCCATTTCTTCCGAACTGAGCGCACCCGGCCTGTGGCGGCGCATGGCTTGCTGGCTCTACGAGGGCATGCTGCTGTTCGCCGTGGTGTTCGTTGCGGGCTGGCTGTTCAGCACGCTGGGTCAGATGCGCGACGCAATGGATTCACGCCGGCACCTGCTGCAGGCGTTCCTGTTCGTCGTGTTCGGCGTCTACTTCGTCTGGTTCTGGTCCAAGGGGCAGACGCTGGCCATGAAGACCTGGGGGATTCGCGTGGTCGATCGGCTCGGGCGCCCGCTCACGCAAGGGCGCGCGCTGATGCGCTATCTGCTCTCCTGGATCTGGTTCCTGCCGCCGCTGGCCACCATCGCCCCCTTCAGGCTGGGCGGTGGCGAATCCGCGGTGCTGATCTTCGGCTGGGTGATCGTGTGGGCGCTACTTTCGCGCTTTCATCCCGAACGCCAGTTCTGGCACGACGCCTGGGCCGGCACCCGCCTGGTCCCCTCCAAACCCTTGAGCCGCAGATGAGCAGCGTCAACAACCCTGTCAATCCACAGAAGGCGCGGCGCGGCCTGAGCCGCATCTGGCACGCCACCCTCATCTCCGTCGACGGCTTCCGCGCCGGTTGGAACGAGGCTGCTTTCCGCCAGGAAGTGCTGTGCGCCGCCGTCTTGGTGCCGGCCGCCTTCTGGCTCGGCCAGACCTGGTTCGAAACTGCGCTCCTCGCGGCGGTGGTGATACTGGTGATGATCATCGAGCTGCTCAACAGCGGCATCGAGGCGGCTATCGACCGGGTGGGCCCGGAATGGCACTCCTTCTCGAAGAGCGCAAAGGACCTGGGCAGCGCCGCGGTGCTGCTGTCCATCCTCCTGTGCTGCGGCATCTGGTTCGCTGCGTTGTGGCATCGCTTCTCCGGCTAGCGCGAACTGCTCCGATGCAAGCCGCGCGTCATTCGACGGCGGCATGATCGGGAAATGACCCCTTCTTTTTCGATTTGCGTGTATTGCGGTTCGCGTCCGGGCGAGCGGCAGGAATTTTCGGCGGCGGCCCAGTCAGTCGGCCGCTGGATCGGCGAACACGGCGGCCAGCTGGTCTACGGCGGCGGCCGCACCGGACTGATGGGCACGGTAG
Source organism: Variovorax sp. PBL-H6 (assembly GCF_901827155.1). NCBI lineage: Bacteria > Pseudomonadati > Pseudomonadota > Betaproteobacteria > Burkholderiales > Comamonadaceae > Variovorax > Variovorax sp. PBL-H6. The sequence continues at coordinate 3,694,698 of NZ_LR594659.1, forward strand.
CGGAAGCGGCGCGCGCCAGCGGCGCACGCGTGGTGGGCATCATCCCGAAGGCGCTGGTCGACAAGGAGCTCGCCAACCCCCTGTGCGACGAGCTGCACGTGGTCGACACCATGCATGAGCGCAAAGCCATGATGGGGGAGCGTGCCGATGCCTTCATCGCCCTGCCGGGCGGCATCGGCACCTTCGAGGAACTGTTCGAGATCTGGACTTGGCGCCAACTCGGTTACCACGACAAGCCCGTCGGCATCCTCGACGTGGCGGGCTACTACAGCGGGCTGCTCGGCTTCCTGGCCCACAGCGTGCGCGAGGGCTTCATGGGCGAATGGCAGATGGGGTTGATCCGGTCGGGAGACAAAGCGCCGGCACTGCTCGAAGCGCTGGTCGAGGAGGCCCGCCGCCATCCGCGGGGCGACAAGCTCGCCGAGGTGCTGTGACAGCCTAGACGGCCTGCTCGTCTTCCTCGCCGGTGCGTATGCGCACCACGCGCTCGACGTTGGTCACGAAGATCTTGCCGTCCCCGATCTTGCCGGTGCGCGCGGCGGCGACGATGGCATCGACACAACGGTCCAGGTCGGCCTCGTTGACCACCACTTCGACCTTCATCTTCGGCAGGAAGTCGACCACGTATTCGGCGCCGCGGTAGAGCTCGGTGTGGCCCTTCTGTCGGCCGAAACCCTTGACCTCCGTGACGGTGAGCCCGGTGACGCCGACTTCGGCCAGCGCCTCGCGCACGTCGTCGAGCTTGAACGGTTTGACGATGGCGGTGATTTGCTTCATAGGGTCTCTTTCTTTCCGCGATTTCGTTGAACTTGCTTGCAATAGGGTAGCGCCAATGGGCGCCGAAGCGGTGACGGCCTGCCCGGATGCCCTCGGTGCCTTCGTCGTCCTGCATGTAGCGTGCCAGGGGCGCGCGAGTCGAAAAAGATTATGTCATTCGCCTTTCTCCACTGAAGGCTTGGGAAGGGCACCGCGCGCACCATCGCGGGGGCTGATACGCTCGGCAGGCCATGCGCTCTGGTTCCTCTCCCACTGGTCTCTTCTCCTCGTTGCTCCCCTGGCTCCACAACCAAGCCTACGTGCTGCTGGTGTTCACCACGCTGATCTGGGGCGCCAACGCGGTGGCCGCCCGGTTGGCAGTCGGCGAGGTCTCGCCGATGATGCTGACCTTCTCGCGGTGGATCGTCTGCTGCCTGGCGCTCGGCCTGTGCGCGCGCCGGCAGATCGCACTGCACTGGCGCAGCCTGCTTCCCTCCTGGCGCTTCATCACGGTAATGGGTACGCTGGGCTTCACCGGCTTCAACGCCCTGTTCTACGCCGCGGCGCACCACACGACGGCCATCAACATCGCGATCATCCAGGGCACCATTCCAGTGCTCGTGCTGCTGGGCAGCCTGCTCTTCTTCCGCACCCGCGTCGGCGGACTACAGCTGGTAGGCGTGGCGCTCACGCTCGCGGGCATCGTCGTGGTGGCCTCGCGCGGCCATCCCGCGCTGCTGTCCGAGCTAGGTTTCAACATCGGCGACGTCTGGATGATCGTGGCCAGCATGCTCTACGCCGCCTATGCCCTGGGCCTTCGCCGGCGCCCCGACGTGCCGGCTGTGGTCTTCTTCGCGGCCAGCGCGGCAGTGGCTTGCCTGGTGTCGGTACCGCTCCTCGTGGCGGAGATCGCCATGGGCGATTTCTTCGTGCCCACGCCCACGGGCTGGGCACTGGTGCTGTTCGTCGGGCTGCTGCCTTCTTTCGTCTCGCAGATCACCTTCATCCACGCCGTGGGGCTGATCGGTCCCGCGCGCGCGGGGGTTTTCCTCAATCTGGTGCCGATCTTCGGGCCGCTGCTCGCGGTGCTCGTGCTCGGCGAGGCGCTGTCGCTCTACCACGCGGTAGCGTTGGCCCTGGTGCTCGGGGGCATCTACATCGCCGAGACGACCGGCCCGCGCGGCCGCTGACGGGAAGCCCTTGACCGACCCCGTCGTCCGCATCCATGGCGCCATCTCCGAGATCGACGCCACCGCCTGGGACAGCCTGCTGGCCGCGCAGGACGCGCCCTCTCCCTTCATGCGTCATGCCTACCTGCAAGCCCTGGAGCAAAGCGACAGCGCCTCGCCCCAGAGCGGTTGGGCGCCGCGCTTTCTGACGGTGTGGCGCGGCCGCAAGCTGGCCGCAGCCTGCCCGATGTACCTCAAGGGCCACTCCTACGGCGAATATGTATTCGACTGGGCCTGGGCCAACGCTTACCAGCAGCATGGGCTGGCCTACTACCCGAAAGCCGTGGTGGCGGTGCCCTTCACTCCGGTTCCCGGAACGCGCCTGCTGGCCCGCGACGCCGCCAGCCGCGCCTTGCTGGTGCAGGCGCTGCTCGCCTGGTGCAAGGAGGAAGAACTCTCTTCGCTGCACCTGCTCTTCGGCGCCGACGAGGACATCGAGGCCTGCGCAGATGCCGGGCTGATGCTGCGGCACACCGTCCAGTTTCACTGGACGAACATAGCCCACGCGCTCGGCACCGACGTGTCCTCGCGGTCCCCCGAGGGGGCGCGTTCCGCCTTGGGACGGCCCGGCGGCGGAAACATAGCCCCACGCTCGGCACTGACGTGTCCTCGCTGCCCCCGAGGGGGCGCGTTCCGCCTTGGGGCGGCCCGGCGGCGGAACGGCCTGGAAGGATTTCGACGCCTTCCTCGCCAGCCTCTCCCACGACAAGCGCAAGAAGATCCGGCAGGAGCGCCGCAAGGTACACGACGCTGGCGTGCGCTTCCGCTGGTCGCGCGGCGCCGACATCGGCGAAGCCGATTGGGACTTCTTCTACCGCTGCTACGCCCGAACCTACCGGGAGCACGGCAACCCGCCCTATTTGAAACCCGAGTTCTTCGGCCGCATGGCCGAGGACATGCCCGAGGCCTGGCTGCTGTTCATCGCGGAGCGCGGCGGCAAGCCCATTGCCAGCAGCCTGATTGCGCTGTCTGCCGACGCCTCGGTTGCCTACGGCCGCTACTGGGGCGCGCTCGAGCGCGTGGATTGCCTGCACTTCGAGGCCTGTTATTACCAGCCGCTCGCCTGGTGCATCGAGCACGGCGTGCAGCGTTTCGAGGGCGGCGCACAGGGCGAGCACAAGATGGCGCGCGCCCTGATGCCGGTGAAGACCACGAGCGCACACTGGCTCGCGCACCCCGCCTTCGCCGACGCGGTGGAGCGCTTTCTCGATCGCGAGGACGAGGGCATTGCGAACTACCTCGACCACCTGGGCGAGCGCAGCCCTTTCCGGCACGCCGAGTAGGCCGCCCGCTCAAACGCCCGGGACCGATGCGCTCGTGAACAAACCCCGAGCTCACGTCCTGGCTCGTCGGGCGTACGCCTTCCGGGCCGTTCGCAGGCGATGAAGGTCCTGCTCAACTTCGACTGAGTTCGAAGAGTGAAACGTCAGCCCTTCTTGAAGTTCGCGATCCCGTCCACGATCTCCTTCTTCGCAGCGTCGATGCCTTCCCAGCCCAGCACCTTCACCCACTTGCCCTGCTCCAGGTCCTTGTAGTGCTCGAAGAAGTGCGTGATGGCTTTCAGGCGCATCGGATTCACGTCCTCGACCTTCTTCCAGTGGCTGTAGATCGGCAGCACCTTGTCGGTGGGCACCGCGAGCACCTTCCCGTCGACGCCGGCCTCGTCTTCCATCATCAGGATGCCGATGGGCCGGCAGGGCACCACCACGCCCGGCACCAGCGCCCATGGGGTGATGACCAGCACGTCCACCGGATCGCCGTCGCCCGAAAGCGTCTGCGGCACGTAGCCGTAGTTGGTCGGATAGTGCATGGCCGTCGTCATGAAGCGGTCGACGAAGATCGCGCCCGACTCCTTGTCGACCTCGTACTTGATCGGATCGGCGTTCATCGGGATCTCGATGATGACGTTGAAGGCCTCGGGGGCGTCTTTGCCGGGGGAAACTTTGCCGAGTGACATAGGGCTGTCTTGTAGTGGATAAGTGTTAGAGGGATTCGGACAAACCCGAAGTTTACTTTCCGTGTCACGCACCGGTCGCACCAAACGAGACTTTTGCCTGTAAATTGGTCCCGTTGGCCAATCGGCCCCGCCTTTTTCAGGCATCGGGGCTTCGAGGAAGCAACGCGGCGGAAGCACTGACCCGTACGCGTTGCGCACAGGGAAGGTGCTTTCGTCTCCACAAGTCACAACGAACGAATGGAGAAGCAAAGGCATGATCGGCAACACCCCTCTCGTCCTCGCGATCGTCTGCGGCCTCGTGGCCGTGGGCTATGGCTTCTGGGCGCGCAGCTGGATACTCTCGAAGGACCCGGGCAATGCCCGAATGCAGGAGATCGCGGCCGCGATCCAGACCGGCGCGGCGGCCTACCTGGCCAAGCAGTACCGCACCATCGCCATCGTGGGCCTCGTGCTCGCGATCCTCATCGGTGTCTTCCTCGATGTCACCACCGCGATCGGCTTCATCATCGGTGCCGTGTTGTCGGGCGCCTGCGGCTTCATCGGCATGAACGTCTCCGTGCGCGCGAACGTGCGCACCGCGCAGGCCGCCACGCAGGGCATCGGCCCGGCGCTGGACGTCGCATTCCGCGGTGGCGCCATCACCGGCATGCTGGTGGTGGGGCTGGGCCTGCTGGGGGTCACGGCCTTCTTCTGGTTCCTCGCAGGAAACGGGCAGCTGACGCCCGACACCAAGCTGGCCACACTTCTCAATCCATTGATCGGTTTCGCCTTCGGCTCCTCGCTGATCTCGATCTTCGCGCGGCTGGGGGGCGGCATCTTCACCAAGGGCGCTGACGTCGGAGCCGACCTCGTGGGCAAGGTCGAGGCCGGCATTCCCGAGGACGACCCCCGCAACCCGGCCGTGATCGCCGACAACGTGGGCGACAACGTCGGCGACTGCGCCGGCATGGCGGCCGACCTGTTCGAGACCTATGCGGTGACGCTGATCGCGACCATGGTGCTGGGAGCGCTCATGGTGGCGGCGGCGCCGGTCAACGCGGTGCTCTATCCGCTGGCGCTGGGGGCCGTGTCGATCATCGCCTCGATCATCGGCTGCTTCTTCGTGCGCGCCTCGCCCGGCATGGTCAACGTGATGCCGGCGCTCTACAAGGGTTTGGCGGTGGCAGGCATCCTGTCGCTCATCGCCTTCTGGTTCGTCACGCAGTGGCTCATCCCGGACAACGCCATCGCGGCCTCGGGCAGCCAGCTCAAGCTCTTCGGCGCCTGCTTCGTCGGTTTGGCGCTGACCGCCGCGCTGGTGTGGATCACCGAGTTCTACACCGGCACCCAGTATTCGCCGGTGCGACATATCGCGCAGGCTTCGACCACGGGCCACGGCACCAACATCATCGCGGGCCTGGGGGTGTCGATGCGCTCCACCGCCTGGCCGGTGATCTGCGTCTGTATCGCGATCCTGGCCTCCTACATGCTGGCGGGCCTTTACGGCATCGCGGTGGCGGCGACGGCCATGCTGAGCATGGCGGGCATCGTGGTGGCGCTCGATGCGTACGGGCCGATCACCGACAACGCCGGTGGCATTGCCGAGATGGCAGAGCTGCCGGCCAGCGTGCGCAACATCACCGACCCGCTGGACGCGGTAGGCAACACGACCAAGGCCGTGACCAAGGGCTACGCCATCGGGTCGGCCGGCCTGGCCTCGCTCGTGCTTTTCGCCGACTACACGCACAAGCTCGAGACCTACGGCCAAGCCATCAGCTTCAACCTGAGCGAGCCGATGGTGATCGTGGGCCTTTTCATCGGCGGCCTGATTCCCTACCTGTTCGGCGCCATGGCGATGGAGGCCGTGGGCCGCGCGGCCGGCTCGGTGGTGGAGGAAGTTCGCCGCCAATTCCGAGAGATCCCCGGCATCATGGAAGGCACCGGCAAGCCCGAATACGGCCGCGCCGTGAGCATGCTGACCGGCGCCGCGATCAAGGAGATGATGATTCCCAGCCTGCTGCCGGTGGTGGTGCCGATCCTGGTCGGCCTGCTGCTGGGACCGAAGGCGCTGGGCGGGCTCCTGATGGGCACCATCGTCACTGGCCTGTTCGTCGCAATCTCGATGTGCACCGGCGGCGGCGCCTGGGACAACGCCAAGAAGTACATCGAGGATGGCCACCATGGCGGCAAGGGCTCCGAGGCGCACAAGGCGGCCGTGACCGGCGACACCGTGGGCGACCCCTACAAGGACACGGCCGGCCCGGCGGTGAACCCGCTGATCAAGATCATCAACATCGTGGCGCTGCTCATCGTGCCGCTGGTGGTCAAGTTCCACGCCGGTGACGTGAGCGCGATGACGCCGCCCGCCACCTCGCCTGCTGCGGTGGTTGCTCCGGCGCCGCCACTGGCACCGGCACCTGCTGGCGAAGCGAAGTGAGCCTTCTGCAAATGGGCCGGCGCGTCGGAGGCAACTGTCCGCCGGCGCACGCGGCGCTCAGTTCAGGCCGTGGGCCGGCAGTGCGCCCTGGTCTGTGCGCAGCGGCACGCCCTGGAGCGTGTCGAAGTCGGACGGCGACTCCGGTGGACGCGTCTCTTCCATCTCGTGCAGCGAGGCGACCCAGCGGCCGGCCGCAGAGTCCGCAGGCTCATCGTTGGTGAAGATGCCGTCGCGGATATAGAAAGTCTCGCCAGCGGGCCGCTCGGTGTGCAACTCGAGCAGGCGCGCGATCGGAAAGGTGTAGGTGACCAACTTCTCCTTGGTCTTGCGATCCTTGCCGCCGCAATTGAAGAAGCCCTCGGCGGCGATGACGATGCAGGAGCCGTCGACTTCCGCCTCCGCTTCGCCGCCGAGCCGCCATACCGCGGTGGGCAACCTCACCCGCACCTTGTCGATGACGAGGTCGCGCTGGCGGTTGAGCGCCGTGAGCGGCGGGACCAGCGAACGCAATTGCCGCAAGCGCTCGGCAAAGTTGTCGTCAACGGTGAACTCCACGTGATGCGTGGCGCCACCCGAGCGCTTGACGACCTGCATGACGACATGACGGGCAGGCCGGCTCATGGCAGTCCGGCCTTTCTGTCAAGGACGCGCCCCAACCAATAGCAGCGAATGGTTTTAAGCGGATTCATTTCTTCGACCGTGAATTGGGAACTTTTGTATTGAAGCAAATATTTGCATCAATTGTTTCCAACTGTAGATCGAATCTCGCGCTTTTGGTAGCCGGTTTGCAGAGTCGAGTGGATTGCTCAACTACATCTCAAACCGTACCGGACCGAAGCTGCCCTGAGCGCACGAAGCACCTGGCACGGCACTCCTGGATATCAAAAGCGATCTATGCCGCTGCCGACTCTGCCTCGTCCAGCGCCTTGCAGGAAGGCGCGCAGACCGTTTGGGACTTGCCCAGGAACTGGCGCGTGCGCATTTGCGACCGCACGCGGTGCTTGCCACAGAGAAAGCAGGACATGGTTGCGCCGCTGAACGAGGCCGACGCCCGGAAGGGGGATCCGGAAGCCTTGGCCTTGTAGCGCAGGCCATCGGCGACGATGGCAGTCTTGACCTCAGCCTTGGCCATGGGTGGCATCCGGCTCGGCACGGCGCATGACGCGCTGGATTGCATCCTTGGCCGCCAGCTCCGCAGCGAGCGAGGCGTCCAGGCCGGAGCGGCACAGGCCAGCGTGCTGGTAATTGAGGTTCTCGTACACCTCGGCGGCAGCAGGATACGCGTCCAGCAACTTGCCCAGCCCGTCGCCGGGGGCGACGTCGCGGAACTCGTCGACGAGGTGCATCACGACCGAGCGGTACTGCTCTGCGCCCACTGGCACGGGGCTGTGCTCGAGCCGCTCGAGGAGCTGGGCCAGCACATGCGTCACCGCCAGGTCGGTCTTGGGCGCCGGGGATTGGGTAGCGTTCATGCAGGGCATTTGGGGCGGGGATGCCGTATTACAAGTGGGCCGCGCACGGTGCAGCCACCGTAGCGGATGCCGCGCGCGGGCTGGAGCGGACATGGTGCCACAAGGCTTACAACAGCATCTCAGGCACGATCGGCGCGATCAACCTGTTGTAGAAGCGCTGGAAGAAGGTCGCCTCCGGCTCGGCGGTCAGAACAATCTCTTTCTCGCCATCGGTCGTCAGCCATTCGAGCCGGCCAGTGCCCTTGGCCAGCCGCAGGCGGTAGGAGTTCTGGACCCGGCTCACGTTGATGACCCGCAGCATCTCGCGTGCCAGCTGCGGGCTGTCGATCAGCATGCCCATTTCGGTGTTCTGCGTGGCCGAGCGCGGGTCGAGGTTGGCCGAGCCGATCATGACGCGCGACCGGTCGATGGCCGCCGTCTTGGCGTGCAGCCGCCCCAGCGAGCTGCCGAAGGAGCCGAAGCGCACGCTCGCGGTCGTGCGCTCGGGGCTCAGTTCGTAGAGGTCGGCGCCGGATTTCAGCAGGCGCTCGCGATATCGCATGTAGCCCGTGTGGACCAGCGGCTCGTCGTTGGCTGCCAGCGAGTTGGTCAGGAGCACGAGCTTGACCTTGCGCCTGCCCAGTTCCTCGAAGGCGGCCATGTCCTTTTCGCCGGGCACCAGGTAGGGTGAGGTCATCTGCACCTCCTGCTTGGCCTCGAACAGGACGCTCCATATCCGCATCGTGACGCTGGTGGCCAGCGCCTCGTCGGCGGTCATCGTCGCGGGCTTGGTCGGCGGATCGGCCACGGCATGGGCCACGCCCCACAGCAGGCCCATGCGTCCCTCATCGAGCTCCTCGGAGATCGGGCCGTACCCCAGGATGTCGTTGGGCGGCAGCACGATCTTCGGCGCCGGCGCGGCCATGCCGACCCATGCATCGAATTCGGCGGTGCCAGGCGTCGTGCCGCCCTGGCCGCGCACGATGTCGGCGATGGGCCAGACCTGCTCGCTGTTCCAGTAGGCGTCGAAGATGGCCTCGAGTTGCGGCAGCGCCTTGCCCACCACCACCGCGTCCATGTCGATGAAGTTCTGCGCCTCGCTCAGCACGAAATACTCGTCGGCGATGTTGCGCCCCCCCACCACCGCCATCACGCCGTCGGCGATGAACAACTTGTTGTGCATCCGGTGGTTGAGCCGCACGATTTCGCTCGGCGAAGCGGCAAAGCGCGAGAGGAAGCCGTCGCGCCCGCAGCAGAAGGGATTGAACAGCCGCACCTCGACATTGGGGGTCTGCGACAGCGCCAGCAGCAGGTACTGGCTCTTGGCGGTGTAGAGATCGTCCACCAGGACCCGCACCTTGACGCCACGGGCCGCGGCTTCGCGCAGCGAACGCATCAGCAGCCGACCGACGCCGTCGTTCTCGAGCTGGTAGTACTGCACCACGAGGGAGCGCTCGGCCCGCTTCGCGAGCTGGATGCGCGCGTCCAGCGAATACACGCCCAGCGGCATCAGGCGAAAGCCGGAATGCTCGCCTGGCGGCGTGGACGCAGCCACCACCTTGGCCAGCGTGGTCGACGGATCGGCCGGCGTGGCGAATGCCGCGGGCCGCTCCCGGGCCGGCGGGAGCGAGCCGCAGGCCCCGAGCCCCGCGGCGAGCGCGCAGAGCAGCGTCAGGCGCAGCAGACGGACCCATGCGTTCATGATCTTTCCCCTTTTGGAGTTGTTCCGGATACGGTGCCGCGGGCAAACTGGTTCACTCTGCCGCACAACTGCCGTCCGGGCTCTAGAATTTCGCGATGCCTCTTCCCGGAGTTACACCATGACCCGACGGATTCTCGCGCGTCTCGCTGCCCTTGGCCTTGCAGGCATCGGTCTTTCTCCCGCCTTCGCGGCCCTGGACATCGGCGATCCGGTGCCCAAGTTCACCGCAACCGCCGCGCTGGGTGGCAAGACCTTCAACTATTCGCTGTCCGACGCGCTGGCCAAGGGCCCCGTGGTGGTGTATTTCTTCCCGGCCGCCGGTACCACCGACTGCAACATCGAGGCGCATGCCTTCGCCGAGGCCATGGAACAGTTCGAAGCGGCGGGCGCCACTGTCATCGGCGTTTCGGCCGACGACATCGACACACTGAAGGATTTCTCGGTCAAGCAGTGCCAGAGCAAGTTTCCGGTAGCTGCCGACCGATCGAAGACAGTGATCGAAGGTTTCGACGCTCTGATGCAGACGCGCCCCGACTTCGCCAACAGGCTGTCCTACGTGGTTGCGCCCAACGGCACGGTCGCCTATTACTACCAGAACCTCAACCCGGACAAGCACGTGGAACGCATGCTCAATGCCCTCAAGGCGCTGCCGAAGCAGACCGCCAAACGCTAGCTGGCAGTCCTCCGGCGGGGCGGGCCGCCTTCGCGCACAATTTCAGCCATGCAGCTCCACTACATCGCCAACGAGAACGTCCCCTCCTCCTCCGGCCGCACCCTCCCCGTCCTCGACCCGTCCGACGGCCAGCCCTTCGACGAGCTGCAGCGGGGCAACGCAGCCGACATCGATGCGGCCGTGCGCGCCGCGCGCGACTGCTTCGAGGGCAACTGGCAGAAGCTCAGCGCGGCCGAACGCGGCCGGCTGCTCTACAGGCTGTCGCAGAAGATCGCCGAGCACACCGACGAGCTGGCGTTGCTCGAGCAGCGCGACTGCGGCAAGCCTGTCAAGCAGGCGCGCGCCGATGCGCTGGCGCTGGTGCGCTATTTCGAGTTCTACGCCGGCGCCTGCGACAAGCTGCACGGCGAGACCATCCCCTACCAGGAGGGCTACAGCGTATTCACCTGGCGCGAGCCGCACGGCGTTACCGGCCACGTCATTCCGTGGAACTACCCGATGCAGATCTTCGGCCGCAGCGTCGGCGGCGCGCTCGCCGCAGGCAACGTCTGCGTGGTGAAGCCTTCGGAAGACGCCTGCCTGTCGCTGATCCGCGTCGCGCAGCTGGCGGCGGAGGTCGGCTTCCCGCCCGGCGCCATCAACATCGTGACCGGCTACGGCCACGAGGTAGGCGACGCGCTGGCCCGGCACCCGGGCATCGACCACATCAGCTTCACGGGCAGTCCCAAGGTCGGCACACTGATCCAGCAGGTCGCGGCCGAACGCCACTGCCCCGTCACGCTGGAGCTGGGCGGCAAGAGCCCGCAGATCATCTTTGCCGATGCCGACCTGGGCGCGGCCATCCCGGTGCTGATCAACGCCATCGTGCAGAACGCCGGCCAGACCTGCTCGGCCGGCTCGCGGGTGCTGGTCGAGCGCGAGATCTACGAGCTGTTGCTGGAGCGCCTGGGCCAGGCCTTCGAGGCACTGCGCGTCGGCCCTGCCGCCATGGACCTGGACGTCGGCCCGCTGATCCGCCAGACCCAGCAGCAGCGCGTCTGGGACTTCCTGTCCGACGCGCAGCACGCCGGAATCCCCATGGTGGCTCAGGGCGTCGTGGTCGACGAGGCGCCCCAGACCGGCTTCTACCAGGCGCCCACCTTGCTGCGCGACGTCCCGGTGACGCACCGGCTGGCGCAGGAAGAAGTCTTCGGCCCGGTGCTCGCGGCGATGTCCTTCCGCGACGAAGACGAAGCCGTAGCGCAGGCCAACGCCACCCAGTTCGGCCTCGTTGCCGGCATCTGGACGAAAGACGGCGCGCGCCAGTTCCGCATGGCCAGACGCGTGAAGAGCGGCCAGGTCTTCGTCAACAACTACGGAGCCGGTGGTGGCGTGGAGCTCCCCTTTGGCGGCGTCAAGTCCTCCGGCTACGGCCGCGAGAAGGGCTTCGAGGCACTCTACGGCTTCACCACCCTCAAGACGGTGGCCGTGCGGCACGGCTGAGCATCGGCCCAGCGCGCTATCCAGCAGCATCATCGGCACGAAGCCGACCATCAACCTGCCGTCGCGAAGGCCTCGTGGCCTTTGCGGTGGAACTCCAGGATGATCTCGTGGCTGATCACGAAGCGCACCGCCCCCGCCGCGAAAAGCACAGCGGGAATCGGTCGAAACCGCCAAGGGCGCACGTCGGCAAGGCGCATCACACCTGACGCGCGCATCAAGGGACGCGCGTCGAGCGCCCAGCCGCATTCCCCGGCCGCGACTTCGCCACCTCGGCAGGCCCCGACCTGCGCCACCATTTCTCGATCTCGACCGTCGCGAAGACCAGGGCCGCGCATGCAAGGCATATCGCCAGTTCGCCGATGGCCAGCGCTTCGGTGCGAAAGACTTTCTGCAGCGGCGGCAGGTAGACCACCGCCAGTTGAAGCAGGAAGGTTGAGAGCACGGCGCCGGCCAGCGGCCAGTTGCTGCCCAGCCCTTGCGTGAAGATCGAGTCACTTTCCGAACGGATGGCCAGCACATAGGTCATCTGCGAGAGCGTCAGAACCGTGAACACCATGGTCTGCCAATGCATCCCCGTCGCCAGGGCCCAGGCCTGGACGCCCAGGCACAACGCGCCGATCAGGAGTCCGACCCACAGCGCGTGCTGCCAGAGGCCACCGGCGAACAGGCTCTCTCCGGGCGGGCGCGGCGGCCGCTGCATGACGCCGCGTTCAGCCGGTTCGGCAGCGAGTGCCAGTCCGGGCAGGCCGTCGGTGACCAGGTTCACCCACAGGATATGCAGAGGCAGCAGCGGGATCGGCATCCCCACGAGCGGCGCAAGCACCAGGGTCCAGGTCTCCGCCGAATTGCCGGTGATGGCGTAGCGGACGAACTTGCGGATGTTGTCGAAGATGCGCCGGCCCTCGCGCACGGCAGCCACGATGCTGGCAAAGTTGTCGTCCAGCAGAACCAGGCTCGCCGCTTCGCGTGCAACATCGGTCCCGCCGCGGCCCATGGCGACTCCGATGTCGGCCTGCTTGAGCGCCGGCGCGTCGTTGACGCCGTCCCCCGTCATCGCGACGAACCGGCCCCGGGACTGCAGCGCGCGCACGATGCGGATCTTCTGGGCCGGGTCGACTCGCGCGTACACGCGCACGTCGTCAGCCAACCGTTGCAGCGCCAAGTCGTCCAGCGCAGCGAGTTGCGACCCCGTCAGGACCATCGAGCCGGTCTCGGCGATGCCGACTTCCCGCGCGATGGCAAGCGCGGTCGCCGGATGGTCGCCGGTGATCATCACGGGCGTGATGCCCGCCGAGCGGCAATCGGCGACGGCGGCCTTCGCCTCGGGTCGCGGCGGGTACTGCCAGGCCCACGAGGCCCAGCAGGACCAGATCGGTCTCGACCAGCTCCGAGGACTGCCCGCTTGGATCCTGCGTGCACACGCGACGAGCCAGTGCGAGAACGCGCAGGCCCTGCTCAGCCATCGCCCCCGCCGCGGCGAGTGCCTGAGCAACGTCGAGCGGGTCTTCCTGCTGCCCCGCAGCAACGCGTGTGCAACGCGGCACCAACGTCTCAGGCGCTCCCTTGACGACGACGAGCCAGCCCTGGCCATCCCGATGCAAGGTGCTCATCCGCTTGCGTCCGGCGTCGAACGGCCATTCGTGCAGACGAGGCTGGGCACGGCGCACCGCTTGGGCGTCGGTCCCGCCGGCCTGGGCCGCTTCGACCAGTGCAGTCTCGGTCGGGTCGCCGACCCACGCGCCGCCGGCGTCCGGAGCGGCGTCATTGCACAGCACGGCCGCGTTCCACAGCGCCTGCGGCGTCCCGCCGCCGGGAAACTCGACAACCTGCACCTGCATGCGGTTCTGCGTCAGCGTACCGGTCTTGTCCGAGCAGATGACGCTGACCGATCCCAGCGTCTCCACGGAGGGCAGACGCCGCACCAGGGCGTTCACCTTCACCATCCGGCGGGCACCCAGGGCAAGCAGCACGGTCACGATGGCCGGCAGCGCCTCCGGAATCGCCGCCACCGCAAGGCTGATCGCCGTGAGCGCCATCAGGAGCAACGGCTCGCCATTGAGCACGCCGATGCCGAAAAGCAGCCCGCAAATGCACAGGACAATGAGGGACAGTCGCATGCCGAAATCAGCCAGGCGCAGTTGCAGGGGGGTTCTTCGCGCGCCGGTGTCGCGCAACAAGCCGGCGATGCGTCCCAGTTCGGTCCTCGGTCCGGTGGCGACCACCAGGCCTTCCCCGCGCCCATGGCTGACCAGCGTTCCCTTGAAGGCCATGTTGAGCCGGTCGCCAGTTGGATGCTGGCCCTCCGGAAGGCGGGCGTTGTGCTTCTCCACGCTGACGGATTCCCCGGTCAGCATGGACTCGTCCACGCGCAATTGCGCCGTCCGATGAAGCCGCAGGTCGGCAGGTACCAGATTGCCCGCCTCCAGAAGCACCACGTCACCCGGCACCAGGTCGGCCGTGTCGATCGCCTGGGCACAACCATTGCGCCGCACGGTCGCATGAGCCGCGGCCAGCCGCTTCAATGCGTCCAGCGCCCGTTCCGCGCGCCACTCCTGCGTGAGGCCGACCGCTGCGTTGAGCAGAACGATGACCGCGATGGCGATGGTGTCCGCGAAATCTCCGATGAAGCCGGACAGCAGCGCTGCCGCAATCAGCACCAAGACCATGAAGTCGCGCAGCTGTTCTAGCAGCCGCCTGGCCCAGCTGCGCGGGACAGCCTCGGGCAACCGGTTCTCCCCGTAGCGGCCTTGTCGCTGCATCACCTGTTCCGAGGTCAGGCCGAACTGCGGATCGACCTCCAGACTGGCGGCAAGTGCCTCCGCAGAATGCAGGTGCGCGTCATCGGTCAACAGGCCACGATCGGACCCCGTGACGATCGCGACGGGATCATGGCTCACGCTTCGGCAACGGCAGGCGATGCCGCCGCGAAGCCGCCTTCCTCATCTTCCGGCTGGCCTCTCACCAGCAGCACGGGAACCGGAGACATGCGCAGCACCTGCTCGGCATCGCTGCCCAGCAGCGCTCGCGCAACGCCATGACGCCCGTGCGTGCCGATCACGATGAGCTCGGCCTTCCATGCCTTCGCCTGCTCGACGACCACCTCCGAGACACGGCCGGCGAGCGAGGTGAAGAGGGCGCTCTCCGCCTCGATCCCGGCTAGGCGCGCGCGCTCCCTCCCCTGTTCGAGGACTTGCCTGCCCGCTATCGCCATCAGTGGAACCACGTCACCGCTGTACGTGGCGAAAGTCTCGAAGCCGGTCACATACTTCAGCTCGTCCACCACGTGAACAAGCCGCAGCGTCGCGCGTGTCAGCTTGGCTAGATGCAGCGCCTCGTCCAGGCCTCGCAACGAGGTCGTGCTGCCGTCGATCGGGACAAGGATGCGCTGGTACATGGCGGGCTCCGGCTGCAGAAGAATTGGCCGCCAGTTTCGCCGTGCGGGCTCGCGCCGGGCTTGATGCACATCAATCCGAAGGCGCGTGCCGCTGCCTGCTGCCTGCTGACTGCTGCCGCGCAATCTGAACGATGTCCTTGGTTCATTGATCCAGCGCAACCGTTCTTTCTCTGCCCTGGCGGAGCATCGGCTCACCAACATTCGAAATTCCAAGATGGATGACAACGTAGACGCCAGGGTGGACCGCACGCTGCATGCCCAGCTTGCCGAGCTGACCAAGGGCATTTCCCCCGCGGCGCTGATGCAGGCCTGGTCGGACTGGGCCATTCACGTGGCGGCGCAGCCCGCGCGCAGCGCGCAGCTGCTGATGGTCCGCCCGCTGATGCAAGCAACGGAAGCCGCGCTACAGGGCTTTGGCTCATTGCCTTCCCATCGTCCTGAGACGCCCGATCCGAACGAGGACGATCCTCGCCTCGCCAATCCACTCTGGGATGCATGGCCCTACAGCGTCTACAGGCAGGCGTTCCGTGCCGGCAGCCAGTGGCTGCGCGAGCTGACCGAAGGTGTGCCGGGCGTCGAGCGCCATCACGAGCAGGTCGTGTCCTTTTCCGCGCGACAGCTGCACGCCATGTGCTCGCCCGCGAACTCGCCCGTCACGAACCCGCTGGTGTTGCAGAAGACACTCGCCTCCGGCGGCATGAACCTGCTGCAAGGCGGGCGCAACTGGATGGAAGACCTTCAGCGCAGCCGTGACCACCTGCCGCCCAAGGGCGCAGAGGCCTTCGTGCCCGGACGCGAGGTGGCGCTCACGCCCGGCAAGGTGGTCTTGCGCAATCGGCTGATCGAGCTGATCCAGTACGCGCCTGCGACCGCCACCGTTCACCCTGAGCCGGTGCTCATGGTGAGCGCCTGGATCATGAAGTACTACATCCTCGACCTGTCGCGGCGCAATTCGCTCATTCGCTATCTCGTCGACCAAGGCCACACGGTATTCGTCATCTCGTGGAAGAACCCGGACGCGCAAGACCGAGACCTTGGAATGGACGACTACCTCGCGCAGGGGCTGATGGCCAGCATCGACGCCGTCTCAGCCATTACCGGCGATCAGCGCGTGCACGCACTCGGTTATTGCCTGGGCGGGACCCTGCTGGCCATCGGGGCGGCAGCCATGGCGCGCGACCATGACGATCGTCTGGCAACGGTCACCCTCTTGGCTGCGCAGACCGATTTCACCGAGCCGGGCGAGCTCAGCCTCTTCATGGACGAGAGCCAGCTCTGCTTCATCGAAGACATGATGGCCCGACAAGGCTTCCTGAAGGCGGAACAGATGGCGGGCGCTTTCAACATACTTCGTGCTGTCGATCGCATCTGGTCGCCCATGGTGCAGAACTACCTGCTCGGCGAGCGTGCGCCGTTCACCGACCTCATGGCGTGGAACGCCGACGGCACACGCATGCCCTACCGCATGCATGCGAACTATCTACGCAGCCTGTTCCATGACAACGAACTCGCGCGCGGGCGTTATCGCGTGAATGGGCACCCGGTCTCGCTGCGCGACATCGAAGTGCCGATCTTCGCCGTGGGAACCTGGACGGACAATGTCGCGCCCTGGCGGTCGGTTTACAAGCTCAACCTGCTTTGCGACACGGAGATCTGCTTCGTCCTGACGGACGGCGGCCACAACGGCGGCATCCTCAGCGAGCCCGGCCACGCGCATCGCCACTATCGAATCCTGCAGCGCACCGGCGATGCCGCCTACGTGCCGCCCGACACCTACGTGGCGCGCGCCGAGCGGGTCGACGGCTCGTGGTGGCCCGCACTACAGCACTGGCTGGCAGATCATTCCGGGCCCCGTCGCAAGGCGCCGCGCATGGGTCATCCACAGCGCGGCTACCCGCCGATCTGCGATGCACCGGGCACATACGTCCTCGCCCGATGACACCCGGACACCATCGCGATGGTCCGGACGAAGAACGATGGACAGCCAGGCACGCGTTGACGAGAATCGACATCCTCGGCGCTTTGTCACTCTGGTGGAATTCCCGCAAGGAGATCGAGATGGCCAAGGCTCATTTGAACTTCGTCGCGCAGGCGTCACGCCGATTCAAGATGGTGGGCGCAGGAGTCGCATTCGTGTTCTTGACGCTTGCGCTAGCGCCATCCGCAGAAGTCCGCGCTCAGGTCTACACCGTGCTCGATACGGCGGGTACCGCGACATCCCGCACGGCATTCAGCGTCTCTGGTTCCACGGGGCAGTTGATAGGCAGCGCCCAGCTGGTCGGACCGCAGTTCACGCTGACGCAACGATCGGTACTGACCAAGATCGAGGCCTTGGTGAACAACTGCGCCGTCATGATCGCGGGCGTTCCCCAATGTCCGAACACGCTGCCGTTCGTGGTGCAGATTCGTCGCTCAATCAATGGCGCGCCTGATCCTCGCCTGCTGATCGCCGCCGTCCCTCTGACGCATGACAACGACCCACTGACTGTGTCCATGGAAAGCGCCGCGTTGGACGAAGTCCCGCTGGAGCCGGGAACCTACTTTGCGCTCTTCGCCCCCCAGCAGGAGTCGGATGCCGGCTTTCTGCTGTCCAACGCGAATGGGGGCGCTTATCAGGCCGGCATGACGACTATCGGCATTGTCACTTTCAGTGGGAGTTTTGCCGATACAGGTTTCGTGGCCGTGCGGATTGCGGCCAAAGTCGTTCCTCTCCATAAGCACGCAAGTCGCGATCACGAAGATCGCTGACGAGGGCGCGGCTCCGGTCGGCCCCAAGGGCGGCAGGCATCGCGCGCCGACAAGTCCATCTGGTTGGGCAGCGCCGAGCCATAGGCGCGCTCGTGCCTTGGAGGCGCTCGCCTGCGCTGACCCGCCTTCGTTCCCTTGATCCAGCGCAAGGCCCCGGGATGGTTGCGTACCTAAAGTCATGTTGACAGCCGCCGCAGCACTGGATCATCAGCGCCGAGGCTGACTCCCACCGACTTGCGAAAGGACCCACATGAAATCCGATGCTCAACTCAGAAGCGACATCGTCGCCGAACTGACCTGGGGCCCGGCCATCACACGCGGCGTTGCGCACGTGATCGACAACCTCGTCGTCGAGCCTTGAGCATGCGCATCGCACTGGTCACCGGCGGCACTGCTGGAATCGGAGCGGCCGTTGCCGAAGCCCTGCAGGGCGCAGGCTACCGCGTTGCCGCCAACTACGGCACCAACACGGAGGCTGCGCACGCATTCTCCAAACGCACGGGCATTCCTGTTTTCGCTTGGAACGTCGCCGATTTCGATGCATGCCGGGATGGTGTCTCCCGCGTGCAGGCGGAGCTCGGACCGGTCGAGGTCCTTGTCAACAATGCGGGGATCACGCGCGACTCCATGCTGCACAAGATGACCCTGGAGCAATGGCGCGAGGTGCTCGACGTGAACCTGGGTGGGTGCTTCAACATGTGCCGCGCCGTGATCGAGGGAATGCGCGAGCGGCGCTTCGGGCGCATCGTCAATGTGGGCTCGGTGAACGGGCTTTCGGGCCAGGCCGGCCAGTGCAACTACGCGGCGAGCAAGGCCGGGCTCATCGGATTCACCAAGTCGCTTGCGCTCGAAGGTGCCACGCGCAGCATCACTGCCAACGTGGTGGCGCCCGGTTATACCGACACCGGCATGGTCGCTGCCGTTGCGCCCGAGGTCCTGGCGCAGATCCTCAAGGCCGTGCCCCTGGGCCGACTGGCCACACCCGACGAGGTGGCCCGCGCGGTCGTCTTCCTGGCGTCCGACGAGGCTGCCTTCATCACCGGCATCACCTTGTCGATCAACGGCGGCAAGTACATGTCCTGAGATGCCGCCAACCTGCCTGCCCTCTTACTTTTGTCTTCGGAGTTCCCGTGCAAACAATGAAAGCAGCCGTTGTCCGCGCTTTTGGACAACCCCTCGAGATTGAAGAAGTGGTCATCCCCGAGGTGCCGCCGGGCCAGGTGCTGGTCAAGGTTGCGGCATCAGGCGTCTGCCACACCGATCTGCATGCCGCTGACGGCGACTGGCCGGTCAAGCCGACCCTGCCCTTCATCCCTGGCCATGAGGGCGTCGGCCACGTGGCGGCCGTCGGGTCCGGCGTGAAGGATCTGAAGGAGGGTGACCGCGTGGGCGTGCCGTGGCTGCACACCGCCTGCGGCCACTGCGAGCACTGCATCACCGGCTGGGAAACGCTGTGCGACCACCAGCAGATGACCGGCTACACCGTCAACGGCGGCTACGCGGAGTACGTCCTTGCCGATCCCGGATACGTGGGCCATCTTCCGGCGAATGTCGGCTTCACGGAGATCGCGCCGATCCTGTGCGCCGGAGTCACCGTCTACAAGGGCCTGAAGGTGCTCGACTGCAAGCCGGGTGACTGGGTGGCGATCTCGGGCGTCGGCGGACTGGGCCACCTGGCGGTGCAGTACGCAAAGGCCATGGGCTTCCACGTCGTCGCGGTCGACATCGACGAAGAAAAACTGCAGCTTGCCAAGGAGGTCGGCGCCGACATGCTTGTCGATGCCTCGAAGCAGGACCCGGCACAAGCGGTGCAGAAGGCCCTGCGCGGTGCGCACGGCGTGCTGGTGACGGCGGTGTCCCGCACGGCCTTTGCCCAGGCGGTGGGCATGCTCCACAAGCGGGGCACCATGTCGATGGTCGGACTGCCGCCGGGTGACTTCGCGCTGCCGATCTTCGACATGGTGCTCAATGCCAAGACCGTTCGAGGGTCGATCGTCGGAACCCGCAAGGACCTTCAGGAAGCGCTGGAGTTCGCGGCCGAAGGCAAGGTGCGAACCGTATGCAGCGAAGACCGCCTCGACAACATCAACCAGGTCTTGGACAGGATGCGCCACGGCCAGATCGAAGGCAGGGTCGTCATGCGCCTGACCGACGAGGCGTAGCGGCCGGCAGCACACAAGGAACATAAATGAACCATCTGAGCGTTACCGATTGCGATGCATTCGCCGAAAGGCTCGAACTCATGAAGCGCAGCGTGCTGGAGGAACTGTACCGCGCCATTGTCATGGACGAGAGTGCGCGCGAGTCTTGGGATCACGAGGTGCGAAGCCACGCTGACGAAGCCGAAGCTCTCCGGCTCGAAGACCTGCGCGGCGTCGAGGTGGAGATCGACCGCGCCCGGCTCGAGGATATTCGCCAGGCCCAGCGGCGCATGGCCGAAGGCCGCTACGGCGTCTGCTCCGATTGCGCCGAGAACATCCCGCGCGAAAGGCTGCTGGCGCAGCCCGCGGCCATCCGCTGCGCCGCTTGCCAAGCCGCTCTCGAGGCTCCGCATCGCCGGTAAAAGATCAATAAGCCGTGGAGCGGCGCGCTGCCGCCGAAGCGGCAGACCCAGCGATCCAAAAGATCCTGGCCGATATCGGCCATCGACCTCTGCCACGCCAGCTCAACAATTAACGACTCGCCTCTTCTTCGAGGGACTAACATGTCCAGGTGACCGCCCCCACCCACCTCGCCGTCCTTGATGATGAAGTCGAGATCACCACCTTGCTCTCGGGCTATCTGCACGGGCAAGGATTCCGTGTCAGTCAGCTGCACGCCGGCCCGGCGCTCCTGGAACTCATGGCGAGCGACCCCCCGGCGCTGGTGCTGCTGGACCTGGGCCTGCCCGGCGAAGACGGCTTCGCCATCGCCCGCCAGCTGCGCGAGCACTGGCGCTGCGGCCTGGTGATTGTCACCGGCCGCGGGGATGCGGTCGACAAGGTGGTCGGCCTTGAGGTCGGTGCCGACGACTACGTGACAAAGCCCTTCGATTTGCGCGAACTGGTGGCGCGCATCAAGGCCGTGCTGCGCCGGATGGTCCCTTCGGAGCCTGGGCAGGCCACCAGGCCGGGCGCCGAAGAGGCGAACCTGCTGCACTTTGCCCGCTGGGAACTTGACACGTCCGCGCGCCGCCTTCTGGACCCGAACCGCAGGGAGGTGGCGCTCACCACGGGCGAGTTCGACCTGCTCAGCACGCTGGCCACTCACCCGGGCCGGGTGCTGTCGCGCGACTTCCTTCTCGACGCCACTCGAGGCCGCGACGGCGGGCCCTTCGACCGCACCATCGATGTCCAGATCGGGCGCTTGCGCCGCAAGCTGGAGGACGACTCCAACAATCCGCAGATCATCAAGTCGGTCCGGGGTGCAGGCTACATCCTGGTTCCCAGGATCGAATCCGGGCGGGCCTGAGACATGGCGCTCAGCGTTCTCATCGGGATACCTCCCGTTGACACAGTGTTTCCCGCCGTATGCACTTCGTTCGCGATACAGACGCGCAGCGCGCCTAGATTGGCGTCATGGCATCACCCGCCTATCCAGGAGACCATGATGAACACCTCGCATGCTTCCCACGCCTACGAATTGCGTTTCAACTCCCTCTTCGCGGATCGCCGTTCCTTTTCGTTTCCTTGCGATGCGACCGGCCGCGTCGACATGGATTCGCTGAGCGAACGCGCTCTCAACAACTACCTGTATGCGCGCGCGGTGATGGGAATGGAAGTGTCATGGCCGGACGTGCGTGCGAGCGCCCGGCACTGACAGCAAGCGCCGCCCTCGTGATGTTGCTGCTCGGGGCGAAGAAGACGCTGCTTCGTAAGCGGCAGGGACGTGGATGACTCCCCGCCCCCCGCACAGATCCATACGTGCGGCACTACCGCATACGGCGTGTCGCCGATCCGGTGCTCGAGGAATCGCGTGAGCCAGGCCTGGGCGGTGGTCATCGCATGCTTGCGGCAATTCGCGCAGCGTCCTTCGAAGGAGGCAACCCGAAGGCACGCGCGTATTCCCGGCTGAACTGGGTTGAGCTTTCGTACCCCACCTCATGCGCAACGGAGGTGACGTTGGCGCCGGCGGAAATCAGCAACGTTCTGGCCTGCAGCAGGCGGGTCTGCTTCTGGTACTGCAAGGGACTGAGGGTCGTTGCCGCCTTGAAGTGACGGTGGAACGCCGAGACGCTCATGGCCGCATCTTCGGCGAGTTCCTCCATGCGCAACGGACGCGCAAACTCTTCGCGGATACGTTGGACCACGCGGTTGATTCGCGCCAAGGAGGTTTCCGGCGTCGCGATGTCACGCAGCATCCAGCCCATGGGCCCCTGCAGCACTCTGTAGAGGATTTCGCGCTCATAGGCCGGGGCCAGCGCCGGGATGTCCGCGGGATGGCCCATCAACCGCAGCATCCGGACCCAGGCATCCAGCAACTCCGGAGTCACTGCTGCGACCGAGAAGGCTGATTCCTGGCCGGCGAAGTCGGCAGTTTCAGGCAAATCGGACAACAAGCTGGCCAGTACAGCGGGCGCCAGGGTCAGACTCACGGCAAGGTACGGGGCACCCGAGCTGGCGCTGCGCACCACACCCGCCGCCGGGAGCTCGATGGACATCACGAAGTAGGTGGCCGGGTCGTAGTGCAGCGTCTGCCTACCCACGGTCATCGACTTGCTGCCCTGCAAGATGACGTTGACCATGGGGTCATAGACGGCGGCAAGCTCATGCTCCGGGATGGCCCCCTGCACCATCGCCACACGAGGAATGCCCGTTTCAGTCCGCTTGTTCTGCGCATGAGCCGCCAAGCTTCGAAGCTCTTTCAACTGTTCTTCCATGGCGCGATTGGACTGCGGCCGGCCCCCCGGCACAAGCGATGGAGCAGGAATAGGCAGGAACGAGGCAGGAACAGGTGGGCGACGGCGCGCGCAAAAACCTATCGTGGAGGCACTGAAATCCACTGGAGCCATGCAATGGAAACCGTCGTCATCACCGGAGGCAGCCGAGGCATCGGCGCGAGCGCCGCTATCGAATGCGCTCGTCGTGGACTGGGCGTCATCCTGACCTACAAGCAGAACCCGAACGCGGCAGAGGGCGTCGTTCGTGGAATCGCCGAGGCCGGCGGCCGCGCCGTAGCGCTTCCTCTCGACGTGGCCGCAATCGGGACCTTTGCTGCCTTCCGGCAGACCGTGAAAGAGGTGCTCACCTCGAAGTGGAGCGAAGCCCGCCTCGACGGCCTGGTGAACAACGCCGGCTACACGATTTGAAAGGACCCCACATGCTCGACCACCTCTTTCTCACGGTCACCGATGTTGACCGTTCCATGGCGTTCTACGAGCGGGTGCTGCCTGTTCTCGGAATCACCAATCGGCACGACTACGACGGCAGGGACGGCCCGCCGGGGCACCCAGACCTGAAAGGATTCGGCGCGCAGGGCCGGATGTTCTTTTGGCTTCGGCAGGGAACGGCGGCGCCCGACGCTGTACACATCGGCTTGGTTGCCGATTCCGAAGAGATGGTCGAGCAGGCCCATGCTGCTGCTCTGGCGGCCGGCGGGGCCGAGATTCATCCGCCCGGGGCGCAGCTTCATTACGACCCGCGCTACTACGCGGCGCAGGTCCGGGACCTCGACGGCTACAGCCTCGAGTTTGTCTACAAGAGCTGGCAACACGGACGCTGAGCGATGCCGAAAAAAAAGGATTTCGCTGCGCACGACACGTCGCGGCGCCCCTAACAATCATGACCCGGGCCATTGGCCGCTGGGTGCTGAAAGTGCAAACGATGAAGAGACTGATGATTTATGGCGCCGCGGGCTACACCGGTGCCATGGTGGCGGAGCATGCAGCCTCTGCCGGACTGGACCTCATCATTGCCGGTCGTGAACAGAGCCGCAGGGCTCTTGAGGCAAGGGTCGCGACAGACAACGCCTTGGCATCGAGTCGGCTATCGGAGCCGGCAAAATGGAGGATTGTTGATGCCGGTCAAGGGCCGGGTCGCGGCAAGGCATACCTTCGCAGTTGTGAAGCCTGCCATCACCTCTTTTCCTCTTCGGGCATCGCGCGGCGATCCGCTGGCTGCGAACCGAATCTTCGCGACCTTCGCCGCAGCTCGCCAGCTGCGGAAGAATGCGCATGCGGCGCCCGCAGGCCCGCCACTGCGCGGCAAGAATCTGGCCCTGCTGCTCGGGTCATCGCCTAGTGCAGACGTCGCGGCCCTGCGCAACGCCGCTCAGGCACTCGGAGCACGGGTGGCCGAGCTTCGGTTCACCAGGTCCCAGTATCCGGTTGCTGGACGCGACGACATCGGCGCGCTGGCGCGCGTGCTGGGACGCCTGTACGACGCCGTCGACTGCGAGGCCCTGGAATCGTCGGCCGCGCATCGAATCGAGAAGGAGGCCGGCATCCCGGTCTATCAGGGCCTTTGCCAGGACGGGCATCCGGCACGCGTCGTGGCGGACCTGATGACGCTGCACGACCTCCGTTCGCCGCCCGGAGCGTCGATCCTGTTTGTCGGCGATCCGGAGACAGCCCGTGCCAGCCACTTCATCTCGGCCGCTCGCGCGACAGGATTCGAGGTGCTGTTCGATGGCCAGGAAGATCCCATCTCGAAGGACACGACATTCCTGGTAGATGCAAGGCAAGACCCCCACTGGTCACTGCAGGCATCCACCGGCCCCGTCGACGAGGCCCTGCGTGCGGAGAACCATCGCTGGGTGATGCAAGCCATGCTGCTGCATGGGATCGTCAAGGACTTGAGCGGAGCCGCAGCATCATTCGAAGGAACCGGGCCTTGACCATTCGCCAACTCGATCGCTTGCTCACAGCGGGCTCGGTCGCCGTGTTCGGCGCCTCGAGCCGCCGCATGGCAAGCGTCGCTCTCACGGCCTTTGCAGATGCACATTCACCGGTGGCCTCCTTGCCGCAGCCGTTCGGGATTTGATCTTCATCAAACCCCTGTCGCCTGAGTGTTCGATACTGCCGCGAAGGAGTTCGATGATGAAAACCACCCTTCTTGTCGCTGCAACGATTGTGCTCGGGGGCTGTGCATCTCAGTCCACGATGCATCACCCAATGGCGACGCACGGCCCAGCCGCTCGTTACGACCAACAGATGATGAAGATGCACGAGATGCATCAGAAGATGATGGCCGCGAAGACGCCCGAAGAACGGCAGGCCCTGATGGCCGAGCACATGCAGGCCATGCAAGGCGGCATGTCGATGATGTGCGAGATGGGCGGCGACGCCACGGGCACGGGCACGGGCATGGGCATGGGCATGCAGGCAGGCAGCTCTGCCGACATGGCAAGGCGCTGCATGGACATGAAGGACATGACAACCGAGATGATGCGGGATCGCGAGGCGCCGACACGGCCCGCCCGGTGAGGCGGTGGCCCTGCCGGGAAGGAGCGTCCCTCCGCAGACGCCTGCACGGGCGTCAATGGGCGACCAGCACCGGCACCGTCATGTGCGCGAGGACCTCTCGCGTAACGCCGCCCAGCACCCTCTCGCGCAGACGCGAGTGCCCGTATCCACCCATGACGACGAGATCGGCACCCACGTCCGAGACTCGCGAGAGCAACGCGTCCGAAGTGTCGATCTCCGTGACATGCTGCTCGACTGTCGCATGCACGCCATGGCGCTGCAGCCAGCGGGTCATCTCCGGAATCAGCAGGTCATCTCCCTGGCCCGAAGCCGTGCGCCGGAACGAAACGAGGGTGACCCGGCGCGCATGCGTCAGCAGCGGCAGGGCTTCGCGCATTGCCACGGCGGCGGCGCGGGAGCCGTCCCATGCCATGAGGACGTTCTGCCCCACCTCCGCGAACTTGCCGGCGTAAGGCACCACGAGCACCGGCCGGCCTGCGTCGAGCATCACCCGGGACACGAGTCCGCGCACCGGCAGATCAGACTCGCCCGCGCGGTCCTCCTGGCCCACGACGACGAGGTCGCTCGATCGCCCGTGCGCAATGAGCGAGTCGATGGTCGTGCCGTCTGTTTCACGAACTTCGTACGATGTCGATCCCACATGGGCCGAGAAGGCGTCACTGATCGCTTGCGCACGTTGCCGCAGGTATCTGGCGGACTCCGCGATGTAGTCGGTCATGCCCGTGGGAAGCGCATCTGCTGGAACCGTGCCCTCCAGCAAGCCGCTGGGCAGCAGCCCGATCAGATGGGCGCCCTGCGTCCTGGCGATGCCGTGCGCGACATCGACGCGGGCACTGCACCTGTCGGTATGGTCCAGGTGAACGAGGATGGTCTTGATGTTCATGACTCGATGTCCCTTCTCGACATGTGCACCCGGCAAGATGGCGCGGTGCAGCGATCTTCGCGGTGAAGGCACCAGACAGCCTTGATGTTCATCAATGCCGAGGGCGACTTCTGGAGTCCGGCAGCCTCTTCGATTGCCAGCCCTCTTGATCCAGCGCAAGGCGCGGCTTTCCCGTACTTTCTACAGTGAGCCTATCGCCACCGCGCGTCGGAGCGCGCGATGGCAGTTCACTCCAAACCACCGCCGAGGACAGCTCATGAAACCCGATGCCATGCTGAGAAGCGATATCGTTGCCGAACTGAATTTCGATCCAGTCATCACTGCCACCGATGTCGGCGTGATCGTGAAGGACGGCGTGGTCACCCTGACTGGCTACCCGTCGAGCCATGCCGAGAAGCACGCCATCGAGCGCGCCGTGCAGCGGGTCAAGGGAGTGAAGGCAGTGGCGATAGAAATGCGGGTAAAGCTTCCCTCTGCTCATGAGCGTACCGACGTCGACATCGCCGCGGCAGCCGAGCACGCCCTCGAGTGGCACGTGCTGGTCCCCGAAGACAAGATCCATCCGATCGTGGAGAAAGGCTGGGTGACGCTCAGGGGCGAGGTCGAATGGGAGTACCAGCGCAGCGCTGCGGAGGTTGCCGTGCGCGACCTGCTCGGCGTCGCGGGTCTCACGAACCGCGTTGTGGTCAAGCCGAAGTTCACGCCCGCAGACATCGAAGAGCGGATTCGGACGGCGCTGGAGCGCCAGGCCGATGACGAGAGCCGTCATATCCACATCTCGGTCATGGGCAGCGATGTGTCCCTGCGCGGAAAGGTGCATTCCTGGGCCGAACGCAAGGCCGCCCAGGATGCAGCCTGGTCGGCACCTGGAGTGGCCAACGTGGTGAACAATCTGCTGGTGGGAGACTGACAAGCGCATCGCGGCACGAGCGGCTCAGCGCAGGCAAGTCTCCGCGGCATAGCGGCGCAACATTCGGTGGCTGCGCTGCGAGAACTCCGAGTGCCGCCGGGCGACGCCGTCGACCTGCCCGCCCAGGTCAAAGCCAGCCTTGTGCTGTTCAGCCGAACTTCACCCGCAAGCGCTCCGTCGGCTGCGGTGCTATTCGCCTCCGGAACGGCCGTGCGGGTCATGCAGTCTGGACTGAGGCAGCGTGAACTTCCAGCTCCTCAGCAGTGGAGAAAATGAACTTGCCGGGAGCCCGGATCGGGTCGGTCGTAACCACGATCGTGTCCTTCGGCCCGAAGGTGCCGTCGAGCAGCAGCTTCGACAGCGGGTTCTCGATGCGATGCTGGATCGCCCGCTTGAGCGGCCGAGCGCCGAACACCGGGTCGAAGCCCACCTTGGCGATCTCCGCCAGCGCCGCCGGCGAGACCTCGAGCGCAAGGTCCATCTTCGCGACGCGCTCCTGCAGCACCTTGAGCTGGATGGCAGCGATCGCCTCGATGTTCTTGGCGTCCAGCGCATGGAAGACCACGGTCTCGTCGATGCGGTTCAGGAACTCGGGGCGGAAGTAGTTCTTCAGCTCGCCCCACACCGCATCCTTGATCTCCTCGGCCGGGCGCCCCACCATCGACTGGATGATGGGCGAGCCGATGTTGCTGGTCATCACGATCACCGTGTTCTTGAAGTTCACGGTGCGGCCCTGGCCATCGGTCAGGCGGCCATCGTCGAGCACCTGCAGCAGCACGTTGAACACGTCCGGATGCGCCTTCTCGACCTCGTCGAGCAGCAGCACGCTGTAGGGCTTGCGGCGCACCGCTTCGGTCAGGTGGCCGCCCTCCTCGTAGCCGACGTAGCCCGGCGGCGCACCGATCAGGCGCGCGACCGAATGCTTCTCCATGAACTCGCTCATGTCGACGCGGATCAGGTGGTCCTCGCTGTCGAACAAGAAGCCCGCGAGCGCCTTGCACAGCTCGGTCTTGCCCACGCCGGTGGGGCCGAGGAAGAGGAACGAGCCCGTGGGGCGGTTCGGGTCCGACAGGCCCGAGCGCGAGCGGCGGATCGCGTTGGCGACCGCGCCGATGGCCTCGTCCTGGCCGACCACGCGCTCGTGCAGCTTGTCTTCCATCTGCAGCAGCTTGTCGCGTTCGCCCTGCATGAGCTTGGAGACCGGGATGCCGGTGGCGCGCGCCACCACCTCGGCGATCTCTTCGGCGCCAACCTGCGTGCGCAGCAGCGTGGGCGCGCTGGACTTGCCCTTGGTGGCCTCGGTGTCCTGCGCTTCCTTCAGGCGCTTCTCCAGGCCCGGCAGCTTGCCGTACTGCAGCTCGGCCACCTTGTTGAAGTCGCCCTTGCTGGTGAACTCGGCAATCTGGAACTTGATCTTGTCGATCTCCTCGCGCACATGCGCGCTGCCCTGGGCCTGCGCTTTCTCGGCCTGCCAGATCTCGTCGTAGTCGGCGATCTCCTTCTGCAACCGGGCGATCTCTTCCTCGATCAGGCCGAAGCGCTTCTGCGAGGCCTCGTCCTTCTCGCGGCGCACGGCCTCGCGCTCGATCTGCAGCTGGATCAGGCGGCGGTCGAGGCGGTCCATGACCTCGGGCTTGGAGTCCATCTCGATCTTGATCCTGGCGGCAGCCTCGTCGATCAGGTCGATCGCCTTGTCAGGCAGGAAGCGGTCGGTGATGTAGCGGTCGGAGAGCTCGGCCGCAGCGACGATGGCCGGGTCGGTGATGTCGACGCCGTGATGCACTTCGTACTTCTCCTGCAGGCCGCGCAGGATGGCGATGGTGGCCTCGACGCTGGGCTCGCCGACCAGGATCTTCTGGAAGCGGCGCTCCAGGGCGGCGTCCTTCTCGATGTACTTGCGGTACTCGTCGAGGGTGGTGGCGCCCACGCAGTGCAGCTCGCCGCGCGCGAGCGCGGGCTTGAGCATGTTGCCGGCGTCCATGGCGCCCTCGGCCTTGCCGGCGCCGACCATGGTGTGCAGCTCGTCGATGAAGACGATGGTCTGGCCCTCGTCCTTGGCGAGTTCGTTGAGCACGCTCTTGAGGCGCTCCTCGAATTCGCCGCGGTACTTGGCACCGGCGAGCAGGGCGGCCATGTCGAGGGAGAGCACGCGCTTGCCCTTGAGGGACTCGGGGACCTCGCCGGCGACGATGCGCTGGGCGAGGCCTTCGACGATGGCGGTCTTGCCGACACCGGGTTCGCCGATGAGCACGGGGTTGTTCTTGGTGCGGCGCTGCAGCACCTGGATGGCGCGGCGGATCTCCTCGTCGCGCCCGATCACGGGGTCGAGCTTGCCCAGGCGGGCACGCTCGGTGAGGTCGAGGGTGTATTTCCTGAGGGATTCGCGCTGGCCTTCGGCCTCGGGGCTGTTGACGCCCTGGCCGCCGCGCACCGCGTCGATGGCGGCTTCGACGGACTTGCGCGTCACGCCATGGCTGCGCGCGAGGTTGCCGATGTCGGCCTTGCTGTCGGCCAGGGCAAGCAGGAAGAGCTCGCCGGCGATGAACTGGTCGTTGCGCTTGATGGCCTCCTTCTCGGTGGCCTGCAGCAGCTTGCCCAGCTCGGGTCCGACCTGGACCTGGTCGTGGCCCTGCACCTGCGGCAGCCGCTTGATCGCCGCCTCGGCCGCATTGAGCAGGCCCGGCACGTTGGCGCCCGCACGCTCCAGCAGGGCGCGCGGCCCCTCGCCCTGGCGCAGCATGGCCACCAGCAGGTGGACCGGCTCGATGTAGGCGTTGTCGTTGCCCAGCGCGAGCGACTGCGCATCGGCGAGGGCTTCCTGGAATTTGGTGGTGAGTTTGTCTTGGCGCATAAATGACTCCGGTTTCCCGGGCATGCAGGAGATATCCCGGCGACGTCACGAGTCTGCGCCGACGAGCGCCTGCACCATCTGACGGAGATCAAACCATCGTTCGATCAGGCGATCCTCTACGGGCCTGCTTTCCTTGAAGGAGACGGCCGGTGGCTTTCGCCAAGCGGCATCTCGCGTCGGCCCGGGCCTTCCCAGCGAGAGGCGAATCCGCCCAGGCTTGCCGGCACGGTTGCACTCGGCAGCCGGTAGAACTCCTCGTTGAGATACCTGGCCACTTCGGCCACGTCATCATCGTTCCAACCGAGCGCTGCGTCTGCCTGCCAGCGCCAGACTTGAGCCCTGAGGCTGGTCCAGTCGGTGACGAGCTTTCGCTCTCGCCAATGAACCTGCTCGGTATGGCATGCGATGCAGTGGGTGGAATACAGCAGTTCGCCACGAGACTGAGCCAGGACCGGGAGCGACAGGCATGCACCGAGCAATAGGGTTGCCGTGGCGCCTGCAAGGATCAGTTCGCGAGCCATGTGGGTTTCTCCTGAAGCGTGAAGACATGCTAGGGACCGCACCTGCAGGGACGGTTGAGCTGTATCAAGCTTTCCTGCACGCCGAATCGAATCATTGCAAGACGGCACCAAAGCTTGATCTGGCGCAATGGCACCACACCCGCCAGAAAGCACCATCGGGCATTCACTGCTGCAAGGACCTCATCATGATTCGAAACATTGGAACCGTCGACAGGGTCATTCGGGTCGCCGCGGGCGCCGCGCTCGTCGTGCTGGCACTCGCGAGTGTGATTGGCGCATGGGGCTATCTCGGCGTGATTCCCTTGCTGACCGGGGCCCTCGGCAATTGCCCCGCCTACAAGCTCTTCGGCGTCAGCACTTGTCCGTCGAATACGTGAGGGCGCGATGCAGAGACTGCGGATCATCGTCGCATCGCTTGCGCTGCTCGGCGCCGCGGTGCTCTGGCTCGGATTCAAGGTGTTGATCCTCTGGTTGACCCGAGACTGACGGGCGAGCCAAAGCGTTTCAACAAGCGAGTCGCACTGTAGGAGGTTCCGATGAGCAAAGTCCTCGTGGTCGTCTATTCGCACACCGGCACCTCTCGTCGGCTTTCGGAGCAGCTCTGCAGCCAATTGGGGTGGCAGCTTGCCGAGATCGTCGAAGAACGCCCGCGCCGGGGCATCCTTGGCATCTGGCGATGCGTGCTGGATTCGCTCTTGCGACGGCGTCCCGCCATCCACTATGACGGACCGTTCCCAAGAAACTTCGACGCAGTCGTCCTGGTGTCGCCGATCTGGCTCGGTCGATTGGCCGGGCCGATGCGCAGCTTCATTGCGAGACGGAGGGACCATCTACCCGATGTCGCGACGATCTCGGTCGCCGGACGTACCGGAGATTTTTCGGCGGCCGCCGAGATGGCCGATCTCGTCGGCGAAGCGCCCATCATCAGTACGACATTCACCGCGCGAGAGATCGAGGACGGGACATGTACCGGCCGAATCCAGTTCTTCGGCGCCGCGCTCAATGGCGCCGAAGCGGCTCATGCAGCCGAGCGACGACGCATGCACTCCCCCATGATGGCTTGAGGCATTGTTCTCGATCACGCTCGGCAGCCCCTCTGACGCAGCGCATGGGTCATTGCCGTGCATCGATGTGCACGATCGGCAACTGCGATCGAACGAAGCTCAAGGCGTATTGCAGCGCGCCCAGGCTCTCGGCGTGCAAGGCGAACAAGGGTTGTCCGAGATCCACCCGGTCCTGCAAGCGAACATGCATCGTCGCCCCCGCCGCCGGATCGCGCGGCGCGCCGGCCAGTTTTGCCGCGCGCGTCAGGAGCCGGGTGTCGATGGCCGACACCAGGCCGCCCACCGGCGCACACACCTCGTGAGAATGCGCCGACCCGGGAGGCACGCGCATGCCGCCCTGTGCCTCGCAGATCGCGATGAACTTGGCGAGTGCTCGCCCGTCGTCCAGCACCGC
Source organism: Variovorax sp. PBL-H6 (assembly GCF_901827155.1). Taxonomy (NCBI): domain Bacteria; kingdom Pseudomonadati; phylum Pseudomonadota; class Betaproteobacteria; order Burkholderiales; family Comamonadaceae; genus Variovorax; species Variovorax sp. PBL-H6. The sequence continues at coordinate 3,726,531 of NZ_LR594659.1, forward strand.
CCGAGCCATGCGCACACCTGAGCCCGCTTCGCTCCGGCCCGCCATTTCCAGGATGCCTCCGGCGAGCAGCAGTGCACGTTCGCGCAGGTCCGACGGCGCATCGGCGCGGCGCTCGAGCACGGCCATGACGTCCATGGCTTCCAAGGCCGGACCGATACCGCGTCCCACCGGTTGGGTGCCGTCGGTGAGCTGGATCCGCACCTGGAGACCGAGCGCCGCACCTACGGACACCATGCTGCGCGAAAGCAGTCCGGCTGCCTCCACGCTGCGCAACTTGGTCAGGGGTCCGACCGGGAGGTCGATCAGCACACGCTGCGAACCCGCCGCGATCTTCTTCGACAGAATCGACGCCACCAACAAGCCTTCGCTGTCGAGGTTCAGCGGGCGCTCCACGCGTATGAGCATGTCGTCGGCGGGACTGATGCGCGCAGTGCCGCCCCACGCGATACAGCCTCCCTCGCGTTCCACGACGCGGCGCATCGAAGCCACGTCCAGTTCGACTGGTGCGAGTGTCTCCATTGCGTCGGCCGTGCCAGCCGCCGAAGTGATCGCACGCGAGGAAGTCTTCGGCATCGTTACGCCACATGCGGCGACGATGGGTACCACCAGCAATGTGGTCCGGTTCCCCGGCAGTCCGCCGATGCAATGCTTGTCCATGACGGGCGATACCCCCCAGTCGAGGCGCTCGCCGATGTCGACCATCGCCCGCGTCAATGCCACCGTCTCGTCGAAGTCGAGCCCCCCGCCAGCGCAGATGGTCACGAAGGAGGCAAGATGAATGTCGGCGAGCCGGCCAAGGCTCACGTCTTCCATCAGCGGGCGCAGCGCCCCGTAGTCGAACTTCACGCCATGGACCTTGGCGCGCAGGTGCGCCAGCGAATCCTGCAGCGGTGGATGGCGGACCTCCACCTCGTCCCCGCTGGCAGCCCCTAGCAGCGTCCAGGCGGCCTCCGACAGGGCGATCTCGTCATGCCGCAGCCACTCGTCGGTGACATGATGGAGGATCGCAAGCAGGTGGCGGGCGCCGGCGAGCACCTCGACCTGCGCTTGCGACTGGAATCCTTCGGCCCGGCAGACATCGCAATCGCTGCGCATGTAGACCACCGGCTGCTGGTAGGTGTCGATGCCGGCGCGTCGGGCCCGCAGGCGATTGGCGACCACGCGAGATCCGTCCTTCAAAGCGCCCGGCCTTCCCGATAGATCGGCACGCTCGTCGGCCAGCCATGGCGCTCCTCGATGGCCAGCCGCAGAGCATCGGCTGCCACCGGCTCGCCATGGGTGACAAACACCTGCCGGGGCTGCGGCAGCGCGCCAATCCAGGCGAGCAGCTGATCACGGTCGGCATGGGCCGACAGAGTGTCGAGGTTGGCCACCTCGGCGCGGACCGGCACGTAGGCGCCGTGGATCTTGATGGCCTCCGCGCCGCCGAGCAGCGCCGCGCCGCGCGTACCGGCTGCCTGGAAGCCGGCGAACAGGATCGTGTTCCTTGCTATCGGCGCATAGGTCTTCAGGTGATGCAGCACGCGGCCGCCGGTCGCCATGCCGCTGGCGGACACGATGATCGAGGGATAGCTCAAGTTGTTGAGCCGCTTCGAATCCTCGACGCTGTTGACGATGGTGACCTCCTTGCTCATGAGCGCGCATTGCTCGGCGCTGAGCCGGTGCTCATCCAGGTGATGCCGAAAGATCTGCGTGACGTCGGCCGCCATCGGGCTGTTCAGATAGACCGGCATGTCCGGAATGCGGTGCGCCTTCTTGAGCTGCTGAATGCAGTGCAACAGGGTTTGCGCACGCCCCACGGCGAAGGATGGGATGACGACGACGCCGCCCCGCGCCGCAGTCCTGTTGATCACCTCGGCCAGTGCCACGAGGGTGTCGGCCTCTCGGTGCCGACGGTCGCCGTAAGTGGACTCCACAACCACATAGTCCGCCGGTTCGGGAGCTTCCGGAGGGCGCATCATCAGGTCGTCGCTGCGTCCGAGATCGCCCGAGAAGAGAATGCTGCCGCCCGTCCAGGCGACGCGCACGCTGGCCGCGCCCAGGATGTGGCCCGCGCGCTTCAATCGCCAAGACCAGCCCGGCCATGGCGAATGCTCCTGGTCAAATGAAATGGGCTCGAAGCGCTTCAACGCCGCGCGGGCATCCTGCTCCGTGTAGAGCGGCAGCGCGGGCTTGTGCTTCGAATGCCCGTGCCGGTTCGCGAAATCGGCCCCCTCCTCCTGCAGCCGGCCCGAATCCGGCAACAGGAGTTCGCACAGCTCCAGCGTGGCCTGGGTGCAGAAGACCGGCCCCTTGAAACCGAGCTTGACCAGGCGTGGCACGAATCCGCTGTGATCCATGTGCGCATGGGTGAGCAGCACCGCATCGATCTTGGAGGCGTCGATGGGAAAGGCGTCCCAGTTTCGCAGCCGCAGCTGCTTCAGGCCTTGGAACAGGCCGCAGTCGACCATCAGCCGGCGCCCGTCGTGCTCCAGCAGGTATTTCGATCCGGTGACCGTGTCCGTACCGCCCAGAAATTCGATGCGCATGGGTTTCTCCTTCGTTGGGGGTGAGCTTGGCACTGGCGGCGCGGTCCGCCTTGATGCATGTCAAGCCGGACATGCACGCGCCGATTGATCCAGCGCAATGCGACGGCAGTGACCGGTTCTAAAGTAAAAGATGTTCAACTCCCTTCCACCATGCCTGATCCTTCGATGTCCATCCGTTCGATCCTGGTGCACCTCGACGGCAGCACGCATGCCGAGGCGAGGCTGCATTTAGGGCATCAACTGGCACAACTGCATGATGCGGTCCTCACCGCCCTGTTCGCGGTGACACCCCAGTACCTGCCGCTGCTCCCGCTCGAAGGGGACTCCCTGGCCAGCCGCATGGCCGGACGAATCGACCCGGGTCATCGCGCCCACGCGCACGAGCTCGTCGAGCGAGCGCGCTCATGGGGAAAGGTCTCGGTCGAGTGGCTGGAGCTGAGCGGAGAACCGGTCATCCCGAGCTTTGCACGTCGTGCAATGTCGGCCGATCTCCTGGTGCTCGGCCAGCGCGATCCTGCGGATGCCGCCGCCTTCGACGTGCCGGGCGACTTCGCAGAGGCAGTGATCATCGATGGTGGCCGCCCGGCGGTTGTCGTCCCGTTTGCAGGTTCCGCAACGCCACAGCCAAAGACGGTCCTCGTGGCGTGGAAGTCGACGCCGGAATGTGCCCGTGCCTTGGCTGCTTCCCTGCCCCTTCTGCGCGCTGCGAGCAAGGTCCATCTGGTCTGCGCGAGCGACAACGTCGACGAAGGATTCCCGGCGCCCGTGAAGCTGATCCCCTACCTCCACTTGCATGGGATCGACCACGTTCACGAGCACCGGCGGCTCGACGACAGTGGCGCCGGACGGGAAATCCTCGCCCTGGCATCCGAGACCGCCGCCGATTTGATCGTGATGGGGTGCTACGGACATACCCGGGCACGCGAGCTCGTCCTTGGGGGCGCGTCCCGGATCGTTCTCGATTCGATGCGCGTACCGGTGCTCATGGCGCACTAGCCAAAACCCTGGGCCATGTCGCAGGCCGAGTGCCAGGCTTCAATGGCGCTCATCTGTCCATGTCAGCGCCCGGGTCGTTCACATTTGCGTTGGCGCAAACCCTGCCACTTCGATTCATCGCATGCTGAGCACCCCTACCCACGTCATCGAAGGTACGCATATGAAGCCCACCACCCTGCTGGTCCTGCTCTCAATGGCGTTCAGCTCAGCGAGCTTTGCAGCGGACTACACCCAACCCGGACAGCTGAGCGCTCCGCCCGGTCCTGTCCAGAAGTCCAGGGACGCCGCGAACAAGGCTGCGCGCGAAGCGGATGCCGCCGCACGCAAGGCAGCCGACGATGCCAAGGCAGCATTGCAGAGAAGCGAAGCCACCGCAGGCAAGGTCTCGAAGGCTCTCGCCGAAGCCATCCGGCGAGCGGCGCGCAAGGCTGCGGAATCTGCGAGACGCTTCGAGGAGAAGGCTTCTGCATCGGCAAGCAAGGCGGTCGATGCGAGCCGCGATGCCGCTCACGCCGCTGCGCAGGCGAGCAAGAAGTCCGCGGTCGCCGCTCGTGAGGGGCTCGACAAGGCGGAGGACGCTTTCCAGCGGACTCTGTCATCGAACAAGGAAGCTGCCGAAAAGGCAGCCGCGGCGACCCGTGAAGCGCTCAGGAAGGCAGAGGAAACGACACGCTCCGCAGCCGGCGCTGCCAGGGAGGCTGCGCGGCGCTCCCGGGAGGCGGACCGTCCTGCGTCGCCTCCACCCGAGCGGAAGTGAGACGAAGCTCCATGCCCGTTCAGCATCCTTGCCTCCATGTGAGAGCGAACCTGCGGCGGACACCACGCAGCACCGCTCGACATCGACCATGAACAATCGGAAATCCGCGTTGCTTGTCGCAGCCGCATTGGCCACCCTCTACTGGCCAGCAGCCAGCGAACTGTGAGACATCGATCCACCCCACGCACCTTCCGAGGAGAACCGCATGACGATCGGCTTGATCTGCACGCAGGGAACTACTGGAGCCTTCCGCCCCGGCAGCTGATGGCGCAGTTGCGCGCGACGGACCGCGGCCTCACCGCGACAGAGGCGGCCGTGCGCCTGGCGCAGTACGGACCCAACGCCATCGACGCGACAAGGCCTGCGGGCGCCATGGGCCTCTACGCGAGGCAGTTCAAGAGCCCGCTGGTGCTGATCCTCATCGTCGCCTCGGTCGTCTCCCTGTTCGCCACGGAATGGGTCGATGCCGGCGTCGTGCTCGCGATCGTCCTGGGCAGCACGTTACTCGGATTCGTGCAGGAGTACGTTGCCAGCAACGCCGTCGAACGGCTTCGCTCGCAGGTCACCCTCAGCGCCCTCGTGACGCGAGACGGAATCGAGCTCACGCTGCCATCTGCCGAGGTGGTTCCCGGGGACGTGGTGCGACTGAGGGCCGGCAGCCTGGTGCCGGCCGACGCCGTGGTGCTGGATGCCAATGACTTCTTCGTCAGCCAGGCGGTCCTCACCGGCGAGACCTTCCCGGTGGAGAAGATGCCCGGCGCTGTGGCGCCGGCAGCGGGACTGGCCGAGCGCAGCAACTGTGTCTTCATGGGCACCAGTGTTCGCAGCGGCACGGCGCGAGTGCTGGTTGCAGCGACGGGCAGGCGATCCGTCTTCGGCCAGGTCGCGGGGAAGCTGGCGTTGCGCCCGGCGCTGACCGAGTTCGAGCGGGGAATCCACCACTTCGGCTACCTGCTCACGCGCATCATGCTGGTGATGGTGATGATCGTCCTCGCGATCAACATCTTCCTGGCCAAGCCCCCGGTCGAGTCGCTGCTGTTCGCGCTCGCCCTCGCGGTGGGACTGGCGCCCGAACTGCTCCCCGCCATCATCAGCGTCGCCCTGTCGCACGGCGCCAAGCGGATGGCTCGCCTGGGCGTGATCGTGCGGCGCCTGGCTTCGATCGAGAACCTGGGCAGCATGGACGTGCTGTGCACCGACAAGACCGGCACGCTCACGGCAGGGGTCGTGCAGCTCGATGCCGCGGCCGACCTGGCCGGCCGCCCCAGCGCGGCGGTACTGCGCCTCGCCTGCATCAACGCGCGATTCCAGACCGGCATGGCAAACCCGCTGGACGAGGCCGTGAGCTCCGCGGGCGACAAGGCGGGCGTGGACCTGGCCGCGGTGAGCAAGGTGGATGAGATCCCCTATGACTTCGTTCGCAGATCACTGTCCGTGGTCGCAGCCGACGCCACCGGCGCGCGGACCCTCGTGACCAAGGGTGCGCTGTCGAATGTCGTGGCGATGTGCGACCGGGTCTGCGACGGCACGGCGGTCAACCTGCTGGATGCGGCGGCTCGAGCGCAGATCGAGGCGCGCTACGACGACTGGAGCACCCAGGGATTTCGCGTGCTTGGCGTGGCCTCCCGCGCGGTGGACCCGCGCAACGCGTCGTATTCGCGCATCGATGAAACCGGGATGTGCTTCGAGGGCTTCCTGCTGTTCCTTGATCCGCCAAAGGACGATGCGCGCCAGACCCTCGTGGACCTGGCGCAGCGCGGCGTACAGCTGAAGATGATCACCGGCGACAACCACAAGGTGGCTCGGCACATTGCGCAGGCGATCGGCCTGCCGGTCGAGGCGACCCTGACCGGAGCCGGCCTGGATGCGATGAGCGACGAGGCCCTGCTGCATGCGGCACAGCAGACCACCGTTTTCGCCGAGGTCGATCCGAACCAGAAGGAGCGCATCATCCTTGCGCTGCGCAAGACCGGCCACGTGGTCGGGTACATGGGGGACGGCATCAACGATGCGCCTGCGCTGCACAGCGCGGACGTGGGCATCTCGGTCGACACCGCGGTCGACGTGGCCAAGGAGGCCGCGGACTTCGTGCTGCTGCGCAAGGACCTGGCCATCCTGCGGGCCGGCATCGACGAAGGACGCATGATCTTCGCCAATACGCTCAAGTACGTCCTGACCACGATCAGCGCCAACTTCGGCAACATGTTCAGCATGGCGGTCGCCTCCGTCCTGCTGCCGTTCCTGCCCTTGCTGGCTTCGCAGATCCTGCTGAACAACTTCCTGTCGGACATTCCCGCCGCCACCATCGCCAGCGACACGGTGGATGACGAATGGGTGGCAAAGCCGCGGCGCTGGGACATGGCGTTCATCCGCGACTACATGGTGCTGTTCGGCCTCGTGAGCTCGGCGTTCGACTTCCTCACGTTCGGCGCCCTCCTGTGGCTGTTCGAGGCCCGCCCCGAGGAATTCCGCACTGGCTGGTTCATCGAATCGCTGCTGACGGAACTGGTGGTCGCCCTGGTGGTGCGCACGCGCGGCCCCTTCTGGCGCAGCCGGCCGGGACACCTGCTGCTCGCGAGCACTGCAGCGGTCACGGTTCTGGCGCTCGCGCTGCCGTACCTGCCGTTCGTGTCCGTCCTCGGCTTCGTGCCATTGCCCGCATCGCTGGTGCTGGCGATGATCGTACTGACCTTGGCCTATGTCGCGGCGGTCGAGGTGGCCAAGCGGTTCTTCTATCGGCGACGCTAGTGGGCCAAACAGTCGGTTCGGGAGTGAAGGCCCCTGGAAATCGGCCGCGTGCGGGGTGCGCCAGGATGGTCTCAATGCGACATCAACACCGGCAAGGTCATGGATTGAAGCATCGACCGCGTAGCGCCACCGAGGACCCATTCGCGGGCGCGGCTGTGGCCGTAGCAGCCCATCACCAGCAGGTCGGCGCTCACGTCGGCGGCCATCGAAAGGATCCTCTCCCCGACCTCGCCCTCATCCGGGTCGCCGTGTTGCATCGCGGCATTCACTCCGTGCGCATTCAGATAGCGCTGCAGGCTGCGCAAGGAGGCCTCGGCGTCTTCGCCATACGAGACCGCACGGACGGACTCCGCGCGTACCAGCCACGGCAGCGCTGCCGACAACGCACGCGCGGCCTCGCGTGTTTGCTTCCAGGCGATCAGGACCCTCCGGCCGATGGTGTCGACCGGTCCCGCATAGGGCACCACCAGGGCGGGCCGGCCCGACTCGACAAGCACGCTGGGCACGAAATCCGCGGGCAACTCTCCAGCCGCAGGGTCGTCGGAGTCGCGCTGCCCCAGGATGAGCAGGTCGGCATAGAGGGCGCGGCGGGCGAAGCCCCAGGGAGCGTCGCTCATCGGTTCCTCCCAGTGAAGGCGCGGCGATTCGCCGCCGGCCGCCTTGAAGGTCGCATACGCCTTGTCGCGACAGTCCTTGTCGAGCGTTTGCATGATCGCCACGGCTTCAGCCGCGCCTTCCAGGGCATAGGGGTATCGCATCAGGGCCGACATGGTGCAGGGCTGCGCGATGACTGCGCTGTCGAAAGCATCGGCAACCTGGCGCGCAATCCTGACTCGTTCCGCTGCTCGCGCGGAGCTGTCGAGGTGAAGCAGGATGGTCTTGGGTGTGTGCATGAGTGGCTCCTTGAATGCCCTGAAGGAAAACGCCCAAACTAACCCCGGAGACGCTCGGCGCCTTTGCGCCGCATCAAACGCGAGCCACGCTTGGGGCGGAGGTACGGCGCCGATCGCGCAGGACGATGACCGGCACTGCAATCCCGCTCACGAGCAGTAGCCAGTCTTGCGCAACGCCAAGGAGGATGGCGGCGCTGCCGCCCACCAGCGACCAGAAGAGTGGAATGACGAGCATCCAGCGCGGCACAGGCGTCGTCGTGAGCAGCAGCAAGCCGAAAGTGAAGATCGTGACCGGGCAGGGCGTGATGCCGAACATCGGAATCTCGGGATAGCGATGGCCAGTCCACATTCCCAGCAGCGGGTAGAGGACCGCCGCATAGATGACCAGCGCCCACCCCAACCAGGCAGTGGGCCTTCCACTGGTGCCGAAATCCATGCGCCCGCGCAGAACGGCGTTATGGAACAGGCCTGCGCCCTGCAAGACGAACAGGGCACCGAAGAGAAACGCCGCCTCGTTGAGAGCCGAGAAGAACAGCCAGTGGTATGCGATTCCGGTCCAGGCCCACATCGACGCCAAGCCCGTTCCGATGATGCGGCTGCCTGCGCGCGAAGGTCGAACGACCATGCCGGCCATGACGATGCCGAGCAGGTAGCCGATGATCTGTACCGGCCAAACGGCATCGTTGTAGGCGCCGAACAGAGCGATGAACTGATGGGGGGCAAATGGCAACATGAGGTCGACATGGAGCGTGCACGCCCTTTCCGATCGAGAGGCGAACTTCGCTTCGAAGCATGCGCCGCAATGTTCCGCCTCGCACGTTGACTTGCCTTGCGCCACATCAAGTCACGGTGCGCCGCCGTTCCGATACTGGCAGCCTCTCCATTCGAGATTTGAAGGGATGCTGTATGTACCAGAGAATTCTTGTTCCGGTCGACGGCAGTGCCACGGCGCAGCGCGGGCTGGAGGAAGCCACCCGCCTGGGGAAATTGACGCAGGGTCGGCTGCGGCTCATCCACGTGATAGACGAACTCTCGTTCGCGCTTGCCATGGACGCCTACGCCGGCCACGCCGGGGACTGGCTGAGTTTGCTGCGCGTGGATGGCGAGCGGCTTCTCGCGCAAGCCAAGGCAGTCGCGGAGGCGGCCGGCGTCGAAGCCGACACGGTCCTCTACGACAGGCGTTCCGGACAGGTTGACGAGCTGGTCACCGCCGAAGCCGCCAGATGGCCTGCGGACCTGATCGTGCTGGGAACGCATGGCCGCCGCGGGGTAGGACGCGTCCTCATGGGCAGCAGCGCGGAGCACATCCTGAGGCATGCGCCTGTGCCGGTTCTGCTCGTGCGGGCGCCGGAGAGCGAGACCAGGGAACCGTTGCACGTGAGGCAGCCAACCGGGGCCCTGGCCTTCGAATGATGGCAACAGCGCCCTGACGCCGCAGGGCGTGCATGTGCCCAACGGCTTCGCGATCACGGCCGAGGCCTATCGACGCACGCTGGAGCTCTCCGGTGCGCTGCCGCGCTTGAGCGACGCGCTGGCCGGCGGCGACGAGAGAGCCTGAAGCTTCTTGCGCAAAGCGATGATGCTCCCTGCGACGCACATCGACGCAAGGCGCCCGATGCACATGCACGAGAGTTGAGGAAGATCAAGCCGCCTGTCCACGCGGCTGCCTACATTGACAAGGCGCGGTGCAGATGCCCCACGCTTTCGCAATCACGTCTACCCCAAGGAACCATCATGAGCAACCTGAGACTTCTGGACCCTGTGTTCGGCAACGACTTCGAAGCTGCGCTGCGCCGCTTCTTCTCCCCTACGGTCTTCGAGGGCGAGCCCGCTCCCCTGAAGATGCGCATCGACGTGAAGGAGAACGACAAGGCCTTCACGGTGCAGGCCGACATCCCGGGTGTGAAGAAGGAAGACATCAATGTCAAGATCGACGGCAACGTCGTCAGCATCGACGCCGAGTCGAAGAGCGAGAAGGAAATCAAGGGCACCGGCGACAAGATCCTGCGCAGCGAGCGCCACTACGGCTCGGTATCTCGCACGTTCAGCCTTGGCCAGGATGTCGACGACACGAAGGTGCAGGCAAAGTACGTCGACGGTGTGCTCACGCTGGAGCTGCCGAAGAAGGCGCCGGCCGACTCGCCGAAGATCGTCATCCAGTGAGAGCCATGCGGCCCCGAAAGTCCCGGCAGCCGGCGACCGGGGCCAGTCGTGGGAACAACCTTGATTCTTCATCAAGAGGAATTCATGACCTTGAATGCTCAACTCCGAGAAGCAGGCAGCGCCCGCCCCTTTGAGCTCATCGCTCCGCTCAGCCGCGGCAATTGCCTTGCTGTGCTCAGGGCCATCGAGGATGACATGGAGGCGGCGCTCGAGGCTGCGCGCAGGGCGCGCGCAGCCCAATGCCTGGAAGCCTTGCGCGGGCTCCTCGCCCCTTTTGAGCTTGACCGCCACGAAATCCGGATCAGCGCGGCCTCGGACTTCACGTGCCTGGATGTGCGCACTCGTTCGTCGCCGAATCGCCATGCACGGCAGCTGAGCAAGTTGCATGCTGATGGCGTCGTGCTCCACGTCCTGCAGGAAATCGACGAGTTCCTCCAGGACCATGTGGAATGGACACGCCTGCTGGACGGCGAGATCCTCAATCCATGAAGCTCGAACCTATGGTTCTCTTTTCGAACTGGTCCGTTCCGAAGCCCCGCACTCCGCAACCTTCTAGCGCTTCGTTGAAGACGGCCGGGGCACATGCGGGATGTAAGGCGCGGAACTCCATTCAGGGCGGTCGCTGCGGGCGCTGTCGACGATGACCAAGTAGCGGCCCGGGTCTGAGACCGTCTCGCGGTCCTCTCTCAGCACCCAGAACTTCTGCCCTCCGCCCGCAAGCCGCTCGTACTCGGCATCCAGCACGCCATAGCGGTCCAGCAGCGTGTTCAGCGTGGCAGGGATGCGAACGCAGCCCTTGGACTGCGCGCTGCCGAGGCGACGCTCCAGCAGTTCCGCGTCCGTCGCGTGCATCTGCAGCCGCATCTCCATCACGGCGCCATCACCCCAGCCCTTCGGTGCAAGCTGCCAGCCGAAGTCGTAGACGCGCATGTCCCTTTCGCCATAGCCCCGGATCCCGTTGCTGTTGAAAGTCCCTTCGGCACGAAAGTCGGGATTGGACGGCGAATGATCGAACACACCCGCCGGCGTCTCGAAATGGTCGAATTCCCCGGGGCGTCCCGTGGACACCGGCGAGGCGCCGATGAAACGGTATTCGCCAACGGCGGAGCGCCAGAACAGAAGCGCCGCCTGGACCCGGGGATCGCGATCAACGACGAGCAAGTACTGTGCGTGCGACACCTCCGCATGCGCGCCCATGAGCGCTCCGTCCGCCAGGCGCTGGTAGCGCGGTACTTCGTCGGCAGGCACATCGAGCACCTTGTCCACCCGGCTGCGATACAACGCCGCCAGTTCGGAAGGGACCGCGGGCGCCGCTACGACCGCGGCGGAGAAGAAGAGCAGCAGCGCGACGGCACCGGCCCGGACCTGACAAGGCGCGATGGGTCTGTTCATGCAGCGCATTGTTGAACGGCCTCGCGCGCCGCGCTTGACGAAGATCAAGCAAGAGTCGACCCCCGAATCCGACAGGGCAGACGCGTGCTTCCCTTGATCCAGCGCAACGCGGTGGCGGCGATGTCTTTCTACAGTGGCATCGACGCCTCGCAAAAAGGCCCAACCTCGATTTCACATTGAAAGGAAAGTCATGAAGTCCGATACGCAACTCCGCACCGATGTCCTGGCCGAGCTCGACTGGGATCCGGCGATCAAGGCCGGCACCGTCGGCGTCACCGTCAAGGAGGGCGTGGTCACGTTGACAGGCCATCTTGGCAGCCATGCCGAAAAGATCGCCGCCGAACGCGCCGCGCAACGTGTCGGGGGCGTCAAAGCGCTGGCGGTCGAGATGACGGTCAAGCTGCCCGCGGGCGATGAGCGCACGGATTCAGACGTTGCCCGGGCCGTGGAGCACGCGCTCGAATGGAGCATCCTCGTGCCGAAGGGAAAGATCAAGCCGATCGTCGAGAGCGGCTGGGTAACGCTGAACGGCGAGGTCGACTGGGAGTACCAGCGCCGTGCAGCGGAGCACGCGGTCCGTCACCTGATGGGCGTCACGGGCATCTCGAACCTGGTCAAGATCTCTCCGAAGCTGCATGCCGCGGACATCGAAAAGAAGCTGCGGGAAGCGTTGGCCCGGCAGGCGCAGCGCGAGAGCGATCGCATCCGGATCTCGGTCGACGGGTCCAGGATCGCGCTGCGCGGCAGCGTTCATTCCTTCGCAGAGCTCTATGCGGTCCGCAATGCCGCCTGGTCGGTGCCGGGCGTGACCTCGGTCGAGAACGAGCTGGTGGTCCTGGACTGAAGCCACTCCGGATGACGGCTCCAAGCCATGAAGAAGCGCTCGACTCCCAGTCCCTCCACCGCACGCGCACAAAGGCGCCGGGGACGATCGCCGTTGCCTCCCGGCGACGCTGCGGGCGAAGCGATCAGCAGCACGCGGCGTGGGGCGTGGGAGCCGGATCGGATCGATATCGAGCGGCCCAACGAGGGGCATGGCCATTCCATCGAGAAGGCGGCGCGCGACGCCGAAGCAGGAGGCATCGAAGCGCCTGAATCTCTCTCGGAAGAGAGGAAGTCCTCGCCTTTCGAATAGCCCCGAAGCCGCGAAGCGCCTCCTGCTCGGCATGCCGGGCCAGCGCTTCGCCGATTCGCGCGGCGCAAGCTTGACGTACCCACAAGCCGCGCCAGCAGTGCCCCTCCGACGCGGCAGCTGGCCCTACTCGCTTCGCCCTGCATGGATGGCCATGTCACTCGGCGCACCACCGACGCTGACGCGCCATCGCTTGACGAACTCGAACCAGCGCCAACTCAAGGCCGATATGCTCAGCGCCGCCAGCACGAGCGACGGCGACGGCCGAGCGAACGCGAACAGGCGAGTGACGGCAGGCACGGCGAGCACGACGCCCAGGAGCAGGATGGCGCCCAACACGATCCAGCCGAACTGCCGGGTGGGCTCGCCGTGGCCGCGCCAGGCGCTTCGGCCCCATGAGCGATTGCTCTGGATCAGCGCCAGGTTGGACAGTACAAGGGCCGAAAAGGTCAAGGTCCGAGCCACTTCGTCGCGATCAGACGGAACAAGGTGCCGGCTGGCGGCGTAGACGGTCAACAGCAGCGCCAGCAAGCCTGCGCCTTGCCATAGCCCCCGCACGACAACGGATCGCTCGAACAGGCCTTGATGTGCAGGGCGGGGAGCGACCTTCATGGCGCCCGGCTCCGGCGGCTGGGCCTCGAACACCATGGAGCAGGCCGGGTCGATGATCAGCTGCAGGAACACGATGTGAACCGGCATCAGCAGCATCGGCCAGCCCAGCAATACCGGCAGCACCGACAGGCCGACGATCGGCACGTGCGCGGCTATCACGAAGACCATCGCTTTGCGCAGGTTGGCGAACACACGGCGCCCGTAGCGAACCGCCGTGACCAGCGAGGCAAAGTCGTCGGTCAGCAGGACCAGCGCAGCCGCCTCGCGCGCCACCTCCGTGCCCCGCGCGCCCATCGCCACGCCGATGGCGGCTGCCTTCAGCGCGGGTGCGTCATTGACGCCATCGCCGGTCATTGCGACTACATCGCCCCTTGCGGCAAACGCCCGCACGATGCGCAGCTTCTGTTCGGGTTGGACGCGCGAGAAGATGCAGGTGTCAGCCAGGCGCGCGGCGAGCGCCTCATCCGTAAGCGATGCAAGCTCGACCCCGCTGATGACCGGCGTGTCGGCTTGCATGCCGGCCTGGCGAGCCACCGAAAGCGCCGTCGCCGAATGGTCGCCTGTCATCATCACCACGCGGATGCCGGCAACGCGGCACTCGGCGATGGACTGCGCCACATGGGGTCGCAGCGGGTCTTCAAGCCCGAGGAGCCCCAGGAACTGGAACTCGAAATCATGCTGGATCTCGGGCAGCGAGGCTGCGCCGAAGGTGGCTTGCGCCACACCCAGTACGCGCAGGCCGTCCTGCGCCATTGCTCGCACCTGCGCGGCCACGCTGGCACTCCGCCCCGGGTCCATGTGGCACAGGTCGACGATGGCTTCCGGCGCGCCTTTGGCCGCGATGAGCCGGTCGCGCTGATCCGGCGACTGCCACACGCGCGACATGGCCAGCATCCCTGGAGACAAGGGATAGTCGTCCACAAGCGTCCATTCGGCGTGCAAGTGCTCCGTGCCGGCGAGCAGGTCCCTCCCGGCAGCGACGATGGCCGCCTCCATCGGATCAAAGGTCCGTCGATGGCTGGCGAGCACGGCGTACTCCAGGACACCATGCAGCTCCTCCTGCAGTGCGCCACCGGCCATTTGCAGCCGGTCATAGACCGCCGCCTCGGACCACAGGCGTCTGATGGACATCCGGTTGACGGTGAGCGTGCCGGTCTTGTCCACGCACAGCACGGTGGTGCCGCCGAGCCGTTCGATGGCGGGAATGCTCTTCACGAGAACCTTCTCGCGCGCCAGCCTCCAGGCGCCCAAGCCAAGGAAGAGCGTGAGGACCAGCGGAAGCTCTTCCGGCAGGATCGCCATGGCAAGCGTGAGCCCCGCCAGTACCCCCTGCAGCCACTCGCCCCGGCTGATGCCGTGCGCGACGACGAGGACACCGGCCAGCGCGAGGCCGATGGCGACCATCTGCTTGACGATGCGGCGCGTCTCCAGCTGGATCGGCGTGGATACGGCCGCGACGTTCGCGAGCGACTGACCGATGCGCCCCAGCGCGCTGCGGGCGCCGGTGGCAATCACGCAACCGAGCCCGGCTCCTCGCGTCACCAGAGTGCCGGAGAACGCCTTCGAAGTGTCCTCGGTCGTCCTCGATGGCGAAGGCTCCTTCCCCACTGGCATGGACTCGCCGGTCAGCAGCGACTCGTCGATGGCGAGATCGGTCGCATGGACGAGATCCATGTCAGCGGGGACGCGGTCACCTTCGTTCAGCAGCACGACGTCGCCGACCACCAGCTCGCGCGCAGGAACGCGGTGCGCTGTCGCGCCGCGAAGGACCATGGCCTGCGGGCTGGCCAGCTCGCGCAATGCATCGAGCGCGCGTTCGCTGCGCCGCTGTTGAAAGAAGCTGATGGCCATGACCACGGTGACGAAGCCGAGGAGCATCAGTGCTTCGTGGGCATCGCCGAGCACCATGTAGATGCCCCCGCACGCCACCAGCAGCAGGAACATCGGCTCGGATGCCACCTCGCGCGCCACCCTCAGCATCCCGCGTGGGCGCGAAACCGGCAGTTCGTTCGGGCCGTCTCGCTTCAGCCGATACGCCGCCTCCGCCTCGTTCAGCCCGCCCGGCACGGGCGCGGACACCGGTCCTCGCGAGCGCTCGTTCATCGATACCGCGGCGGCTCCGGTGCCTCGACTCGCATCGCGAAAAGAATCTTCATGGCTTGACTCTGGTTGAACTCGAGTCGTCCGATGATCGTCGCGAGCGTGTCGATCTTCCTTGCGCCAGATCAAGGCGCAAGATATCGCGGGTGTCGACACTGCGACGAGGGCCATCGAGGCGCGCTGCCATGGCCTGCACCACCCATCCATCCTCAACGAAGGAGACATGCAATGAGCGAGACCCTGCAGCAGGAGCCCACCACTTGCATCACCGGTTCGAATGCCGCTTGCCGCGGCGCCGACCTGCGCACCAGGCTCGACGATACCTTGCATGACGTGCGTGCACAGTTCGGCGAGTTGCAGGACACGAGCTTGCGGAAGGCGCGCGAGGCCATGCGCTCCGCCGACGCGTCCGTCCACCAGCACCCCTACGGGGTACTTGCGGCCGTGGCGGTCACAGGCCTGCTCGTCGGCTTCCTGGCCGCCCGGCGCTGAGCTGTCCGGCTTCCTTTCGGGAAGTGGCCATGGCGGCCCGACCCTCGAAAGGCAAGCTGGACCGGCTGGCTCCACTGCCATGCTGTCCTTCGATCCCTGGCTCGCCGGCACGGTGGCAGCGCAAGTCGCCGCTGCCGGCCATGCCGATGGCGATGCCCTGACGGCACTTCGGGCGCGGCGCCTTGGCGAACTCGTCGAGTCCGCCGCAAACCGTTCTCCCTTCTATGGGCGTCTACTCGCGGGCCACCGTACCGGCCCCGTTCGTCTGACCGATCTGCCCATCCTGCACAAGAGTGAGCTGATGGCACATTTCGACGAATGGGTCACCGATCCGGAGGTGCGGCTGGAAGACCTGCGCCACTTCGTCTCGGACCCGGCATCGATCGGAATGCCCTTCGGGGACGACGCATACACCGTGTGGGAAAGTTCCGGCAGCAGCGGCGAACCGTGCATCTTCGTACAGGACCGCAAGGCCATGGCCGTCTACGATGCGCTGGAAGCGCTGCGCAGGCCACCGCTGCGGCCCTTGCGCCGCTGGATGGATCCGTGGTGCCTTGGCGAACGCATCGCCTTCGTTGGGGCGACAACCGGGCATTTCGCGAGCACGGTCTCGGTGGCGCGCCTGCAGCGGCTGAACCAAGTTCTCGCGCCGCGCCTCCACAATGTGTCCTTTCTTCAGCCCATGTCGCAGCTGGTTGAAGACTTGAACCGCATCGCTCCCACCGTGATTGCCACGTACCCGAGCGCAGCGGTGTTGCTGGCGCAAGAGCAGCTTGCCGGTCGCTTGCACATCGCGGCGCAGGAGGTATGGACCGGCGGCGAGGGTCTTTCCGACGCCATGCGACGACTCGTCGAGGCAGCCTTCCACTGTCCAGTCGCGAACAGCTACGGCGCGTCCGAATTCCTGTCGCTCGCCTTCGAGTGCCCCTTGGGCCACTTGCACCTGAACGGCGACTGGGCGATCCTCGAATCGGTGGACGACGAAGGGCGTGCCGTCCCGTGCGACACAGCGGGTGCAACGGTGCTTCTCACCAATCTCGCCAATCACCTGCAGCCGCTCATCCGCTACGACCTTGGTGACCGCGTGACGCTGCACACCGATCCGTGTCCCTGCGGATCGCATCTTCCTGTCATTGACGTGGAGGGCCGCTGCGACGAGACCCTCCAGCTCGGCCGCGGCCCCGGCCACCTCGTCTCCCTTCTTCCGCTGGCCCTGAGCACGGTCCTGGAGAGCGAAGCCGGCTTGTTCGACTTTCAACTGGTGCAGGAGGGGCCGTCCGAGCTCCTGCTGCGCACCAGCCTGCACGGCGCAGACGCCGCGGCCGCGCTGGAACACGGCCGCGGTGCGCTCGAGGTCTTCCTGCGCGCCCAGGGCGCGCAAGGAATTCGTATCCGTTGCCGAAGCGCGGAGCCCGCACTGTACGGCCGCAGCGGCAAGGTCCAGCGGGTCATCGCGGCACCACAGTGGCGCGCAATCCTCCTGGGCGAACGGAGCCGGCCACCCCACGTGCGTGAATGTTGATACAGCGCAAGCGCCGCGATGCGCCTGCAGCGAACAATGAACCGGCTCGTCGACCTGGCCGACGGCGGGCAAGTTCAAGACGGCCGACGAACGAGGGAAAGCCATGTACCAACATATTCTGGTTCCGCTGGACGGCAGTGCCACCGCCGAGCGCGGCCTGCGCGAAGCCATACGGCTCGCCGCCGAGCAGAAGAGCAAGCTGCGCCTGTTGCACGTCATCGATGACTTTCCGATGCTCATGGAGATGTCGGCGGTCTCCAGCTTCGACGCGTCGATGCGCAAGGTTCGCGAGTACGGCCAGGAGGTGCTGTCCAAGGCACAGGCCGCAGCCGCTGCGGCCGATGTTCAGGCGGAGACGGTTCTGCGGGAGGTGACGCAAGGCCGCATCGCGGATGTCGTGATCGACGAGGCGCGCAGCTCGAGCTGCGACCTGATCGTCATGGGCACGCATGGGCGGCGCGGCTTCAGCAGGCTGGCGCTCGGCAGCGACGCCGATCTGGTGGTGCGGCAGAGCCGGGTACCCGTCCTGCTGCTACGTGAAGATCCGGAACAGTCCTGACGCGCACCGAACCGTGCGACAGCCACGCCAATTCCTCTGCGCCCTCGCCTGCGCCTGCCTGCTCTATGGCTGCGCCATCAGTCCGGCACAGGTCCCGCCGGCAAGCAGCGAATCCTCCGCCCGGCAGGCGACGGCGTTCTCGACGCTGGTCGCGAGCCGCAGCGCGACGGTGGTGGACATCAGCACCCTGCGCATCGGGCGCGATGAGAGCGAAGGCGACATGGGCCTGGAGTTCGCGCCGGAGAACGATTTCGCGGACCGGCTTGCCTGGCCCCTTCCGGCGAGCGCGAGGATCAGCCAGATCCGCGATCTGGCCTCGGGCATCATCGTCTCCAGCGACGGGCTCATCCTCACCAGCGCGCATGTCGTCAGCCAGGTCGACGAGGCGCAGATCCGCCTGGACGACGGGCGCCGATTCACGGCCCGTCTGGTCGGCAGCGATCGGCAGACCGATGTCGCGTTGCTGAAGATCGACGCAGAGGGGCTTCCGGTTGCGGTCATCGGCGATTCGTCGCAGCTGTTGACGGGCGATTGGGTCGCAGCCATCGGCGCACCGTTCGGGTTTCATGGAACCGTTACCACCGGCGTGGTGAGTGCCAAGGATCGACTCATCGCAGGCGCCGGCGAGATCCCGTTCATCCAGACCGATGTCGCGATCAATCCAGGCAGCTCCGGCAGTCCGCTATTCAACAGCCGGGGCGAAGTGGTGGCGATCAACTCCATGATCTACAGCGGCAGCGGCGGCTACATGGGCCTTTCGTTCGCAGTGCCGATCAATCTCGCCATGGCCATTGCGGCTCAGTTGCGCACCACCGGCTCCGTGCGCCGGGCACACCTTGGCGCCGAGCTCCAGGAAATGACGCCCCTGCTGGCCGAGTCGTTCGGCCTTGCGCGATCGAGCGGCGCACTGGTCGTCAACGTGGACCCGGACAGTCCCGCCCGGCGCGCGGGGCTGGCGGCCGGCGACATCGTGACTGCGATCGACGGCGCGCGCTTGGCGCATTTCTCCGAGTTGCTGCAGCAGATTGCCGGGCGAACACCCGGCACGCGGAGTCGACTCGAGCTCTGGCGCCGCGGCGAGACGCACACGATCTGGGTCACCCTTTCCGAGCAGCCGGGCGCACGGCTCCCCTCACCCGTCAACACCGAGCCCCCATGGAACGATGGCCTGGGCCTGAGTCTCGGGGAGCTCTCCGCCGGAACGCGCCAGCAGCTTCGCATCGACGCCGGGCTGCTGGTGCGCGAATCAAGCGGGCTCGCCCGCAGCGAGGGCATCCGGGCGGGCGACCTGATCATCGCCATCAATGACCAGCGCCTCGAACGCGTGGACGACTTCCGGCAGGCCCTGTCGCACGTGAAAACGGGCCGGACCGTCGCATTGCTCGTCATGCGCGATCGCCGCCTGGCCTACGTGCCGGTCAAGATTTCCACACGGGCCGTGCCGCGCTGATCGGCCAGGCGCGCCCGCGGCCCCTTGCGCTTGGCCTGAAGCAAGGGCTGTCGACCTCCCGGGGACGAACATCAGCGCCGCGGTGCGGACCCCCGTGGGTCAAGCGCTTCAATCGCGAATGGGAGCCGGTGAGGGTCAAGTCCTACGCCGACCACCCGGCCAAAGGACGATCTCAGGTGATCGGCGTCGCCGCCGGCGCGCACGATCGGCACCAACCCAAGGATCCGGAAGTGCGTCCAGGACCGGTCCGCGACCATGCCATCCGAACCTTCGGCGCGCATGACGCCGCTGCCCGTGCGGACGCGCCACACCAGTCCCTGCGGCGCGGCCAGCAACTGCTCCGCCTGCATGGGCTGGTAGTGCGGCTCTTCCTTCGTGCCGAGCGACAGCTCGCCTTCCATCGTGATCTCCACGACCGAACCGAGCCGAGCCCCGGGCTCGATGGCGAACAGGAAGAAGCGGCGCGCGGGCTCCGGCAGGCCAGCCACCATGGCCGGATCGAAGCGGCCGGCGACCGGACCCACCGTGGAGGCGAGCTGCGCCCAGGCTGCGCGCACCTGTTTCTCGTCGGTGCATCGGCGGGCCAACTGCCGACCCGCGAGCGTTATGGCGGCGATTCCGGTGAGCAGGAGTATTCGCTTGATCATGTGACCCCGCTTGCGCCGGCCGACAGGCAGGAAGGCGCCGAAGGCACTCAAGGCTTGCGCACCTCCACACGACGGCCTTCGCTGACCGTCGGCGGCGGATGGATGATGACGCCCTGGCGACTGAAATGAAAAGTTCGGTGCGGCAAACCGCGTCCCGCCCTCGTCAAGGTACCAGCACGATCTTCCCCGGCGTTCCTCCACGGTCGAGCAGTTCGTGCACGCGGCGCGCGTCCGTCAACGCGAAGGAGGTGATCGTCGGCGCACGCACCCGGCCCTCGGCCATGAGCGCGATGGCGGATTCCATCAAGCCGCGTCGCTGGCTCGCATCGGCATCGATGGCATGGATGGAGAAGGTGCGCACGGCCAGGCTCCTGCCCAGCAGCTTGCGAAGTTCCTCGAACACATCGCCCGTCGGCGGCCCGTTGACGATGTTGTAGGAAACCACCATGCCGCAGGGCGCCAACGCGCGCAGACACGCAATGAAGAGGTCGCCGCCGAGATGATCGAAGGCAAGGTCGACGCCACGGCCGTCCGTCAGCTGCATGACCTTCTCGGTCAGGCCCTGCGGATGGCTCTCGATCACCTCGTGCGCGCCGTTGGCCAGCGCGAAGCTTCTCTTCTCCTGTGTCGAGGCGGTCCCGATGACATGCAGCCCACGGTCGCGCGCCACCTGCACGAGCGCAGTGGCCACGCCGCCGGCGGCACCGGGAACCAGAATGGATTTCGCCGGCAGGTTGCCGTTGCTCGACAACATCGCCAGCGCCAGTTGGAAGTTGCCAAGGCAGACGGCCTGCTCGAAGCCGATCGCGTCGGGCAACACGAAGGGTGCGGCCGCGGGCACGCAGATCGCTTCGGCATAGCACCCGCCGCGCTGCGCCAGTTCACGCGCACTCACGAGCACCCGCTGTCCGACCTGGAGAGCGCTCACGCCGGGCCCGATCGCGTCGACGATGCCTGCCATTTCGTTGCCCGGGATCGCCGGCATCGGCGGCATCCATTTGTAGGTGCCGTTGCGGATCAGAACGTCGGGGCCGCCCGCTCCGATCGCCATGGCCTTGATCCGCACCTCGCCCGCCTGGGGCTGCGGCAGGGGCAGCTCGACGAGCTGCAGCACGTCGGGCCCGCCGGGTGCCTGCAATTGGATGGCCTTCATGGTGAACCTCGATGGCGGATGGTGTCAGCGCTGTCCGTCATGGACGGACACCTGGTCCTTGGTGAGCCCGCCCAGCCGCGCGTGCACCCGCCCACCGGTGCCCATGACCAGCGCGAACAGGATCTCGTTGGGGCGCGGCGCATCCTGCATGCCGATCTCCATCGAGTTGTAGTGGCTGCGCACGTAGGCGGCATGGATGTAGTGCAGCGGCACCATGAGCCTGTAGCCCGCGGCCGCCACTGCCTTGGACGACGGGACGATGGCCTTCGGCTCGCCCAGCACCTCGCGCATGGCCCAGCCACCGGCCTCGTGCCAAACGGCCCCGTGCTCCAACTCGCCGTTGACGCCGACGATCGCCGCCTTGCTGTAGACCTCGATCTTGTCGCGCCCGAGCACCTCGACCAGCTCGGTGGCCAGCAGCATGCCCAGCGATCGCAGCTCGGCCATGAAGGGCATCAGATCCGGCTCGTACCGGCCTGCATAGGGGTTGCGGACGACGGCGCACGCCGCCGCCAGCTTGAGCGGTGTCTCCGGAGGCGGCCCGCCCTCGTGGAAGGTGGTCTCGATGGCAAGACTGCGCTTGCGGATTTCGATCATGGACATGAAAACCTCATTGCCTTGGAATGTGTGCATCGTTCACGAGGGCGGTCCAGCGCTTGAACTCGGCAGCGACCATCGTGGTCATCTCCTCGGGCGTGCTGCCGCGCGCTTCACCACCCATGTCTTCCAGCCGCGCGCGGACGGCGGGCACCTGCAGGGCCTTGAGCGTCTCGGCGCGCAGGCGCTCGACCACCGGCCGTGGTGTGCCGGCCGGCGCCATGAGGCCGGCCCAGGAGCGCACGTCGTAGCCTGGTACGCCCTGCTCCGCGACCGTCGGGAGCTCCGGCATCGCACTCCAGCGCTCGGCGCCCGTGGTCGCCAGCGCCCTCAGCTTCCCGCCCTTGATGTTGGCCATCACGGCCGTGGGCGGCGCGATGATCATGGGCACCTCGCCACCGAGCAGCGCCGTGACGGAGCCCGCATCCCCGCGATAGGGGACGTGCAGCATCTCCACCTTGGCGCTGCGCACCAGCAGCTCGACGGCAAGATGATGGGTCGAGCCAATGCCGGCGGTGCCATAGGAGACGCCACGCGAATCGCTGCGGGCGGCGGAGAGCAGTTCCGAAAGACTCTTGTAGGGCGAATCGGCCCGAACCACCAGCAGGAAGGGGAAGAAGGTGACGGTGGAGACCATCTGGAAGTCCGACACGGTCTGGTAATTGAGCTTGTTGTAGAGAGCTCCCGCCACGGCATGGCCGCCAGTCGCCAGCAGCAGCGTGTAGCCGTCGGGCCGGGCGCGCGCCACCGTCCCCGAAGCGATGGTGCCGCCCGCCCCTGTCTGGGCCTCGACGACGATGGGCTGGCCGAGACCCTTGGTCATCTCGGCGCCGACCACCCGGGCGATCGTGTCCGCATTGCCGCCGGCCGCGAAGCCCTGGTAGATCTTGATCGGCTTGTCCGGGAAATCCTGGGCGGAAGCCATGAAGGGTGCCGCGCAGGCCAGGGTCAGGCCCGCGGTGACGAAATGTCTGCGCCGCATGATGCTTGTCTCCGAATGTTGTCTTGTCTGGAAAAGGACCGCCGCAAGGGTGTGGCGCTCCGGCGGAAGAACTCAGTCCTGCTGCACGATCGGGTTGCGCAGCACGCCAATGCCTTCGATCTCGACCTCGCAGACGTCGCCGGGCTTCATGAAGCGCTGGGGCTTGCGGCTCCAGCCCACGCCCGCAGGCGTGCCGGTGGCGATCACGTCGCCGGGCACGAGGGTGAAGATGGTGGAGGCGTAGGCGATCAGCTTCGGGACGCTGAAGATCATGTGGCCCGTGTGGCTGCTCTGCACCACTTCGCCGTTCAGGCGAGTCTCCAGCTTGAGCGCGCGGCCAGGCTCGATCTCGTCGGCCGTCACCATCCAGGGACCGAAGCCACCGGTGGATTCGAAGTTCTTGCCGGACGCGATCTGCTTCGCGTGGAACTGCCATTCGCGCACGCTGCCATCGTTGTAGCAGGAGTACCCCGCCACATGATCGAAGGCATCGGCCTCGGCGATGTTGCGACCGCTCTTGCCGATGATGACCGCGAGCTCGCCTTCCCAGTCCAGCGATTCCGACACATGCGGCCGAACGATGGGCGCGTTGTGCGCGCATTGCGAGCGCCAGACGCGCAGGAAGATCGGCGGTTGCTCCGAAAGCTCGCGCTGCATGCCCGCGGCCAGGACCTCCTGATGGTGGTCCATGTAGTTGCGCACGGCACAGACGACCTTCTCAGGGCGCGGAATCACCGGCAGGAACGCGATGTCTGCGAGCTTGGCGTCGACTGACCGGCCTTCGACATGCTGGGCAGCATTGCGGTACTCGCCCGAGGCGATGTAGTCGGCAAGACTCGCATGGTGGGGATACGCCTTTCCAAGGTCGACGACGCCGTCGCCGACGACGGCGCCCCAGGTCTCGCGGCCTTGGTGGACAAATGACAAAAGCTTCATGGGAACTCCAGTTGAAGTCGTGGATCGAGAAAGACTGACGCGAACGTCAGGCGGGATACGAGGCGTGCGCAGTCGACTGCGATTCGAACTGCGACTGCCATTGCGCAAGCGGCATGAAGGTGGGATCACGCCGGCACGCCTCTTCGGTCTCGCGCATCAGCGTCTCGTCGTCCTTGGAGAGATCGAGCGGATCGCCGTGAGGCTGTGCCACGTAGAAAGGCGTGTCGACATAGATCTCCACCGTGTTGCCTTCCGGGTCGCGCATGTAGACGGACAGGGCATTGCCATGGTTCAAGCCCCGGATCTCGGTGGCACCTCGCACGGCCGCGCGTGCCGAGACATCGCGCAGATGCTGGATGCTGGGCACGACGAAGGAGATCTGCATCACGGTGCTGAACTTCGCGTCGGCCGGCCGGCCCGATGCCAGGACCAACTGGTGGTGCTGATCGGGGCTGGCGCTGGTGAAGACCAGCTCGTTCCTGAAGGTACGGCCCACGCCCCGATCGGTGATCGTGAGATCGAAGGTCTCGGTGTAGAAGGCCACCATCCGCTCCAGGTCGGTGACGTAGATGCCGAAGTGCGAAGGCGTGGGTCGCGTGACGTTGAGCATGCTGTCTCCCTAGGACTGCGCCGACGCCTTGAGCGCGGCCAGGACGTTTCGCTGCGTGCTGAGGATGTGTTCTTCCAAGAGGGCGCACGCCGTGTCCGCATCGCGGCGCAGGGTCGCGTCCATGATCTTTCGATGCTCGTTCGACTTGCGCCGCGCCGACCGGCGAAAGCGTGCCGAGAACCGCCTGTACCGCTCGGCCTGATCGAAGAGACTGCCGCCCCACGCGCGCTGGCGCTCGGAGGGGCAAGCCGCCACCAGAGCCAGGTGAAAGGCGCGATGCAGGTCCGACCAGTTGTCGTCGAGCACCACGGGGCCGTCGTTGAGGCGGGACTCGACCTTCTCCAGGCGGTGGAATGCGGCCAGGATGGCGGCCTCCCAACCGTCGTCGCCATGCGCAATCGAATCGCGCAGTGCCGGGATGTCGATCAGCAGCCGCATGCGCGTGATGTCGGCCAGATCTTCTGCGGAGATTGCCGCCACCCGGAAGCCACGGCGTTCGTCGGCGCGGACCAGACCCTCCTGCGCCAGGCGGTTGAGTGCCTCGCGCAAGGGGCTGCTGGAATAGCCGTAAGAGGCCTGGAGCTCATCGAGCTTGAGCTTGGCGCCGGCATCATAGGTGCAGCCCAGCACGTCCCGCCGCAAGCGCACGAAGGCCTGCTCGGCGAGCGGCGGTTCGTAGTTGAGTTGCTCTTGTTTGTGCATGGAGCTGATTTTATGCATAAACTCAGTTTTTTTGGAAGAAAGAATTTGCATGCACGATCGTGCCTCCGCGACCCTGCCCCGACTGCTCGCCATTTCAGGCAGCATCCGGCGCGAATCGAACTGCACCGCTGTTCTTCGCAGCCTCCAGGCACTGCTGCCTGATTCGGCATCCGTCGAACTCTTTGCGCTGGACGAGATCCCGCTCTACAACGCCGACCTTGATGGGGCCACGCCGCCTCCTGCCGTGGTCAAGCTCAAGCAGGCCATCTCGCAAGCCGACGGACTCGTGCTGTGCTCGCCCGAATACAACTACGGGATGCCTGGTGTGCTGAAGAACGCGATCGACTGGGCCTCCCGCCCGGGATTCGCTTCACCGCTGAAGGGCAAGCCGGCGCTCGTCATCACCGCCTCGCCCGGTACATCCGGAGGCGTGCGCGCGCAGGCGCAAATCCGGGATGCTCTGGCCGCCACGCTGGCGCGGCCGGTGGTGCGGCAGCATGTCGCGATCGCGAACGTCGCTGCACAGATCCGCGATGGCCGGCTCGTCCATGAGCCCACGCTCGATTTCGTGAAGGCCGCTCTCCATGACCTCCTCGATGAAATCGCGCTCCTGAGCGGTGCGGCCCGCCGATCCGGACGCGCCGAATGACTGCGCGGTGATCGGGTTACATCGGATACTGCAGGGAGAGCGCCCGCGATGCGCTCGCCAAGAGGCGTCGGGCACGCTCCGCCACCGCCTCCGCGGTAAGGCCGAACAGCTTGAAGAGTTCACCCGCCGGTGCGGACTCTCCGAAGCAGTCGAGTCCCACCACGTCGCCGTGCTCGCCCACGTATTTCCACCACAGGCCGGTGCTGCCGGCTTCCACCGCGAGCCGCGGCAGGTGGCGTGGAATCACGGCGTTGCGCCAATCCGCATGCTGGCGCTCGAACACATCCATGCACGGCACCGACACCACGCGGGCCGCGATTCCCTCATCTTCCAGCAGGGCCGCGGCCGCCAGCGCGACGCCGACCTCCGAGCCGCTCGCCAGCAACGCGACGCACTCTGCTTCCGGGCGCTGGAGCACGTAGGCGCCCCGTGCGATGGATTCGATGCGCTCGGTGCCTCCACCGGAATGCGGCAGAGCCTGGCGCGTCAGCAGCAGACAGCTGGGCCCATCGACGCGGCGCAGCGCCTGCCGCCAGGCCACCGCCGTCTCGGTGGCGTCGGCCGGGCGCCAGACATCCACATGCGGGATCAGGCGAAGGCTGGAGGCATGCTCCACGGGCTGATGCGTCGGCCCGTCCTCGCCCAGGCCGATCGAGTCGTGCGTGAAGACGTAGATGACCGGCAGCTTCATCAAGGCCGACATGCGCACGCCGTTGCGCGCGTAGTCGGAGAAGGTCAGGAAGGTGCCGCCGAAGGGGCGCAGCCCGCCGTGCAGCGCCAGCCCGTTCATGATGGCCGCCATGCCGAACTCGCGCACGCCGTAATGCACGTGGTTGCCCGTGCCCGCGCCCTTGAGCGGGCGATGCCCTTTCCAGTCCGTCAGGTTCGATCCGGTGAGGTCGGCCGAGCCGCCGATCAGTTCCGGCATGGCGGGTGCGACCTGGTCGAGCACCTGCTGCGAAGCCTTGCGCGTCGCAACCGCAGCGCGCTGCTGTTCCGCCCGCAATGCCGCAGAGGCCAGCTCCGCCTCGACCTCCGCGGTGAGCGGCGCGTCGATGCGATGCCGCCGCAGCAGCTCGCGCGCGAGCGCCGGATATTCCTGTGAATAGGCGTCGAAGCGTGCCTGCCATTGCGAGTGCAGCAATGCGCCGGACTCACGCGCCGACCAGGCTTGTGCGATCTCGGCGGGCACCTCGAAGGGTGCAGCGTTCCAACCCAGCGCCTGTCGCGTGAGAGCGATCTCGGCTTCGCCCAGTGCCTCCCCGTGTGCCTTGGCCGTGCCGGCGCGGTTCGGCGAGCCCTGGCCGATGCGCGTCTTGCAGCACACGAGCACAGGGCGGTCGGCGGCAACCGCCCGGTCGATCGCTGCATCCAGTGCCTGCGCGTCATGTCCATCGACGTCGCGCAGCACGGTCCAGCCGTAGGCTTCGAAGCGGCCAGGCGTGTCGTCGTTGAACCAGCCGCTGACCTCGCCATCGATGGAGATGCCGTTGTCGTCGTAGAAGGCCACCAGCTTGTTCAGCCGCCATGTGCCTGCCAGCGAACAGGCCTCGTGGCTGATGCCTTCCATCAGGCAGCCATCGCCGAGGAACACATAGGTGCGGTGGTCGATCACGCCATGGCCGGGCCTGTTGAACTCCGCAGCCAGCAGCTTCTCCGCCAGCGCCATGCCCACGGCATTGCCGATGCCCTGCCCCAGCGGCCCGGTGGTGGTCTCGACGCCCGGCGTGACGCCCACCTCGGGATGCCCCGGCGTGCGCGAATGCAGTTGGCGAAAGCGCCGCAGTTCCTCCATGGGAAGCGCATGGCCGCTCAGGTGGAGCAGCGCATACAGCAGCATCGAGCCGTGTCCGTTGGAGACGACGAAGCGGTCGCGGTCGATCCACCGCGGGTGCGCCGGATCGTGGCGCAGGCGATGCCGCCACAAGGCCTCGGCAATGTCGGCCATGCCCATCGGCATGCCCGGATGGCCCGAGTTGGCGGCCTGCACGGCATCCATGGCCAGTGCGCGAATGGCATTGGCGCACTGCCTGCGCAAGACGAGGTTGTCAGCCGTCATGACGAAGCTCCTGATGAAAGTCCAGCCCCACTAAATGGCATACGCCTTCTTCCGCCGCTCCACCAGGCGCAGGATCATCGGCGTGAAGATCAGCTGCATCGCGAGCTCCATCTTTCCGCCCGGCACCACCAGCGTGTTGGCGCGCGACATGAAGGAGTCGTGCAGCATGCTCAGGAGATAGGGAAAGTCGAAGCCCGCCGGGTTGGCGAAGCGGATCACCACCAGGCTCTCGTCAGGGCTCGGGATGGTCCGCGCGATGAACGGATCGGAGGTGTCGACCACCGGCACCCGCTGGAAATTCATGTGGGTGCGCGTGAACTGAGGGCAGATGTAGTGCACGTACTCATGCATGCGCCGCAGGATCACGTCGGTCACGGCCTCGGTCGAGTACCCACGAGTGCTCTTGTCGCGCTGCAGCTTCTGGATCCATTCGAGGTTGATCACCGGCACCACGCCGATCAGCAGGTCGACATGGCGCGCGATGTCGACCTTCCCGGTGGTCACGCCGCCGTGGAGGCCTTCGTAGAACAGCAGTTCGCTCGACGGCAGCGTTTCCCACGGCGTGAAGGTCCCGGGCTCCTGCTCGCAGGGCGCCGCCTCCTGAGCGTCGTGCAGGTACTTCCGGCTGCGGCCGACGCCCGCCTCGCCGTAGTCGCGAAACAGTGCTTCGAGTTCGGCGAACAGGTTCGCGTCTTCCCCGAAATGGCTGAAGTTCCGGTTGCCGGCCGCCTCTGCCTCCGCCATCGCCACCTTCATCGTGTTCCGGTCGTAGCGGTGGAAGCTGTCGCCCTCGACGATGGCTGCCTGGATGCTTTCACGGCGGAAGATGTTCTCGAAGGTTCGCGTGACGGAGGTGGTGCCGGCGCCGGAGGAGCCGGTGATCGCAACGATGGGATGTTTGGCTGACATGGTGGCCTCGAGAATGAAGAATTCTTGCGGTCGGCGGCGCTTCTCTCAGCCCGCGGTCGCGAACAGGCCGCGCTTGCCGAACAATGGCGCGCGGTAGGTGTCCTGCGGCGCCTCGGCGTGGTAGGCCTCCACGCGCGCGACCTCTTCCGACGATCCGAACACCAGCCCGATGCGCTGGTGGATCGATTCGGGCTCGACCGTCATCAGGCGGCGGCGGCCGGTGCTCGCCATGCCACCGGCCTGCTCGATCAGGAAGGAGATCGGATTGGCCTCGTAGAGCAGGCGCAGGCGCCCCGCACGGCCCGACTCCTTGCTGTCTCGCGGATACATGAACACGCCGCCACGCATCAGGATGCGGTGCGTCTCTGCCACGAGCGAGGCGATCCAGCGCATGTTGAAGTCGATGCCCCGCGGGCCTTCGCCGCCGGCCAGGCATTCATCGACATAGCGCTTCACCGCCGGTTCCCAGAAGCGGCTGTTCGACGCGTTGATGGCGAACTCGCGGGTCCGCGCGGGAATGCGCAGGTTCGGATGGCTCAGCACCCATTCGCCCAGTTGCGGATCGAGCGTGAACGCGTGCGTGCCGTTGCCGAGGGTCAGCACCAGCATGGTCGAGGGCCCGTAGATCGCGTAGCCGGCACCGACCTGCTCCGTGCCAGGCTGCAGGAAGTCCTCCGGCCTGGCGTCCCGCTGCGGCGTGGGCGCGCGCAGGATCGAGAAGATGCTGCCCACCGCCACGTTGACGTCCGTGTTGGACGAGCCATCCAGCGGATCGAACAGCAGCAGGTACTTGCCCCGCGGCTGCTGCTGCGGCGGCAGGTAGGGCGCCTCCATTTCCTCCGACACCATGCCCGCCACGTGGCCGCCCCACTCGTTCGCGCGCAGGAACATGTCGTTGCTCAGGATGTCGAGCGTCTTCTGCTCCTCGCCCTGCACGTTCCGGCTGCTGGCGCTGCCGAGGATGTCCCCGAGCGCACCCAATGCCACCTTTCGCGAGATCGCCTTGCACGCAAGCGACACATCGGTAATGACGGCGTTGAGTGCGCCCGTGGCAGCCGGATGGCGGCGGCGTTCCTCGATGATGTACTGGGTCAGCGTGGCCTTGCCTGCGATTGGCATGTCGATCTCCTGGTTCTAATGATTCGTTGCCTCGCTGCGCACGCCGCGCACGCCGCGCGATCCCAGCGCCGCGAGCAGCAGTTGTTGCGGCGTCTCGACGCGCCATGCTCGCGGCGGCAGTGCCTTCGCGATGGCATGCCCGCCATAGCCCCATGCGACCAGTGCGGCCGGGCATCCGGCGGCCTGCGCGGCGAGCAGGTCGGGCGGCGCGTCGCCGACCATCAGCAAGCGCTCAGGCGCCACGCCCAGCCGCTGCGCGGCGGCCAGCAGCAGAAAGGGTGCGGGCTTGCGCTGGTCGGCTGCATCGGCGCCATGAACTCCGCTCAGGCAGGGCAGCAACCCGGCCGCACGCAGCACGGCGCGTGCCAGGGCTGTCGGCTTGTTGGTGACCACCACCATCGGCAGCCTCCGGGCCAGTCCGGCGACGAGTTCGGCGATGCCGTGGAAGACGCCGCCGGATTGCAGAGGCGCAGCCAGCGTGTACGCATCGAAGGTCTTGCGCAGCTGCGCGTGCATCGCTTCGTCGGGGTCGATTTCATGCCGGCACAGCGCTTGCGCGATCAGCGCGTCAGGGCCGTCGCCGATCCATGCGCGCACGGTGTCCAGGTCGAAATGCGCAAGGCCCGCCGCTTCGAGCGCGGCATTCAAGGCATGCCGGATGTCAGGGGCGCTGTCGACCAGCGTGCCGTCGAGGTCGAAGGCAATGGCTTCGATGGCCCGCAAATCCTTCATGCCGCGCTCCCAGCCAGCGCCCGCGTCCGGATGGCCTGGATCGCCTCGCGATAGCGCCCGCCGGCGAACACCGCCGAGCCCGCCACCAGCGTATCGGCCCCGGCCGCGCCGATGCGCTCGGCGTTGTCGGCCTTCACGCCGCCGTCGACCTCGAGCCAGATGTCGCGCCCGCTGGCGTCGATGCGCCGGCGTGCTGCCTCGATCTTCGGCAGCACGCTCTCGATGAAGCTCTGCCCGCCGAAACCGGGGTTGACCGACATCAGCAGCACCAGGTCGAGCTGCTCCAGCACATGGTCGAGCACCTGCAGCGGCGTGGCCGGGTTCAGAACGAGCCCGGCCTTGCAGCCGCTGGCCCGGATCAGACGGAGGGTCCGGTCCACGTGTTCGCTCGCCTCGGGATGGAACGAGATGATCGAGGCGCCGGCCTCGGCGAACATCGGGACCAGCGCGTCGACCGGCTTCACCATCAGGTGCACGTCGATCGGCACCGTGGCGTAGGGCCTGATGGCCTGGCAGACCAGCGGACCGATTGTCAGATTCGGGACATAGTGGTTGTCCATCACGTCGAAATGGATCAGGTCGGCACCGGCCTCGATGACCGCGCTCACCTCCTCGCCCAGGCGCGCGAAGTCGGCAGAGAGCAGGCTCGGTGCGATCCGGATGGTCTTCTCCTGCATCTCATTCCCCTCGGTAGAGTGCCTGCACGGCATTCACGGGCGGCACCGCGGTCGCGAGATGCGTGAGTTCGTCGACGCCGAGCCAGGCGGCCGACTGGAGTCGCTCGCCGGGTTCGCCATCGAGCGGCTGCTCCCTGTCGCCCAGGCTCGGCAGGACCAGGCCCGCACCGCTGAAGTCCCCGCCCTCGGTCCAGAACGTCGGCGTGACCAGCGTCCACAGCCCGGCAGCGAGCGCCGAGCGCAGTCCGTTGGCCGAGTCCTCGACGGCGATCGCCCGCTCCGGCGCCACGCCCATCGTGTCGAGCGCCAGCCGGTAGATGTCGGGTGCGGGCTTCTTCGCGCGGACCTGGTCGCCGCAGGCGATCACGTCGAACATCGACAGGCCGCACGGACCCAGCGTGGCCAGCAGCAAGGCGTCGATGTTCACCGCGGTCGTGGTGCTGGCGATCGCCAGGCGCAGCCCGGCGCCGATCGCCTCTTCGAGCAGGCGTGCCACGCCGGGACGCAGCGCGAGGCCACCCTGCAGCGCGATGCCGGTGTAGTGGCGCGTCTTGGCGGCATGGAGCTCGGGCACCTGCTCGCGCAGGCGCTTCTTCTCGGAGGCGCACAGGGCCAGGCCATCGATGTAGGCCCTCAGCCGCTCCTTGCCGCCCGTGACCGCGAGGAGGCTCCTGTATTCGGCGCGTTCCCACCGCCAGTCCAGCCCGAGCTCCCCGAAGGCCAGGTTGAAGGCGCGGCGATGCACCTCCTCGGTGTCGGCCAGGGTGCCGTCGACGTCGAACACGATCGCCTCGATGCTCATCGGAGTACCTCGACTTCTGCTGTCGTCGCGCCGGGACGCGCATCGAACACGCGGCTCGCCAGGATGTCCTGCGCCTGCAGCGTGCAGAGCTGCTCGCGCGTCAGGGCCTCTTCGCTGCCGAACAGCCGCGTGGCGTGGCGCAGCCGGATGCGGTCCAGCGCATTGCGCACCGATCGCGCGTTGGCGAAATGCGGCTGCCCCCGGCGCAGGCTCACATAGCGCGCGAAGCTCGACACCGCGCCATCGTCGAAGCTGTAGTTCAGCCGCTGCAGCATCAGCTGCGCGATCTGCATCAGCTCGGCCTCGCTGTAGTCCGGGAAGTCGATGTGGTGCGCAATGCGCGAGGCCATTCCCGGATTGCTGCCGAAGAAGGTCTCCATGCGGTCCTTGTAGCCCGCGAGGATCACGACCAGGTCGTCGCGCTGGTTCTCCATCACCTGCAGCAGGATCTCGATCGACTCCTGTCCGTAGTCACGCTCGTTCTCCGGCCGGTAGAGGTAGTAGGCCTCGTCGATGAACAGCACGCCGCCCATGGCCTTCTTGATCACTTCGCGGGTCTTGGGCGCCGTGTGGCCGATGAACTGGCCGACCAGGTCGTCGCGCGTCACCGCCACCAGGTGCCCCTTGCGAACGTAGCCCAGCTGCCTGAGCACCTCGGCCATGCGCATCGCCACCGTCGTCTTGCCAGTGCCCGGATTGCCGGTGAAGGACATGTGCAGCGAAGGCGGCTGCGATTGCAGCCCCTGCGCCTGGCGCAGCTTGTCGATCAGGAGCAGCGCGGCGATGTCGCGAATGCGGCCTTTCACCGGCGCCAGGCCGACCAGCTCGGCATCGAGCTGGTCGAGCAGCGTCTTGACGCCCGAGGCCTCGAAGAGCTGCCTCGGCGCGGTGGCGGTGTCTGGGGTCTGGGCGGCGTCCATGCGGGTGCCTTGCGTCTCAGGCCGGCCTCAGTACCGCGCGCCTTCGGGCCGCGCCTGGACGGCGTAGCTCTCGATGCTGTAGCGGATGGTGCGGCCCGGCTCCTCGGTGCGGATCAGGCGGAAGCCCGGCTCGTTGCCCGGCCGGTTGACGATGAAGGACATCACCACCGACTCGGTCCCGTGGGTCGAGTCGAAGGCCGTCACCCGGATGTACTGCAGCCCGAAGGTCTTGCGGCAGGCCGCGAGCTCGAGCATGACGCCGGCCGCGTCCTGGATGTCGAACATCGGATTGCCGAACATCTCCCAGAAGGTGTTGCGCGGGTGCGGGTCGTCGGTGTACTCGATGCCGATCGCCCAGCCCTTGTCGAGGCAGTACTCGACCTGGCGCTTGATCTGCTCGTCGCTCAGGTCGGGCAGGAACGAAAAGGTGCCTTGCGTGATTCGCATGTCTGTCTCTCCGGGTGAATCGGTTCAGGCCACCGACGGCGTCGGCACGTAGTCGGACGTGTCTGTCGACGCGTAGTTGAAGGTGATCTCGCCCCAGGTGTCGAGCGCGGCTGCCAATGGGGTGCACCACCGGGCCGCGTCGCGCAGGATCTGCGGCCCCTCGTTGGCGATGTCGCGGCCCTCGTTGCGGGCCAGCACCATGGCTTCGAGCGCCACGCGGTTCGCGGTCGCCCCGGCCTGGATGCCTTGCGGATGCCCGATGGTGCCGCCGCCGAACTGCAGCACCACGTCGTCGCCGAAGAGGTCCAGCAGCTGGTGCATCTGGCCCGCGTGGATGCCGCCCGAGGCCACCGGCATCACCTTGCGCAGCGCGCCCCAGTCCTGGTCGAAGTAGATGCCCCGCGGCAGGTCCACCTGGGTGTGCGTGTCGCGGCAGACGTTGTAGTAGCCCTGCACCGTCATCGGGTCGCCCTCGAGCTTGCCGACGGCCGTGCCCGCATGGATGTGGTCCACCCCCGCCATGCGCATCCACTTGGCAATGACGCGGAAGCTCACGCCATGGTTCTTCTGCCGCGTGTAGGTGCCGTGGCCGGCACGGTGCAGGTGCAGGATCATGTCGTTCTGGCGGCACCAGTGGCTCATCGACTGGATGGCGGTGTAGCCGATCACCAGGTCCACCATCACGATCACGGAGCCGAGCTCCTTGGCGAACTGCGCACGGCGGTACATCTCTTCCATCGTGCCGGCCGTGACGTTCAGGTAGCTGCCCTTGACCTCGCCGGTGGCCGCGCTCGCCTTGTTCACCGCATCCATCACGAACAGGAAGCGATCGCGCCAGTGCATGAAAGGCTGCGAGTTGATGTTCTCGTCGTCCTTCATGAAGTCCAGCCCGCCGCGCAGTCCCTCGTACACCACCCGCCCGTAGTTGCGCCCGGACAGGCCCAGCTTCGGCTTGGTCGTCGCGCCCAGCAGCGGCCGGCCGAACTTGTCGAGCCGCTCGCGCTCCACCACGATGCCGGTGGGGGGGCCGGAGAAGGTCTTGATGTAGGCCACCGGAAACTTCATGTCTTCCAGCCGGGCGGCCTTCAGCGGCTTGAAGCTGAAGACGTTGCCGATGATGGAGGCCGTCACGTTGGTGATCGAGCCCTCCTCGAACAGCGACAGGTCGTAGGCCACGTAGCAGAAGTACTGGCCCGGGTTGTTCGGCACCGGCTCGACCTTGTAGGCCTTGGCGCGGTACATGTCGCAGGCGGTGAGCCGGTCGGTCCACACCACCGTCCAGGTCGCGGTCGACGATTCGCCTGCCACTGCCGCCGCGGCCTCGACGGCATCCACACCTTCCTGCGGCGTGATGCGGAACAGCGCGAGGATGTCGGTGTCCCTGGGCTGGTAGTCGCCGTCCCAGTAGCCCATCTGCGCATACTTCAGCACGCCGGCCGAGTAGCGCTTCTTGGCGTCGGTGATCTGGATCGCTTCGTTCATGTTGCCCATGGGGTTCGCCTCTCGAGATGAATGGGTTCGTGCTGTCGGTGAGAAGAATGTAGGCCGCTGGAACGATTAGGAAAAATTAAAACTTTTGACATTGACATGTTGCAAACCTAATATCGTTCGATGCCTCTTACCAAGCACGCGAGCTTTCGCCAGCTCGCCACCTTCCATGCGGTGGCCCGGCTCGGCAGCGTGTCGCTGGCGGCCGACGAGATGCATCTCACGCAGCCTGCGGTGTCGATCCAGATCGGCACGCTCGAGGAATCGGCCGGCACGCCGCTGCTGCAGCGCACCGGACGGGGCATCCGGCTGACCGAAGCCGGCGAGCTGCTCGCTGCCTATGCGGGGCGCATCCTCGACCTGTGGCGCGAGGCCGGCGAAGAAATGGCCACGCTGCAGGGCGTCTTCTCCGGAACGCTGCGCGTCGGCGCCATCACGACGGCCGAGTACCTGCTGCCGCCGATGCTGGTGAACTTCGCCAAGGAGCATCCGAAGGTCAAGGTCAAGCTCCAGGTCGGCAACCGCGACGAGATCGTGCGCATGCTTGCGGGCCAGGAAATCGACGTCGCGATCATGGGCCGCCCGCCCGCCGAGCTGAAGACCGATTCAAGTGCCTTCGCCAAGCACCCGATGGCCTTTCTCGCGGCGCCCGGACATCCGCTGATGTCTGCGGCCAAGCCCAGCCTCGCGCTGCTCTCCGAGACGCGCATGCTGGTGCGCGAGCGCGGCTCGGGCACGCGCACCACGGTCGAGCGCTTCTTCAAGGACAACGGACTGCCGCTGCGCATCGGCTCCGAGCTGTCGAGCAACGAGGCCATCAAGCAGATGTGCGCCGCCGGCTTCGGCATCGCCTTCCTGTCGATGCACACCTGCGTGCTCGAGATGAACGCGGGCCTGCTGGCGCTCCTGCCGGTGCCCGGCAATCCGATCGTGCGCGACTGGTACGTCATGCACCTCGCGTCGCGCCAGCTGCCGCAGGTCGCGCTGGCCTTCGAGGACTATCTTCGCGCGCAGGGCCAGGCACAGATCCAGCATCAGCTCGGCCAGCTGCCGCCGGCGCGCCAACCTGCGCGAAAACTTGCGCGCAAGCGCAGCGCCGCACGCACCTGAGCCCGCGAAGGCGCGTCAGGCGTCAGGCGCCAAGCTGCAGCCGCACGCCGAGCCACACCGCGCGCGGCGCACCCGGCGCCACGAACTGCTCGTTGCGCCAGGCCTCGGGCGGCAACACCGCGCCGGCGGCATCGAAGCCGTTGCGCCCGAGCTGCCCGGCGCTGGCATAGCGACGATCGAACAGGTTCGCCACCTTCGCGAAGAGCTCGACGCCAGGGCGCGGCTTCCAGCTCGCCGTGAGGTCGAGCAGCGCATAGCCGCCGAGCCGGCCGCTGCCGGAGAACGCGGCCCCATCGGGCGTGTGCAGGCCGTTCTCGTTGCCGCGCACGGTCTGGTGCGAGTAGGCGCGGTACTGGGCACCGATCGTCCACGCCGGCGTCACCCGCCAGTCGACGTTGAACTTCAGTTGGTGCGCCGGCAGGCCGGGCAGCCGGTCGCCGGGCCGCACCGCGATCTCGCCTTCGCCGGTGCAGGCCGGGCTGCTCTCCGCGCTGCTGTTCGACTCCGACACCAGGCATGCCGGCGAGTCGTATCTCGCCCGCAGGTAGCTGTACGACAAGGACCAGTCGAGGGCGCCCGTCTGCTCGCCAAGCCCGAGTTCCACTCCCTGGCGCAGGGTGCGTCCGAAGTTGCTGAAGTAGCCGCGCGAGAGCCCGCTGCTGACGAACAGCAGATCGTCCTTGTTGACGGTGCGGAACACCGAGGCGTTCCAACGCATCCCGGATTCGAGGGTGCCTCTGAGGCCGGTTTCGAAAGTCTGCGACACCACCTGCTTCAGCGGCGGGTCCGACTGCAGCGCATTCGGCAGCACGCAGGCGTTCGCAGGGTCGGAGCATCCCAGCTCGATCGGGCTCGGTGCCCGGTTGCCCTGGCTCCAGCCGCCGTAGGCCGTCAACCGCGGCGTGGCCTGCCAGGTGATGCCGGCGGCCGGATTGAACTTGCGATAGCGGCCCTCGCCATCGAGCTGTGTCGAAAGGCCGAGCTGGGACCGCCCTTCGTCACGGGTCGTCACACGGGTATCGTTGAAGCGGCCCGACAGGCTGAGCTGCAGGTCGGGCCTGAGCGCCACCAGGTCCTGGAAGTAGAGGCTGGCCGTGCGGCTCCTGCCCGCCAGCAGTGCGTCGATTTCCGCTTCTTCGAGCGGCACCACCGCACGCGTCGGATCGAGGAAACCTTCCGCCTGCGTCTGCGCGAAGCGCGTGCGCGCGCGGTCCACCGAAGCGCCGAAGGTGAAGCGATGAATGCCTGCGGTGACGCTCGACTGCAGCGCCAGGCCGTCGCCGTGCTGCCGTGTGCTGCTGCGGTTCTCCACGCCCGACTCCTCCACGTCGGGCGGACTGAAGTCGTCGTTCAGGTCGCCGTTGAGCGTCGAATAGCGCGAGCGCCGCGTGTAGGCCGTCATCGAGATCGTCTGCCGGTCGCTCAGCTGGTAGCTGGCATTGAACGTCAGCATCGACATCCGGTTCTCGGTCCGGTCCGGCCGCGTGTAGACCTGCCTGCGGTTCTGCAGGAGCATCGATTCGGGCAGCAGGCCGTTGCCCACCAGCGTGTTGTCGCCGTGCGTGAAGCTCAGGTCCCAGGACAGCTTTCCCCGGTCCTGCCCCACCTTGGCGAAGAGCTGGCGCACGCGCGAGGGCGAGTGGTCGCGCCAGCCGTCTTCGTTGAGCCCGCCGAGCGCCAGGAAGAGATGTCCGCCCTCGGCCAGCTTGCGGCCGTGCGTGAGCTCGGTGCTCACCCGGCCGAAAGAGCCGGCCTGCAGTTCGAGCTCGGTGCCCGGATGCGTGTCGCCGCGCTTCGTCTGCAGCGACAGCGCGCCGCCGAGCGTGTTGAGGCCGAACAGCGGATTGGAGCCCGGCAGCAGCGTGATGCTGGAGATCGCCGCCTTCGGGATCAGGTCCCAGTTCACCACGTCGCCGAAGGGTTCGTTGATGCGCACGCCGTCCTGGTACACCGACAGGCCCTGCGGCGTCCCGAGCAGGGGACTGGCGGTGAAGCCGCGGTAGTTCACGTCGAGCTGGTAGGGGTTGCCCTGGATCTCGTTGACGCTGACGCTCGGCAACTGGCTCGACATGAAATCGGGCAGGTTCAGGCTCTGTGCGCGGCGCAGCTGCGCGTCGGTCGCGGTCTGCACGTTCGAGGGGAAGTGGTCCTTCGGTACCTCCGTGCCCGGTACCGGCATGGTCCCCACCACTTCCACCGTCGGCAGGACGGCCCGCGATTCGGCTTGCGCCTGCCCTTGCGCCTGCCCTTGCGCCTGTGCTTGCATGGGGCCTGCTGTGGCAGCGATGGCCAGAGCGATCAGCCGGCGTGGAGTCTTCGGGTTCGGTCGGCTCATCGGGGGGATTTCCTTTCAGGTCCCGGTGCGGGCCAGGCCCAGCCGGTCCACCATGGCGCGCTCCTGCGCGAAGATCTCGCGGCAGGACTGCGCGTACGCCTCCGGCCCGAGGTAGTCGACCTCCTGGTCGTACTTCGCCAGCTCGTCCTTGAACCGCTGGTCGAACATGGCTTTCTTGAAGGCATCGTGCAGCACCTTGACCACGCCCAGCCGCAGGCCGCGCGGCCCCGCCAGGCCGAAGGGCGAGGTGGCCACGATGTCGAAGCCCAGCTCGCGCAGCACCGGCACCCCGGGCCAGCGCCTGGAGCGCTCGGCGCCGAAGGTCACCAGCAGCCGAAGCGTGCCCGCATCCACCGCCGGCCCGAAGCCGGTCGAGTTGACGCCGGCCATCACCTGCCCGCCTGCGATCGCATTCAACTGTTCGGCCGTGCCCTTGTACGGCACATGGATGTAGCGCAGCCTGCGGGCGGTGAACAGTTCCTCCAGCACCATGTGCGGCGTGGTGCCGACGCCGTTGGTGGCGATGGTGAGCTCGCCGGGGTGCGCGCGTGCGAATGCGAACAGGTCGTCGAGGGAGCGGACGGGACTTCCGGCCGCGACCAGCACGCCGAAGGTGACGCTGGATACCTGGAGGAGCGGCGTCACATCCCGGATCGGGTCCCACAGCACCTTCTGCGTGTGGGGCACACGGAACACCGTCTGCGGCATCTGGGCGATGGTGTAGCCGTCGGGCCGCGCCTGCTGCAGGACGGGCATGGCGAGCGTGCCGCCTGCGCCGCCGCGGTTCTCGGTCAGCACGGGCTGGCCCAGCGAGGCCGAGGCGAGTTCGGCGAGCAGGCGAAGCGAGATGTCGGTTGCGCCGCCGGCGGGCCAGGGGACCCAGAGGGTGATGGCGCGGGACGGGAAGGTTTCGGTGGAAGCCATTGCTCCGGGCAACGGCAGCGTACCGAGGGCCAGTGCGCCTGCTTGCTGTAGCCAGCGGCGTCGATTGGGGCGGTCGTGGAGGGTCACTGGGCGAGCTCCTCCGCGCTCTGTTTTGGCCTTGCTGCTTTGTCGAGGCCGGCTCCAGCCTCAACCAAAGCGCACCTTAAAAAAATAGCGAAACAAGGTCTCACGCCCCCCCTCCCCTTTTAGTCAACCCCCCAAACCCCCTCTGCGGGTCGTACCCCCAACAAGCCAGCCCGAAGAACACCACCAGGCACCCCAGCACCACATAAGGCGCCACCCCCGGATTCTTCCCGTACACCGCAAACCGGATCCACTCCACCGCATAGGTAAACGGATTGAAGCGCGCCAGCTGGTACACCCAGTCCGCCCCCGACTCCTGCAGCTTCCACAGCGGATAAAGCGCCGTCGACAGGAAGTACATCGGAAAGATCACGAAGTTCATCGTGCCGGCGAAGTTCTCCAGCTGCTTGATGTGCACCGACAGCAGCAGCCCCAGCGCACCCAGCATCAGCGCGCCGGCCGCGAGCGCCGCCAGCGCGTGCAGCCCGGCGAGCGACAGCAGCGGCAGCTCGGTGCCGATCAGCGCGGCCACCACCACGAACGCGAGCGCCTGCAGCACCGACAACAGCGCGGTGGCGCACAGCTTGGAGAACAGCAGCCACGGCCGCGGCAGCGGCGCGGTGAGCAGCAGGCGCATCAGGCCCATCTCGCGGTCGTAGACCATCGCGAGCGAGGACTGCATGCCGTTGAACAGCAGCACCATGCCGACCAGCCCGGGCACGATGTAGACGTCGTACGGAATGTAGGTGTCGTAGGGCTCGACGATCGCCACGCCGAAGACGTTGCGGAAGCCCGCGGCGAAGACGGCGAGCCACAGCAGCGGACGCACCAGGGCCGACACCAGGCGCCCGGTCTGCTGCGAGAACTTGTACAGCTCGCGCAGCATGATCGCGCGCATCGCCTGCAGGGCATGGCCGAGGCCGCGGCGTGCGATCGGCTCGGCACCCGCGTCCTCGGGAAGATTCTTCAGCGCGCGTTCGGACATAGCTTCTCCGGTGAATCCGCGCCCAGCGTGTCGAGCACGTCGCGCGGGTGCAGCACGCCTTCGCCCGGCGCTTGCGAGATCACGCCCTGCCCGTCGGTGAGCAGCATCGGCTGGCGCAGCTGGCCATCCCACGCGCGAAAGCTCAGGGCCGTGCCCTTGGAACCGTCGATGGCGCCTTTCGCCAGCGCTTGCGCCCAGGCCACGTTGGGGCCGGCAGGCGCAGCGATGGCCGCGGCGGTCAGCGTCTTGCCGGCCATCCACGCCGCCCAGTCGTGCGCGGTCATCGGGCGCTTCGCAGCCTTCGAGAAACGCCGCGACACCTGCGGCGCACCATAGCGCTCGAACTGCGCGTGCCAGGCCAGCGCCACCAGGCCGCCGTCGCCCACGACCGGGCGCGGCAGCACGGTGCGGTAGGGCAGCGTGCGGGCGAACTCGCCGTCGCTGTCGACCACCCACACCGCGTCGTAGTTGCTGCCCGCCGTCAGCAGCAGCGGGTTGGCCAGGTCACGCTCGCGCGGGTCGGCCGAGAGCTTGAACGGCTTGCTGCCCACGAGCTGCAGCCCGTAGCGCTTGATCGACGCCTGCGCGGTGGCGGCGCGCGGACCATCCTGCGGGCCAGCGCCCACCAGCAGGAGCACCTTGCTCCATTTGCGGGACACCAGCGTCTGGGCCAGGGCATCGCTGCGCATGCGCTCGCTCGGAATCAGATGGAACAGCCGCGCGCGGCAGTCCTGCTGGCGCAAGCGGTCCGAGGCATCGCCCAGGTTCAGCACCGGCAGCTTCACCGCATCCGCGACCGCCAGCGTCCATTCGGCTGGCAGATCGGTCACGAGCACGGCAGCGCCGTTCTTCTCGGCCGCCACCGCTGCCGCGCGCGCCGCATCGACCGACGCGGCCGTCACGCTGGCCAGCGCCACGCCGGCGCCGGCAGCTTCGAGTTCGAAGCTGGCCTCGTCCACCGCCAGCTGCAGGCCCTCCGTGGCCGGGCCGCCCGGATGCCCGAGGTAGGCGCGCTCGAGGCGCGTGCGCTCCATGCGCGGGTCGTCCGACGGCGTGATCAGCGTGGCCTTGAGCACCGCCGCGTCCACAGGTGCACCCACGGCGAGCAGCGCCGCCAAGGCAGCAAGCGAAAGCAGGACAACCGGTGTGCGCTTCCTCATTCAACGATCACGAGTCCATAGGGCACGCGTCCGACCGGAATGCTCTTGAGGGCCTTGGCGCCGGCGACGTCGACCACCGTCACATCATCGCTCAGCCCGTTGACCACGTACAACCGCGCCTCCGCCTTGTCCAGCGTGACGTTCCAGGCGCGCTTGCCGACCAGCACCAGCGAGCCCACCTTTCGGCTCCCCACG
Organism: Variovorax sp. PBL-H6; assembly: GCF_901827155.1. Lineage (NCBI taxonomy): Bacteria > Pseudomonadati > Pseudomonadota > Betaproteobacteria > Burkholderiales > Comamonadaceae > Variovorax > Variovorax sp. PBL-H6. Next base: position 3,768,097 of record NZ_LR594659.1, read on the forward strand.
TCGACGAAGGCGACGTGGTTCGCACGCCCCAATCCGACGAAGGCACGGCGGCCGTCCCGGGTCATCTGGATGCCGACGGGCGTGATGTCCTCGGCGCGAGCACCCTTGAGCTCGAACTTCACGGTGCCGACCACCTCATGGGTCGCGGTCGAGACGATGCTGACGCTGGCCCCCAGCTCGTTGGTGACCCACAGCTCCTTGCCGTCGGGCGTGATCGCCATCCGCCGTGGCCGCTTGCCGACCCGGATGTTCTTGATGACCTTGCCGCTCGCGGTGTCGATCACGTGCACCAGGCTCGCCACCTCGGAGGTGACGTACAGGGTTTTCCCGTCGGCGCTCACCTTGACGCCTTCCGGCTCCGCGCCCACCTTGACCGAGCGCAGCTTCTTCCCGCTGGCCGCGTCGATGAAGCTGGCCTCGCCCGCATCCTCGTTCGAGACATAGATGACCTTGCCGTCCGGCGACATGTCGAAGGCCTCGGGCTCGTCGCCCAGCGGAATGCGCCGCACCGACTTGCCGCTGGCAGGGTCGATCACATCGGCCTCGTTCGAGTCGGTGCAGGCGACCATCAGCTGGCGCTCGGGCGTGAGCTGGATATGGCGCGCGCGCTTGCAGGTCGGGATCGTGCCCTTGACGGCCAGCGTGCCGAGGTCGATCACGGTCAGCGCGCTGTCCTTCTCGCTGGAGACGTAGGCAACGCCTTGCGCCAGCGCGGCCTGGCTCGCCGCGGCCAGGGCCAGTGCGCCGGCCGCCGCGCGAAGCAGCGCAGCCGGAGTCGAAAGCAGAAGTCTTTGCATGTCCATTTATGTCTCTCTCTCTCTCTCTCTCTTGTTCTTCGGTTCTCGGATTCAACGGGTACGCGCGATGAAGCCCTCCTCCAGTGTGTCGCCGCCGAGCTCGCGCGTCACCTCCGCCGGCGTGCCGTCCGCCAGCAGCGAGCCCTTGTGCAGCACGAGCACGCGGTCCGCCTGCTCGGCCTCGTCCACCCGGTGCGTCGCCCACAGCACGCACACCGCGCGCTCGCGCACGTCCGCGCGCAGGGCGGCCAGCAGATCCTGGCGCGATTGCGGGTCCAGCCCGACGGTGGCTTCGTCCATCAGCAGAACGGCCGGGCGATGCAGGCCCGCGCGCGCCAGTTCGACCTTGCGCCGGTTCCCACCCGACAGCTCGCGCACCTTTCGGTCCAGGTCGGCGTCGATGTTCAAGCGCTCGCAGGCAAAGGCGATGCGCTCCTGCGCCAGGCGCCGCGGCAGGCCATGCAGGTCGGCCTGGAACAGCAGGTTGCGCCGGATGCTCAGGTCGAGGTCGAGCGACATCTGCTGGAACACGACGCCGATGTGCCTGAGCGCAGCGGTCGCGGCATGCCGCAGCGAATGGCCCGCCACCTCGACCTCGCCTTCGTCGGCTGCGAACATGCCGGTCAGCACCTGGAACAAGGTCGACTTGCCGGCGCCGTTGGGCCCCAGCAGCGCCACGAACTGGCCTGCGGGCACGCGCAAGGACAAGGACTGCAGGGCCGTGCGCGTGCCATAGCGCTTGGTCAGGTCGATGGTTCGCAGCATGGAGGCCGAAGGTGCATGTGGGGCTGTCGGAGTGTCAGGGGTCGAGTGCATGGGGCTTCACATTCAATCCGCAAATTCTGTGCCTCGAAGCGATGCAGCGCTCACACAGGAATTCGTCCTACGCGTCTGCGCATCCAGCCGCCTGGGCATGCTGTGCCCAGGGTCATCCGTGTTTGACGCGAGACACTTTGCGCCAAATTTGGACGCCCACCCGGCGCAACGCCGCTGCAATGCGTGACGGCCGACGCGGCCGAGAAGCGCCGAATGCTCGGGTTTTCCCTTGGATCGCAAGGGTCCCCCTGCAACTTCCAAGACCGGCTGCGACAGACGAGACAGCGCGCACTTGCAGTCCCGCCGCACCCGCGAACCCGGCGCGAGTGCGGCGGCAAGGGTGGGCATGGATGTTGCGGTCCGCAGCCTTCGCCAATCCGTGTTCGATACCCACTGTGAAATGTGAGGAGACATTTATGAAGTTTTCCAGGCAGATCGTCGGCCGTCTCGCACGGCACGTCGGCGTCGCGATGCTGGCTCTCCCGGCCCTGGCGTTTGCCAATGCCGACGTCGAGAAAAACATCGCGAATTCGAAAAACTGGGCGATGCAAGCGGGTGACATGTTCAACCAGCGCTACAGCAAGCTGAACCAGATCACCAAGAGCAACGTCGGAAAGATGCAGGTCGCATGGACTTTCTCGACCGGCGTGCTGCGTGGCCACGAGGGCTCGCCCCTGGTGGTCGACGGCACGATGTACCTGCACTCGCCATTCCCGAACAAGGTGTTCGCACTCGACGTCGACACGCAGAAGATCCTGTGGAAGTACGAGCCGAAGCAGGACCAGTCGGTGATCGCGGTCATGTGCTGCGACACGGTGAACCGCGGCCTGGCCTATGCCGAGGGCAAGGTCTTCCTGCAGCAGGCCGACACCACGCTGGTGGCGCTCGACAGCAAGACCGGCAAGGTGGTGTGGACGGTGAAGAACGGCGATCCGAAGGTCGGCGCCACCAACACCAATGCGCCGCACGTCTTCAAGGACAAGGTCATCACCGGCATCAGCGGCGGCGAGTTCGGCGTGCGTGGCTTCCTGGCTGCCTACAACGTCTCGGACGGCAAGCTGGCCTGGAAGGGCTACAGCACCGGGCCGGACGAAGAAATGCTGATCGACCCCGCGAAGACCATGACCTGGACCGACGGCAAGCTCGCGCCGGTCGGCAAGGACTCCTCGCTGAAGACCTGGCAGGGCGACCAGTGGAAGATCGGCGGCGGCACCACCTGGGGCTGGTACAGCTACGACAAGGCCACCAACGCCGTGTACTACGGCAGCGGCAATCCGTCGACCTGGAACCCCGCGCAGCGACCCGGCGACAACAAGTGGTCGATGAGCATCTGGTCGCGCGACGTGGACACCGGCAAGGTCAACTGGGTCTACCAGATGACGCCTTACGACGAATGGGACTTCGACGGGGTCAACGAGATGATCCTGGCGGACATCAACGTCAAGGGCAAGCCGACGAAGGCACTGGTGCACTTTGACCGCAACGGCTTCGGCTACACGCTGGACCGCGTCACCGGCGCGCTCCTGGTGGCCGAGAAGTACGACCCGAAGGTGAACTGGGCCACGCACGTCGACATGAAGACCGGCCGGCCGGAAGTGGTGGCCAAGTACTCCACCGCCAAGAACGGCCCCGACGTCAACACCAAGGGCGTCTGCCCGGCAGCGCTGGGCAGCAAGGACCAGCAACCGGCTTCCTTCGACCCCAACACCAAGCTCTTCTACGTGCCGACGAACCATGTCTGCATGGACTACGAGCCGTTCAAGGTCGAGTACACGGCCGGCCAGCCGTATGTCGGCGCCACCCTCTCGATGTACCCGACGCCGGGAAGCCACGGCGGCATGGGCAACTACATCGCGTGGGACGCCGGCACCGGCAAGATCGTGCAAAGCAAGGCCGAGAAGTTCTCGGTGTGGAGCGGTGCGCTGAACACCGCCGGCGGGATTTCCTGCTACGGCACGCTCGAGGGCTACCTCAAGTGCGTCGATGCCAAGGACATCAACAAGGAGCTTTTCAAGTTCAAGACGCCGTCCGGCATCATCGGCAACGTGTTCACCTATGAGCACAAGGGCAAGCAGTACGTCGGCGTCTTCTCCGGCATCGGCGGCTGGGCCGGGATCGGGATGGCAGCCGGCATCGATCCGGAGAAGAGCACCGAAGGACTCGGCGCTGTCGGCGGCTACAAGGAGCTGAGCCAGTACACCGAGCTCGGCGGCTCCCTGACCGTGTTCGCACTGCCCGGAACGGGCACGGCGGCCGGCAACTGACTCGCCATCAGCGGCCCGCGCCATGCGGGCCCGGGAGGGTGCTCATGAGAGTGCCCTCCCTCTACTTTCCCAGATATCGGAGACCCAGGAGCCATGAAATTTCGTACGTCAAAGTTGCTGCCTTCGCTTGTCCTGATTGCCGGCGTGGGTTGCACCCTGGCTGCCGCCGCGATAGACCCGGCACCCTACAAGGTGAAAGAGGGCTACAAGGTGGACCCGGAAACCATGAAGGGCTTCCGCACGTGGCGCTCCGCCGCGTGTGATCGCTGCCACGGGGCCAACCAGGAAGGCCTGGTCGGCCCGTCGCTGATCAACAGCCTGAAGACCATGAAGAAGGAAGACTTCATCAAGACCGTGCGCGACGGCCGGCTCGACAAGGGCATGCAGAGCTTCGGCAACAACGCCATGGTGATGGACAACATCAACCAGCTCTACGCCTACCTCAAGGGCCGCTCCGACGGCGCCATCACACGCGCCAGAGTGGAAGAAGACAAATGACTGTTCCGCAGCCCGCTGGCCGCCGCCGGCACCTCGGTGCCCGGATGCGCGCGGGCGTGGTGGGCCTGGTGGGCGCCGCATGCTGTTGCGCGCTGATTCCCGCCCTCGCCCAGGACACGCCGGCGCGCAAGGAGTTCCGCGTGTGCCAGGACCCGAACAACATGCCCTTCTCCAACACGAAGGCGGAGGGCATCGAGAACCGCATCGCAGAGCTGTTCGGCAAGGCGCTCGGGCTTCCCGTCGTCTACTACTCGTTCCCGCAGCGGCTGGCCTTCTTTCGCAACACGCTGCGCTTCAAGCTGCCGGGACAGGACTACCCCTGCGATGTCGTGATGGGCGTGCCGGTGGGCCTCGACGAGGTCTCCGTCACCAAGCCCTACTACCGCTCGACGTATGCGCTGGTTTTCCCCAAGGGCAAGGGAATGGACCAGGTCGCCTCGGCGGAGGATTTCCTCAAGCTCGACCCGGCCAAGCTGAAGTCGCTGCGCATCGGCATCTACGACCGCTCGCCGGCCTCGCAATGGCTCAGCCGGCACGGCCTGCTCGAACAGGGCATCCCGTACAAGCTCATGAGCGCCGACCCGGACCAGTATCCGGGCGAGATCGTCGAGAAGGACCTGGCCGGCGGCAAGCTCGACGCCGTCGTCGTCTGGGGCCCGATCGCCGGCTACTTTGCGCAGCGCGCCAAGAACCCGGCGCTGGTCGTGATCCCGCTGAAGTCCGAAAAGGGCATCCGGCTCGACTACCAGATGGCCATGGGCGTGCGCTACGGCGAACGCGAATGGAAGCAGCAGATCGAGAGCCTGATCGACGCCAAGAGGCCCGAGATCCAGGCGATCCTGAAGGAGTACGGGGTTCCGCTGGTCGATGCGTCTTTCGGGGCGCCTACCAACTGAACAGGTGTTCGATGCGCTTCGCCACTGCCGCTTCGCTGTGCCTCCTGCTCGCTTCGTCGCCGGCCTCCGGGGCCGAGCGGGACAGGCCCGACTTCTCCCCCGCGGAGCGCCTGCTGTTCATGACGCCCCAGCTGCGGACGCTGCAGGCGCCCACGCAGCTGCGCTACACCTTCAGCAAGACCGGCAGCCTCGAAGAGGCCTTCACCGATCGCGTCGCCGTCGCCTTGAGCGCCAGGCCCGAAGGCGGCTGCTGCGATGCCAAGGGCGCGTTCCTGAGCGGAGCGCGCAAGCTGCAGGTGCCCGACGTGCCGGCAGCCGAGGCCAACCCCGTCATCCTCTACTTCCTCGAGCACGACGTACGCGAGATGAAGCGGCTCACGGGCGGCTCCGAGAATCACTTCCGCAAGCGCCTGCGCATGGCGATCTACCAGTCCGCCGAAGTGCGCGATGCGACGATGCGCTACCGCGGGCGCGCGGTGAGCGGCAAGGAGATCGTGTTCAGCCCCTTCCTGGACGACCCGAACCGGCCGAGGTACGAGAAGTTCTCGAACAAGAGCTACCACTTCCTGCTCTCGGCCGCGGTGCCTGGCGGCGTCTACGGCATCCGGACCCGGATCCAGGGCGAAGGCCCGATCGCCGAGCCGCTGCTGGTCGAGGAACTTCTCATCGATGGTGCCCAGGCGCCGGCACGCTAAGGTGCCTTTTCTCGAGATCCAGCGAATGCCAATGAAGAACATGCTCCGAATCCTCTGCCTGTCCGGCCTGCCGATGGCCGTGCATGCCGCCGTGCCCGCGAACGACTTTCCCACGCTGGACCGCGTGCTGTACGTGCAGGAATGCATTGCCGCCCATCCCGGAACCAGCAGCTTCGAGATGACCAGCAAGTGCTCGTGCGCGCTCGATGCGCTCGCCAGGGAAGTCAAGCATGCGCAGTACGTGCAGCTGAGCACGGCGAGCAAGGCCACCACCATCGGGGGCGAGCGGGGCGGCGTCATCCGGGACTCGGAAATGCTTCAGGCCGACGTCAAGCGCTACCGCGCGCTGCAGGCCAAGGTGAACAAGGGCTGCTTCATCGGCCCGGCCAACGGGCCTTGAGGCGCCGGGCGCCGCGATCAGGAACTCGAACTCAGGAGCCCGGAAACAAGCGTATGGACTCCCAGGAACAACTCGAAGACTGGCGCCAGCTGGCATTGCGTGTGGAAGCCGAGGTCGCGAAAGCGGTGATCGGGCAGACGCAGACGATCCGGCTCATCAACGTCGCGCTGTTCGCGCGCGGCCACGTGCTGCTCGAAGGCGATGTCGGCGTCGGCAAGACCACCGTGCTGCGCGCCTTCTCGCGCGCCATCGGCGGCGACTTCGAACGCGTGGAGGGCACGGTCGACCTGATGCCGGGCGACCTGGTCTACCACACCTATGTCGACGCGCAGGGCCGACCGCGCATCGACCCCGGCCCCCTCCTGCGCCATGGCGAACGCCTGGTCACCTTCTTCTTCAACGAGATCAACCGGGCACGGCCGCAGGTGCAGTCGCTGCTGCTGCGCGCCATGGCCGAGCGCACGGTCTCCGCCTTCGACCGCGAGTACAGCTTTCCGCACATGACGGTGTTCGCCGACCGCAACAAGGTCGAGCGCGAAGAAACCTTCGAGCTGGCCTCGGCGGCGCGCGACCGCTTCATGTTCGAGCTGAACATGCCCAAGCCCTCGGACCGCGCCGTTCGGAAGGCGCTGGTGTTCGACACCGCCTTCCACGACACGGAGGGCCTGCTCGACAGGGTGGCCTGCGCCATCCTCCCGTGGGACCGGCTCAACGCCATCGGCGCGAAGGTGCAGCGCACGGTGCGCGCCAGCGAGACCATCGAGCGCTATGTGCTCGACCTCTGGGAAGCCAGCGAGACACCGCAGAAGTTCGGCATCCGGCTCGATGGCGTCGACATGGACCGCCTGATCCTCGCGGGCGCCAGCCCGCGCGGCATGAGCGCGCTGCTGCGGGCCGCGCGCACCGTGGCATGGCTCGAGGGGCGCACGCACCTGGAGCCCGCCGACCTCGCGGCGGTGCTGCCGTCGGTGCTGGGGCACCGCATCTTCTTCACGCCGGTCTACGAGCTGCGCCGGGCCGAACTGTCGGAGGCGCTGGTGGCCGGGATCACGGACAAGGTCGCCGCGCCCTGAACCGTCCGAGCCAGCGATGGAGCGCATCGACGAATTCCACTACCAGCTGCCGCGCCGCTTCGGCGGCTGGCGCCCGGGTTCGCAGCGCGGACTGAGCCAGGGCAGCGGCCAGGAGTTCGCCGCGCACCGGCGCCTCTTCGACCATCCCGATCCGCGGCGTATCGACCTGCGCGCCAGCGTTCGCGAAGGCCGAGGCGACTGGCTGGTGCGCATTCATCGGCTGCGGGTCGCGATCCCGGTTCACCTGGTGGCGGATGTCTCGGCCTCCATGCATTTCGGCGCCGACAGGCGCAAGCTCGACGTGGTGGCCGACCTTGCGGAGGCGCTGGGCTACAGCGCATTCCGCAGCGGCGACTCGGTGGGCCTGCTGGCCTTCGACCTGCGCGAGCGCGACGACCTCTTCGTGCCCGCGCGCCACAGCCGAGGCAACGGCGGCCTGATGGCGCGCACGCTGCGCGACTGCCGTGCGCCGCTCGGCGCGGTGCCGCAAGGTGGCGCACTCGCGGGGCTGCGGCGCACGACCGAACCCCTGGTGGGCCGCGGCGGCCTGGTGTTCCTCGCCTCCGATTTCCACTGGCCGCTTGACGGCCTGGGCGAGTTGCTCGACCAGCTCGCGCCGGCCTGCGTCGTACCGGTGGTGGCCTGGGACCCGGCCGAGACAGAGCCGCCGCCCGCGCGCGCGCTGGTCGCGCTCAGCGATGCCGAAACGGGGGTGCGGCGCAGCTTGTGGATGCGCGAGTCGCTGCGCACGCGGTGGCGCGATGCCGTCGCGATGCGGCGCGCCGAGCTCGACGCCCTGTTCGGCTCGCACGGCATGCCGCCCTTTCACCTGCACGGCCGTTTCGACGCCGAAGCCCTCACACGCTACTTCATGGAGAACGCGGCATGAAGGCGCTGCGGGCGGCGATGCTCGCGGCGGCGCTCGGCGGCGCCGGGGGGCTCGCAGCGAGCGACGAACCGGCAGCGCCCGCGGGCGCCGCCGTCGCCGTCGCCGTCGCCGCGACGGTCGAGCAGCCGCGGGCCTTCGGTCATGTGCTGGGCGATGTATTGACCCAGCGCGTGCTGCTCGAGCACGCGGGCCGCCCGCTCCAGCCAGGCGCCCTTCCTGCCGCCACGCGCGTCGACCTTTGGCTGGAGCGCAGGCCGCCGCGGATCGAGACAGATGCCCAGGGACGGCGCTGGCTCGCGATCGACTACCAACTCATCAACGCGCCGCGCGCGCTCAGTGCCGTCACGCTGCCGGCGCTCAGCCTCGCGACCGCATCCGGCCCGACACTTGCACTGTCCGCCTGGCCGGTCAGCGTTGCGCCGCTGACGCCGCCGGAGGCGTTCGGCCAGGGCGATCTGCAGCCGCTGCGCCCGGACCGTGCGGTTGCCGCACTTCCGACCGGTTCCATCGAGCGGCAACTCCGGCTCTCGCTCGCCGCAGGGGTGGCCGTGCTGCTGGCATGGCTGGCCTGGTGGGCCCTGCGCAATGCGAGCGAAGCGCGGCGCCTTCCGTTCGCGCAGGCGTGGCGTGAACTCAAGCGCATCGACGACCCGGCAAGCCCGCAGGCCTGGCGTGTCGTGCACCGCGCACTGAACGCGAGCGCCGGGCACGTGATCCACGGCGCCAGCGTGCCGCGCCTGCTGGCAGAGGCACCGTACCTCCGCCCGCTGCAGGCGCGGCTCGAAGACTTCTATCGCGAATCCACCCGGCGCTTCTTCGCGGCCGATGCCGACGGGGCCGCGGCCGATCCGTCCTATCCGCTCAAGCCGCTGTGCCGGGCGTTGCGCGATGCGGAGCAGCGGCACCGGCACTGAGCAACGCATGCGCTTCGACTTCTCTCAACCCTGGATGCTGGTCCTGCTGCCCCTCGCGCTGCTGCCGCTGCTGCGCAGGCGCAGCGACACGCTGGCCTTTTCGTACCTGGCCTGGCTGCCGGCCGACCGCATCGGCCGTGCGCTCGGCTTTCTCTGGCGAGCCTTTGCCGTCGGCGCGATGGCGCTGGCCGTGCTCGGGCTGTCCGGCCCCGGGCAGTCGGGCGCGCAGGTGCAGCGCACCGGCCGCGGCGCCGAGGTGCTGATCCTGATGGACCGCAGCAGCAGCATGGATGCGACGGTCCACACCAACGGCCTGCAGACCGCGGGCCGCATGTCACAGGAGCCCAAGGCCAAGGTCGTGCGCGACCTGCTGAGCGATTTCGTCGCGAAGCGCCCGGACAACCGTTTTGCCTTCATGACCTTCAGCACGGTGCCGATCGCCGTGGTGCCTTTCACACAGAAGACGGACACCGTGCAGGCCGCGCTTGCCGCCAGCGCGATCGGCCGCGGCCTGCCCGAAACCCGCATGGGCCTCGCGCTCCTCGCGGCCATCGAGGAATTCGAGAACCGCAGCTACTCGGGCAGCCGCGTGATCCTGATCGTCTCGGACGGCGGCGCCCAGCTCGACGAGCCCACGCGCCAGCGCGTCCTCGCGGGTCTTGCGCGCGAGAAGATCGGCCTCTACTGGATCTACGTGCGCAGCGGCCCGAACTCGCCAAACCTCAACACCGACAGCGCAAGCGCCTACGGCCTGGGCGAGGAATTGGCACTGCACCAGTTCTTCAAGACCCTGAGCACGCCCTACCGGCTGTACCAGGTGGACGATTCCAACGCGATGGCGGCTGCCATGGCCGAGATCGACCGGCAGCAGAATTTTCCGCTGATCATCCACGAGCGCGTGCCGCGGCGGGACTACGGCGGCGCCTTCTACGTGGCGGCGATGCTGTGCTGCGCCGGCCTGCTCGCCTGCCGCGCGTTGCAGCTCCAGAGCTGGAGGAAGGCATGAAGCGGCGCACCGTGCACTTCGTCTTCGGCTTCCTGAGCCTGTGCTGTGCAGGCGCCGTGCTGGAGCGCGGCCTGCACTTGCATCGGACGACGGCGCTGAACGCCGAGATCGCGCACATCGCGGCCGAGCCGGTGGGCAAGGACGCCACGGCCCTGCCCCTGCGGGCTCCGCGCGAGCTGCAGCTGGCGCAGGCGCTGGCCTTGTCTAAGGCGGGCAATCACGATGCGGCACTCAAGGGCTATGCGGGGCTGATCCAGGGCGGCGAGCGCGATGCCGTTGCGCAGCAGGCGCTGTTCAATCTGGCCAACATGTACCTGCGGCAAGGGCTTGCGCAGAAGGCCGGCGCGGAGCCGCTGTTCGAATTGGGCAAGCAGCGGCTGCGCGACCTGCTGCGCGTGACGCCGCAGGACTGGGATGCGCGGTACAACCTGGAGCGGGCGCTGAGGTTGGCGCCGGAGGAGCAGGAGGCTTTTTCGGCGGAGCAGCAGCAGTCGGTGGAGCAGCGGCGGGTGCGGGTTCCGGGGTTTGTTGCGGGGGATTTGCCGTGAGCCGGGCCTTGCTCTCTGGGTGTTGCTTGCTTTTCCTCCGGGGGTGGGTTGGGGTGGGGGCGCCAGGGTGTCGATCCTTACCTTGTGCTTGGTTTGAGGCTGGAGCCGGGTCGTCGTCCCGGCAGCCGAGTCACTTTCTTTTGCTTCGCCAAAAGAAAGTAACCAAAGAAAAGGCGACCCCACTGGCCGCGACCCTCCGCTTCGCTACGGGCAACCTGCGGTGCTCGCTTTTCGCGGGGTCCGCGCAAACTCGCTGCGCTCAAACACGCGCGGCCCTGATCCGCGAAAAGCTCCGCTCCTCGGCGCGGCCAGAGGGGACTTGGAATTCAACGCGCCATGGCGCGTCCTTGTGTGGAATGCAGGTGCGCGTGAGCTCCTGGTCCTCGCTCACATTGGCTGTCGCGCACATGCACACGCATACGCATACGCACACCCACGAATACGAACTCGCACGAGCACGAGCACGAGCACGAGCACGAGCACAAGCGCGTGCTTGTGGCGACGCACATGCGCGTGCTCCCGTTCGCACGCAGACGCACGCACCTATTCCAGGCCTTGCGCAGCGAGGCCGTTGGTGGCCGAGCGAAGCGATGGCCCGACCGGTCTCCAATCCCCTCTGCGCGTGCCGAGGAGCGCAGCTTTTCGCGGAAAAAGGGCCGCGCGTGTTTGAGCCGCAGGCGAGTTTGCGCGGACCCCGCGTAAAGCGAGCACCGCAGGTTGCCCGTAGCGAAGCGGAGGGTCACGCGCAGTGGGGTCGCCTTTTCTTTGGTTACTTTCTTTTGGCGAAGCAAAAGAAAGTGACTCGGCCGCCGGGACGACATCCCGGCTCCAGCCTCAACACAAGCACACGGTACCAATCGACAGACCGGTGCCCTCACCCCAAACCCTCTCCCGGAGGGAGAGGGAGCAAAACCTGAAGCAGCCTGATGAACACCCCATGGCATCGCATGCAGAGCAGCGGAAACTGGCTCCTCCTGGCCGCCCTCCTCCTGCTCGCCCTCGCCGCCTGGCCCCCCCGCATCCAGCTCCAGCGCCCCGTCTTCGAGTGGCAGGTCAGCTTCGACATCACGCAAAGCATGAACGTGGAAGACGTCGAACTCGACCAGTCCCCGGTCAGCCGCCTGACCCTGGCCCGCGCCGCCATGCGCGACGTGCTGGCCGCATTGCCCTGCGGATCCAAGGTCGGCTGGAGCGTGTTCGCGGACTACCGCTCGCTCGTGATCCTCGCGCCGATCGAGGTCTGCAGCCACTACGAGGAGCTGCTCGCCTCGCTCGAGCGCATCGATGCCCGCATGCGCTGGGCCAATGCCAGCAACATCGGCAAGGGCGTGACCTGGGCCGTGCGCGGCGCCAGGAGCATCGGGCCTCACACCAGCTTCGTCTTCATCAGCGACGGGCAGGAGGCGCCGCTGCTGCGCGCCAACGACACACCGCCGATGGGCGACATCACGCCGGGCGAGGTAAAAGGCTGGCTGATCGGCGTCGGCGGCGATGTGCCGATGCCGATTCCCAAGACGAACAGCGCCGGCCAGCCGGCCGGCTACTGGACCCCGGAGGACGTGGTGCAAGGCTCCGCCATCGGCGGCACCGCGAACCGCGAACACCTGTCGGAGTTGCGCGAAGACCATCTCCGATCGCTCGCCAAGCTCGTCGGGGTGAACTACCTGCGCCTGAACACGCCGGATTCACTGAAGACAGCCATGCTGGACCGCCGCTTCGCCCAGAGCCAGCTCGCAGACACGGATCTGCGCTGGATCCCGGCACTGCTCGCCCTGCTGCTCCTCGCCTGGCGATTCGCACCCGAGCTCGGATGGCGGCGTGGAAGGAAAGCGGCCGAGCGCGTGCCGCGCGGCCTCACCCAGCCGGTGTGACGGGTGCCGCAAGGCGGCGCGAATTGGCGGGATCGCGAAACACCAGGGGATGCTCGACCGGGCCACCGGCATCGCGCGCGGCAGCGCGCTGCACCGCCTCCACCACGCGTTGATGATCGGGACTCTTCACGCACACCGGGTCGGCGGCGGCCGGGTCGTTGGCCAGCAGGTAGGCCTGGCAGCGGCAGCCGCCCAGGTCCTGCTCGCGCATGTCGCAGCTCGCGCACGGCTCCTTCATCCAGCCGGTGCCTCGGTAGCGATTGAAGCCTTCGGACTCGAACCAGATCTCGCGCAGGCCGTGCGCCTTCACGTTCGGAAACGCCAGCCCCGGCAGCATCTTCGCGGTGTGGCATGGCAGCGCCGTGCCGTCCGGCGCCACGGTGAGGAACATGCTGCCCCAGCCATTGACGCATTTCTTGGCGCGACCCTCGTGGTAGTCGGGCGCGACGTAGAAGATGCGCATGCGCTCGCCCAGCCGGACGCGCCAGCCGTCGGTCACCTGCTCGGCGCGGCGCAGCTGCTCGTGCGTGGGCAGCAACTGGTCGCGGTTCACGAACGCCCAGGAGTAGTACTGCGTGTTCGCGAGCTCGAGGTACTCCGCGCCCATCTCGTGCGCCATCTCGATGATGCGGTCGATGTGGTCGATGTTCATGCGGTGGATGACCACGTTCATGACCATCGGCCAGCCCTGGTCCTTGATGATCTTCGCCACCCGGTTCTTCAGTTCGAAGGTCTTGGTGTGCGAAAGGAAGTCGTTCATCTCGCGCGTGGAATCCTGGAACGACAGCTGCACGTGGTCGAGTCCGGCCGCCTTCAGCGCGGCGGCGCGATCCGCATTCAAGCCGACGCCGGAGGTCAGCAGGTTGGTGTAGTAGCCCAGCCGGCTGGCCTCGGCGACGATGATCTCCAGGTCGTCGCGCAGGAGCGGCTCGCCGCCCGACAGGCCGCACTGCACCGCACCGAGCTCGCGGCCTTCGCGCAGCACGCGCAACCAGTCCTCGGTGTCGAGCTCGGTGTCCTGCTGCGCAAAGTCGACCGGGTTGAAGCAGAACACGCAATGCAGCGGGCAGCGGTAGGTCAGCTCGGCCAGCAGCCAGAGCGGAGGGCCGGGGCGCGGCGCGGTCGTCATGTCGTCACGCGTCCCAGCGCAGCCAGTTCTGCTGCGCCGCCACTTCGACGAAGCCGCGCACGTCGGCTTCGAGCCCGGTGGCTCCGAAGGCCTGCTCCAGGTCCGCCACGATCTCGGCGATGCTGCTTTCGCCGTTGCAGCGCTTCATGATCTCGCCCGCGCTGCCGTTGAGCTGGACCATGCCTTCGGGGTACAGCAGGACGTGGCGCTCCTGCACGGGCTCCCATTGCAGTCGGAAACCCGGGCCGATGCGCGGCTTGCTGCCGGCGCTCAGTACTTTGCTGATCTCGCTCATGTGCCGTTCACGCCGTAGCGCCTCGCCATTGCGTCGTTCATGGCCCACAGGATGTCGAGCTTGAACTGCAGCACCTCCAGCGCCCGCGCCTGCAGCGCCCGGGTGTCGAAGTGCTCGAGCGTGATCGCCAGGCCCTGCTCGACGTCGCGCCGCGCCTGGCTCACGCGGTTGCGGAAGTAGTCCAGGCCGCCCGGCTCGATCCACGCGTAGTGCCCAGGCCAGGTGGCCAGGCGCTGCTTGTGGATCTCGGGCGCGAAGAGTTCGGTGAGCGACGAGCACACCGCCTCCTGCCACGGCGCGCGGCGCGCGAAATTGACGTAGGCGTCGACCGCAAAGCGCATCGCCGGCACCACGTGGCGCAGGTCCCGCACTTCCTCGCGCGTCAAACCGACCGCCTCGGCCAGGCGCAGCCACGCCTCGATGCCGCCCGGGTCCTTCACGCCGCCGAGCTCGAAGCCATCGTGGTCGAGGATGCGCTGCACCCAGCCGCGGCGCACGTCCTGGTCGGGGCAGTTCGAGAGCACCGCCGCATCCTTGATCGGAATCGCGATCTGGTAATAGAAGCGGTTCGCCACCCAGCCGCGCACCTGCTCGGGCGTGGCCCGGCCGCTGTTGAGCATGACGTTGAAGGGATGGTGGATGTGGTAGCTGCGGCCCCGCTCGCGCAGTTGCCGCTCGAATTCCTCGCGGCTCCATGCCGGCTGGCCTTCTGCGCTGTGGGACGCCGGGTGAGCCGGGTCCTGGATCCTGTCGGCGTGCATGTGTGGGCCTGCGGTTCAGAGGTGGATCGTCATCCCGTCCTCGCAGGGCTCGATGCCCGCGCGTCGAAGCGCAGCGTGCTCGTCGGAGTCCTCATCGAGGATGGGGTTGGTGTTGTTGATGTGGATCAGCATGCGCCGCGTGCCCGCAGGCAGCCGCCCGAGCCATTCGATCATTCCGCCTTCGCCGGACTGCGGAAGGTGGCCGATCTCGCGCGCGCGCTTGGTGCCGACGCCCAGGCGGACCATCTCGTCGTCGGTCCAGAACGTGCCGTCCACCATGACGGCGTCGGCGTTTGCCATGGCATCGAACACGGGCGGCGTGATCGCCCCCAGGCCGGGCGCGTAGAACACGCTCCTGCCGCTCCTGCGATCGCGGATGGTGATGCCGATGTTGTCGCCGGCCACCGGATGCTCGCGGTGCGGCGAATAAGGCGCCGCCTTGCCGGTCAGCGCATGGGCGCGAAAGTCCAGATCCGGCACGCCGGGCACCTCGAAGGCGCTGCCGTCGATGGCGACCGGATGCCGCGCCACGCCGCAGTAGTGCGACAGCACGCGCAGCACCGGATTGCCCTGGCCCAGGTCTTCCGCGACCGGGTCGGTACACCACAGCGGCAGCGGCGTGCCGCGCTCGCGCAGCATGAAAAGGCCGGTCGCATGGTCGACCTGCCCGTCGATGAGCACCACGCCGGCGATGGCGCTGTCGCGCAGCTGGCGTGCCGGCTGCAGCACCGGGCTGCTGCGGATCTGCTCCAGGATATCGGGCGAGGCGTTGAACAGCACGCCATCGACGCCCTCGTCGGGCCGCACGAAGATCGAGGACTGCGTGCGTGGCTTGGCGCGCACGGTGCCCGCGCGCACACCCGCGCAGTTGCGGCAGTTGCAGTTCCATTGGGGAAAGCCACCGCCGGCTGCCGAGCCGAGGATCGTGATGCGCATCGGAAAAAGAAAAAAAGAAGAAGAGGTCGAAACAACCCGCCCAGGAACACCGGGGCGGGTTGTCGCGAGGCGCGCAATTCAGCGGGCGCTGACGTACATCGTGATCTCGAAGCCGAAGCGCAGATCAGTGGCCGTCGGGGTTTCCCATTTCATGTGTCTCTCCTGCAAAAACGTTGCGCGGCGCCGGTCGGCGACCGCGGGGATCACTCGATGTCCCTTCCGCATCTTGGCCTGCGCGGCCGCTGCGTTCCAGCCACGAAATCATGAATCGCACTTCATGATTTTCATGAATGGCGATGCACGGACCGGCGCTTACCATGGCCTTCGTGCTCCCCTCCGGCCTGTACCCTGAAGCCCCGCCCCTGCGTACCCATGCCATGGCGGTATCGCACGGCCACGTGCTGCATGTGGAGGAAAGCGGCGATCCGGCCGGCATCTGCGCGCTCGTGCTGCACGGCGGGCCGGGCTCGGGCAGTTCGCCGCTGCTGCGCCGCTTCTTCGACCCTGCGCGTTACCGGGTGATCAGCGTCGACCAGCGCGGCGCAGGGCGCAGCCGCCCGCGCGGCGCGACCGCGCACAACAGCACGGGCGAGCTGCTGCAGGACCTGCGCATCGTGCGCGAGCGGCTGGACGTGCAGCGCTGGCTCGTGGCCGGCGGCTCCTGGGGCGCCACGCTGGCGCTCGCCTATGCCGGCTTCGAGCCGTCGGCGGTCTCCGCACTGCTGCTGCGCTCGGTGTTCCTCCCCACGGCCGCGGAGATCGAGGCCTTCTTCCAGGACGCGGGGGGCTGCGAGCCGGCGGCCTGGGCGCGCTTCGCGGCGGTGGCGCCGCCCGATCGACGCCCAGGCATGCTGCGCTTCCTGGCCGATGGCCTGCGGCAGGCCCCCATCCCAGCCA
Organism: Variovorax sp. PBL-H6; assembly: GCF_901827155.1. Lineage (NCBI taxonomy): Bacteria > Pseudomonadati > Pseudomonadota > Betaproteobacteria > Burkholderiales > Comamonadaceae > Variovorax > Variovorax sp. PBL-H6. The sequence continues at coordinate 3,784,782 of NZ_LR594659.1, forward strand.
ATGCCAACCTGCAACGCCGGCTCGCCCTCGCGTGGTGGCGCTGGGAACGAACGATGGCGAGCGGCGCCGCCGTGCCATCCACCGACCCCGACCCGAGCACCGATGCACAGGACGCGCTGGTGGACCGATACCGCGTGCAAAGCCACTACCTGGTCCACCGCTGCTGGCTCGACGAGCCCCCGCTGCTGGAGCGCCTCGGCGCGCTGCCGCAGGTGCCCACGCTGCTGCTGCACTCGCGCGACGACCGCGTGTGCCGCCCGCAGGCAGCGCAGGCCGTGCACGATCGCCTTGCACATGCCAGGTTGCGCTGGGTGGACGGCGCGGGCCACGATCCGGCGCATCCGGCCATGGCGTCCGCGATGGTCGCCGCGCTCGACAGCCATGCGCTGCACGGTCATTTCGAAGACGGGCCGGCGCGATGACGCTGCGCCTGAAGATCAACCTGATCGTGAGCCTGCTGACCCTGCTGTTCGTCGCCGTCATGCTCGCCCTGCAGCTGCGTGCCATGCGCGAATCGGTGCAGGAGGAGGTGGTGGCGGCCAATCGCGTCGCTGCGCAGCTGCTGAACCGCACCGCCTGGCTCTACACGGCCCAGGGCACGCCGGCGATGCTCGCCTTTCTGCAGGGCGTCGGCCGGGTGCGCTCCAACGACATCACGCTCATCGATGAACAGGAGCAGGTGCTGTACAGCTCGCCCACCTCGGTCTACAAGGCCGGGCGCGATGCGCCGGACTGGTTTGCCGGCATCGTTTCGCCTCCTCCCAACGAGATGTCCATCGCCTTTCCTGGCGGCAAGCTGATCGTGCGCGCCAACGCGTCGCGCGCGGTGCTCGATGCCTGGGACGATGCCGTGCTGCTGATGCTCAGCGCACTCGGCCTGCTGCTGGCCGTCAATGCGCTCGTGTTCTGGCTGGTGGGACGCGCCACGCGGCCCTTCGCCGACATCGTGGACGCGCTGAACCAGCTCGAAAGCGGGCGCTTCGACGTCGCACTGCGCGCCCTGCCCGGCACCGAGGCGGCGGCCATCGGCGCCGCGTTCAATCGCATGGTGGGCATGCTGCAGCAGCACATCGAGACCGAGCGGCGTGCGGTGCGCGCGGAGAGCCGCCTGTCCGAGAGCCGCGAACTGGGCCGCTGGGTCGACCAGAAGATCGAGCAGGAACGGCGGCTGATCGCGCGCGAGCTGCACGACGAACTGGGCCAATCGGTCACTGCGATGCGCAGCATGGCCCTGTCGATCGCGCGGCGCATGGAAGCGCTCGATCCGCAAGCCGAGCAGGCGGCGCGGGTGATTGCCGAGGAATCGGCGCGCCTCTACACCGCCATGCACGGCATGATCCCGCGCCTGACCCCGCTGGTGCTCGACAAGTTCGGCCTGGTGCCCGCGCTCGAGGACCTGGTCGAGCGCACGCGAACGAGCCACGGCATCCAGGTCGAATGGCAGCTCGGCCTCGCGCTCGATCGCGTGCCGCTGGACACCGACGCCGCGCTCGTGCTGTACCGCGCCGCCCAGGAGGGCATTACCAACGCACTGCGGCACGGACAGGCACGGCGCATCGTGCTTGGGCTTCGCGGCGACGAGGACGCGGTGACGCTCACGCTGAAGGACGACGGGCGCGGCCTGCCAGCCACCGAAGCCGCCCAGGCAACCGGCGCCGGCCACTACGGCCTGCGCTGGCTCGCCGAGCGCATCGAGAATCTCGGGGGCGAACTGCGCCTGGAACCTGCGGCGCCGAACGGTGCCCAACTGACGGTACGCCTGCCCTTGTCGTTGGCTGGCACGGAGAAGCCATGACCCCAGAGACCCAAGAGACTGCGGCGATCCGAGTGATGCTGGTCGACGACCATGCGCTCGTGCGCATGGGATTTCGCATGTTGCTGGCGGACGCCCGGATCGAGGTGGTGACCGAAGCGGACACCGGCGAGCAAGCCTGCCAGGAGTACCCGCAGGTACGACCCGACGTGGTCGTGATGGACCTGTCGATGCCCGGCATGGGCGGACTCGAAGCCGTGCGCCGCCTGCTCGCCCACGATCCGAAGGCGCGCGTGCTCGCGCTGTCGGCCCACGAAGACAGCGCCCATCCGCGCCGCGTGCTGCGCGCGGGCGCACTCGGCTACCTGGCCAAGCGCAGCGCGCCCGAGGCGCTGATCGCCGCCGTGAAGGCGGTGGCGCGCGGCGAGCGCTACATCGATGCGCACACCGCGCAGGCGCTCGCCACGGCGCAGATCGAGGGCGACGCGAATCCGGCCGAGCTGCTGAGCGAGCGCGAGTTCTCGGTCTTCATCCAGCTCGCGCGCGGCATGACCGTGGCGCAGATCGCCGCCACGCTGAACCTGTCGGTCAGCACGGTCGGCTCGCACCTCTACCGGGTCAAGCAGAAGCTGGGGGCGAGCAACCAGGCGGAACTGACCTGGGTGGCGCTGCGCTGGGGACTGATCCAGGTGTAGCGCCCGTCGGCTATGAGGCACTGCCGCCCTGGACATTGCGGACTCCTTTGTTCCATAGCGGTAAGGTGTCCGTGAAAAGGAGGCAACTTCAGGTGAATCAGTTCCCGTGGCCTGATGACCTTCCCGGCAATCGTTGCGGTAGAGGGGTCGCCTCCAAATCCATCGTCCCCGCCAAGCGCTCGATGAGCGCTACTACTGCAGTCGATGCAAGCTTTTGCTCCTCTGCGTATATATCAACTGCAGCCTCCAGGGCCAGCCCATATTCACCAACGTCAATGAATCTCTGAATCTCATGTCGCTCCGCATTCGACAGCACCGGCGCTGGACAGTGCTTCCCGTAGCGTCTATTTGCTTTTCGTAGACGGCTGATGATCCAGGTACTCGGCCAGGGCAGGTTGCTTGAACAGCGACCCCGTCGTTGGGAAGTCGCCTTACGCCTACGCCGTCCCTTGCATTCGCCGGTACCTTCTTTTCAAACCGAGATTTTTCATCTCTGTCGCAACAAGAAAAACAACCTCCGACCTCGTCCACCAACCTCGTTGCCTTCACTTAGGGGTCTTCACTCAAAATAATGTCTCGCTCTCTCTCAAAGATCGGATAGGTTGCTGGATCATGATCGTAAAACGCTTCATAGAAACCAGATTCTTGCCAAGCCGCAGGAGAAATACCACGAGCGCTCTCACTAGTCCATTCGCGCCAATTGGATGGCGTCACCTCGCTAACAATCTCAAAGCATTCCGCTTGATGACTCCCTAATTGCGGCCATTCTCCTTCTGGATGATGATTAATTATCCCATAGCTACGCCTTCCACTTTTATCGGAAAAGATGGACATTACGTGATAGGTGCGACCAAGTGTTAGCCAGGACGAGAACTCTGTTTCTCGCCCGTCAGCATCCAATAATTTAATACATTTCACTTTCATGGATTTCTTGATACTCCAGACATGCTGTTGAAGATGGCTTTGTAATCCAGCCCATAAAATGCTTCGCTGGTTGTCGGGTTCTTGTAAAAATGCATTTGAAAGTCGCCAGCAGGGCTCCGGAATGTCCCCGTTGTATATTTTCCAAAACCGGCGGGAATAGCTGAGTTATTCAACATACCCGCTTCTGCCGCCGCCCTTGATCCTCTGGGTGAAGCTGTGGTTCGCCCAGGTCGAGACGTAGGCGTTGTGGGTGACGGTGAAGGTGACGGGGTCGAGGTGCCGGGGGCGACTGCCGTGCCGGGCGCCCCCCACAGCGACGCCATCGAGCTTGAGGACGGGCTGATTGGCACCGTTGTAGGTGAGGGTCAGGCGCCGGCCGTAGATCGCATCGGACGTGTAGGTCTGGTCGATGCCCTGGTACTGCACGCGCAGGGTGGGCTTCATGTAGCCCGGGAGCTCGGCGAGTTCCTCGCTGCCCCAGGCGGTGTTCTGGTAGGGCAGCGAGGTCTGGCGCAGGGCACCGTAGAAGGCAACGATGGTCTTGCCGCCGAGGACATCGTCCAGGGTGCTAGCGGGCTTGTTCGTGCGCAGGTAGCTCGCCAGCTTTGTGGCGTAGGTGTTCAGGTTGTTGCGGATGTTCGTCCGGTTGAGGTTCTGGACGTAGTCGGCAGTGACGGTGGCGCCGCTCTGCGCGGACGACTGGTAGGTGGCCGCGTCGTAACCTGTGGTGCTCGCGCTGGCGAGGTCAATGCCGCTCTTGAAGGTGTGAGGCTTGTAGCTGGGGTCGAAGACATACCAGCTGCCGTTGATCTTTGTCTTGACCCAGACGTGCTCGATGGAGACATCGGTCAAGGCGGCCGTGGTGCCGGGGCAGCTGCCGGCGGTGGTGGCGTTGATCTCGTAGACGGGGATCTGGGCCTGGCCCAGGAGCGACAGGACACCGCAAGCATTGGCGGTGCTCACACCCCACCACTCGGCGAGTTGGGCGGCGCTGAGCTTGGCGATGCCGCGCACGTAGTTGGCCTCCAGGCCGGAGGCGCGCAGGAGCTCGACCATCAAGGCCGCCTGGTCGTGCGCGGTGGCCTGGTTGTCGAGGACGGCACCAAGAGCACCCTTCTGGATGCCGAAGGTGGGGTAGTACTCGACGTTGTTGCGGACGTATTGGTAGATGAGGTCGGGATGGTTGCGCAGGGACCGGGCGAGCTCGGCGATGGAGGCGGGGCCGGAGGCGGCAGAGTCGCCGGAGATCTTTGCGGCGGAGGTGGATGTCGAAGTCTTGCTGGTCTTGGTCGCCGTGGATGCCGCAGTGACGCCTTGATTGACGTTGGCCGGAAGGACTCTCGACTTCAGGACGCTTTGAGCATCGGAGAAGGTGACCGGGGGCATGTTGGCGCGAAGGACGCCGGGGGCGGGAGCGAATTCGCCGGGGGTGCCGGGGGTGCTCGTGGTGCTGCCGGTAGCGGCTGCACCTCGCGCCGAGACGTTGGCCTCCTTGGCGCCGTCCTTGACGGCCTCGCGTCGCACCGGGTCCTTGGCGGTGGGAAGGTCCACAGCTTGGTAGCGCAGCGCGGGCTGGCCGCTGGCGAAGCTCAGCGAACTGCCCGAGCCTGATGCACTGCTGGAGGACGATCGCTGGCCAATCGTGGAAGTGGCCTTGGCAACGGGAACACCGAGGGCGATCGCGGGCGGCGCGGCCTTGCGTGCAATGCCTCCCTGGATCTGTGCGGCAGCAATGCCGCCTGCAAGCGATGTGGCAACGGCCACGGCAACGGCGCACGCACGCGCGAGCTTGGACATGGGGACTCCCTGGGGTTTGTTGTTGGAGACTGGCTGCACGCACCGGGCATGCGGCGAGGGGGCGGACTTTAGTCCAGCATCGCAAAAAACAATCTCACTTTTTGTCGCGCCTTTGTCGAGCCGCAAACGCAGGCAAGCTCAGGAACTCGCGCTTGGGTCCACCAGTTCCCGGGATGGTCCGCGTTCAACAATCGACCAGCCCGCCCGTAGCGCCAGCGCGCGCAGCCGCGCGTCCGGGCAGACCGCCACCGGATCGGAGACCGCGCTCAACAGGGGCAGATCGCTGATCGAATCGGAATAGAACCACGATCGCTCGAGCGCTTCGAGCGAGAGCCCGCGCGCGGCCAGGAAGCCCTTCACGTGCATCAGCTTGTGTTCCCCGAAGCACGGGTCGCCTTCGATCGTGCCGTCGAGCGAATCGTTCACCACCAGCGACCGGGTCGCCACCACGTCGGCGACGCCGAACAGCCGGCCGAAAGGCTCGGCAATGAGCCAGGTGGTGGCGGTCACGATCGCGCAGAGGTGGCCCGCGTCCTGGTGCGCGCGCACCAGCGCACGCATGGCCTGCGGCACGTGCGGTGCCATCTCGGCTTCGAACTCGGTCGCCCATTGCCGCAGCACGGCGACGCCGAAGCGGGCCAACGGCGCGACGCTGACCTGGTGCAGCTCGCGAATGTCCAGCGTGCCGGCCACGTACTGCTTGCAATAGCCGAGGTAGACCGACTCCGCATCCGCCGCCAGGATGCCGCGTGCGACCAGGAAGCGCGTCCACGCCATGCCGCTGTCGAACGGGATCAGCGTGTGGTCGAGGTCGAAGAGCGCCAGCTTCATGGCGGGACCGTGAACGGAACGCGCGCGCCTCACGCGGCCGAAGCCTCGTGCGCATGGCGCTCGAGCTGCGCCGGCAGTGCGCCGCGCAGCGCATTGCACACCACGAGCGCCTGCGCCGATTCCAGGTCCTCCCGGCGCAGCGTGCGCTCGGCCGCCTGCCACGCGGGGTCCTCGAGCAGGACCTCGCGCATCACGCCGGGCAGTGCGCCGTCGGCGACCGGGGGCGTCCACCAGCGCCCGTCGATGCGTGCGAACAGCGTGCTGCGGCCGCCCTCCGCGAGGCGGCCGTCGGCCGTGAAGAACAGGGTGTCGAAGGCGCCGGCGCTCTCCGCGGCGCGCACGCCGGCGTCGTAGCGGCTGCGCAATGTGGTCTTGTGCGCGGACAAGGGGTTTGCTTCGGGCAGGCATTCGGCGGCGACCAGCAGCTTCACCGGGCCGGCAACCAGGGGCCGTAGCGGCGCGTGCGTGAGGGACATCCGCCCGCCGTGCGCCAGCGCGAGGCGAAGCCGCGAGGGCCCGCCCGGCACGAGTACCGGCAGCGTCGCGCGCACGGCCGCAAGCGCCGCGTCACGGTCGAAGGCGAAGCCCAGGGCCCGGGCACTGCGCGCCAGACGCGCCAGGTGCCGCTCGAGGTGCCGGACGCCGTTTCGGTCGGCGAGCAGGGTTTCGAACAGCTCGAAGCCCGGATCGAGGCCGGTGAGAAAGCGGGCCTTGAGGCGGCACTCCTCGAACTCGTCGGCGGCACGGCTGTCCTGCACGATGCCCGCCCCGATGCCGATCCGCAGTGGCCGCAGCCCCTCGGCCTCGGCCCCGAGCGTGAGCGTGCGGATCGCCACCGACAGGCAGAAGTCGCCGACGCGTGCACCTTGCGACGGCGCATCGACCCAGCCGATCGCGCCGCAGTAGAGCCCGCGCGGCGTGCTCTCCAGCGCGGCAATCCATTCCATCGTGCGGTGCTTGGGCGCTCCGGTGATGGAACCGCAGGGAAACACGGCACGCAGCAGCTCGGGCATGCCGACTTCGGCACGCAGTGCCGCCTGCACCGTCGAGGTCATCTGGAACACCGTGGCGTAGGACTCGACGGCGAACAGGGTCGGCACCTTCACCGAGCCGATGCGCGCCACGCGACCGATGTCGTTGCGCAGCAGGTCGACGATCATCACGTTCTCGGCCCGGTTCTTGGAGTCCTCCGACAGCAGGCGCGCCCGCTCGCTGTCGCCCTCGGGCGTGCCGGCGCGTGCAGCCGTGCCTTTCATCGGACGCGCCGTCAGCACGCCGGCGTCATGGCGCAGGAAGAGCTCGGGCGAGCACGAGAGCACATGCGTGACATCCGTTTCTGCCCGCGCGCTGCTTCGCGGCAAGGCGATCAAAGCGCCGTAGGCCACCGGCTGGCGCGCGCGCAGCCGCCGATAGAGGCTCACCGGCGAGCCGTAGCTTCGGCCGTGCAGCCGGTAAGTGAAGTTGACCTGGTAGGTCTCGCCCTTGCCGATGGCCTCGTGGATGCGTGCGATCGCATCGGTGAAGGCTGCCTCGTCGACGCTGGGCACGAGGTCCATCACACCGGCCGGCTGTGGCTCGGACCGCCTGCCCTGCTCGCGCTCGGCGAGCCAGGTGTCGACCTCATCGGCCGAAAGACTGGTGCACTGCCGGAACATCAGCACCCGCAGCGCCGAAGCGTCGTCCGGTGCGAGCCGCGCCTGCTCGCCGTGCAGCAGCTTGGCACCCCACTCGTAGTCGGCCAGGAGCACCGCCCGCAGGCCCTGCCGCAGATCGGCATCGACCTGGGCCCACACCATGTCGAGACGCGCCGCGTCGGCACACCGATGCTCGCGGACGAAGCCGCTGTACAGCCGACTGGTGGGCTGCTGCGGCGTCGAAGCGCAGTCGTCGAGCAATGCGAATGCGGGCATTCAGTTCCAGTCTTCTTCCATGTCGTGCTTGATCCGGTGGCACTCCTTCGCCAACGCCGTGGCTTCGCCGGCTTGGAAGGGAAAGGAATGCGTCACCGGGACTCCGATTGTTGAACAAGCCGCGGGTCATGGGTTCACGAAGATCAGCTCACCTTTGCCGTCGGCCGAGAGATCGCCCAGGTGGCGTTCGATGCGGCTCGCCGGCAGTTCGCCGAAGACGCCGCCATGGCGCGCCAGGTCGCGCGCAAGCAAGGCCCAGAACACGGGCGTCGCGGCGCGGCTCGCCACGAAGGTCGGCGTCGACTCGGCACCCGCTGCCCGTGTTGCCCCGGGTGTGGCGAACACCACGCTGCCGCGGCGCATGCCGTAACCCGCATGCGCGCCGACGCGCCCGCCTGCGGCGATGGTGCCCGCGACCATGCGGGAGCCGAGGAAATCCCCGGCGTTGCCATGAAGCACGGCGGTGCCGCGGCGCATGCGGTCGCCGAAGCGCTCGCCCGCATGGCCGCGCACGACGAAGGTGCCGCCTCGCATGCCGTCCATGCTGCCCGGCAAGGTGCTGGCGGCGAAGTCGCCGACATCGCCTTCGACAGTGAGCGTGCCGCCGGCCATCTCGCAGGCCGCGAGCAGGCCGGCATTGCCCTCGATGTGCAGCTCGCCTGCGCGCATGCAGCCACCGGCATAGTGGCCGGCATGGCCTTCGATGCGGATGCGGCCGCCGTCCATTCGCCAGGCGATGTGGTCGAAGCGCTCGAGGTTGCCTTCGAAGTGAAGCGTTTCTTGCTCGTGCGAGGTGATGTCGAAGAGCTCTGCCAGTTGAACCGTGGTGTTGCCATGGCCGACTGGCAGCCGCTCGATCTGAGCGATCGGGAGGCCGGTGAGTGCAGCAGGGGTGATGCCGCGCAGGTCGATTCGCAAGGCGGGTGCCTGTCGCAGGCGGAGATGCCAGCCAGTCATTGGGGCAGCTCCCCTGTGTTTCGCGCTGCAGGGGTGCAAGGCGCTTGCGCGGTCCGCTTGATTTCGTACGTTGCTGTTGGTTGGGGGCTGGAGCCGGGGCGTCGTCCCGGCAACCCCCGGCTCCAGCCTCCAACCAGGCGCAACGTAAGAAGAGAAGTAAACCTCGAATGCCTCACGCCTCATCTCCCCCCGCAAGCAGCCGATGCAAATGAAAGTGAAAGGGCCCCAGCTTCCCTCCATAGTTGCCAGCCGAAATACGCAGCAGCCCACCCGCCCGGCCGATCGCCACGCCCGCCTCCATCCCCACGCGCATCGCCGCCCCCACGTCCCCTTCCGTCAGCCCATCGATCACGATCTCCATCACGCAGCCAACCTCCCCATCGTTCCCGCCCCCCGCCAATTCACTGTGCGCCACCAGCCCGACAAGGCTCGGACAAAAAGCATCATTCGTCGACGCACTCAGGTTCGCATAGCGGCTGCCGACCTTCGACCCCGACCGCACCACGCCGCCCGGGAAAGGCATGACGACATTGGGCAGCCGCCTCATCGCTGCAACCGCGGCCTCGGACACGGCCAGCGCAGCATCGGTGTCGCGCGCGAGGAACAGCAGGTTGCCCCCGCCCACCGCCTTCACCACCGGCGTGTCCTCCTGCGCCACGAACTCGCCGTCCATCACCGGCACGCGCCAGTAGCGAACGCCGTCGATCACCTTGGAGATCTGCCAGCCGTCGCCGAAGAAGCGCAGGTTCTTGCCGAGCGCAGCCACATCGCTGCTGCCGCCTGCGCCCGGCGGCAGGCCGGCGAAGACGGCGGTGGTCGGACAGGTCAGCACGCACTGCCCGACACGGCGTTCGATCTGCTTGGCGAGCTCCTTGCCCGACATCGAGAAGATCAGCACGCTCACCCCAGGGCGGCCGTCCGGCGTTTCCGAGGAGGCGATCTCGCGCTCGATGCCTGCCTCGCAGCCGCACGCGATCACCGAGGTCGCGAAGCCGGTGGCCGACACCGCCGCGTGGCGCGCCCACGCGATGGTGTGCGCGGTGATGACGATGCGCGTGGCCTTCATCGGAAAGGCCTCTGCGAAGGTGTCGTCGATGAGGACGCCGTTGCGTTCCCCCGCGCCCCCGCTCACGCCGCCTCCTGGAAGCAGGCCGCCGGCAGCAGCCGCCCGCCGTGGCAGCACTGGCACAGCTCGTCGTGGCCAATGGCCAGGTGATCGAAGTTGACCGAGCCCTGCGCGGCGAGGTGCCGGCGCAGCTGCTGCTCAATGCCGCGGTCGTATGCCGGCGCGACAAAGTGGGTGCCGCCCACCGGCGCAGCGGTCACGCGACCGGCGCGCGAGACCAGGACGCCGTCCTTGAACACGTACGCCGGGGTCGCGAACATGGCCTCCCGATTGCCGTCCTCGCGGTAGATCGCGATGTCGGCTGCCGCGCCCGCGCCGAGGTGGCCTCGGTCGCGAAGACCCAGCAGACGCGCAGGACCGGCGCGGGTCATGATCGCGATCTCGTAGAGCGACAGCTCGCGCGTGATCGAGCGCAACGCGGCATGGGCGGCCACATCGGGATGCAGCCTGGCGAGTTGCTCCTCGCGAAAGCTGCGGTCCATCAGCAGGCGGATCAGGTGCGGATAGCTGGTGAACGGCCCGCCGTTGGGATGGTCGGTGGTCAGCACCACGCGCCACGGATCGTCCACCAGCAGGAAGATCTCCAGGCCGATGACCCACTGGAGCGCGTTCACGTAGCTCTGCTCGCGGTAGCGGAACGGCACCACGCCGCAGCCGGCCTCGCATTCGATGTCGGCGCCGATCCATTTGCGCGGATGGGCCAGGCCCGATTGCGCATGCTGGCGCATCGTGTCGCCCGATGCGGTGACGGTCTGGCCGAACATGATCTGGCCCACGTCGATGCTGACGTTCTTGTGCGCATTCACCGCCTCCGCGATCTGCAGGGCGGCCGAGGAGAACTTCTTCGGCCCCTCGACGCCATAGGCATGGAACTGGATGTGCGTCAGGTGTCCGGGCAAGCCTTCCAGCGCAGCGATGGTGTCCAGCGTCGACTGGATGTTGCCGGCAACGCCGAGGTTGCTGCCATGGATGTGCAGCGGATGCGGCACCCCCAGTTCGCGCAACGCGCGCGCCAGCGTGTGCACCACCTGCCTGGGCGTGACCTGCCAGTGCACGTGTTTCTCGTCGACATCGAGCTTGCGCTGGTTGAACTTGAAGGCAGAAATGCCGCCGGGGTTCACCACCTTCACCCCCATCGCCTTGCTGGCGTTGAGGGTCCAGCCCGCGTAGTCGCGGATGCGCTCGAAATCCCAGCGCTCGGCCAGCATGCGCAGGAACAGCTCGTCGTTGCCGAGCATCACGTAGGCACCATGGTCGAGGATCGGCGTGTCCCCCATCTCCATGTGCGTGTGGCGCGCGTTGCAGGCCATCATGGCCGGCTCGAAGGCGGCCGTGTAGCCCATCTCGATGTAGCGGTACCCCGTGGCCAGCGTGCCAGGCGTGCAGGTGCCGCAAGAGGCCAGCTCCAGCGCGTCGTCGGGCAGCGCAAGCGGGTTCGCGTCGGATCGATGGTTCTCCGGCATCAGCATGCGTGCCAGGTTGACCTTGCCGCCGCCGATGTGGGTGTGCATGTCGATGCCACCGGCCATCACGATGCAGCCACTCGCGTCGATCTCCTCGGCCGCGGCGTCCTGCGACGGCGCCTCGACGATGCGGCCATCGCGCACATGCAGGTCGCGCACCTCGTCGCGTCCGTTCGCCGGATCGATGATGCGGCCGCCGCGCAGGCAAAGGCTTGTCATTGCACCCGTTCCTTTTTCGACACACGAACGGCCTGCGTCAGGCGGCCCACGACCTCGGCCACGCTGGGCAGCCCGTCGTCGTACAGCCGCCGCAACGGCAGCAGGACCGAGCCGTCGGTGCGGAAAAGATGGCCACCGGAGCCGATGCCCGGGGTAGACACTGGAATGAACACGCGTCCGCGCGAAGGCGCCTGCGCTTCCTGCGGCAGTTGCATCCTCGGATGGCCCAGCACGATGCACGGCAGGTCGGGCGCGGGCGGCCCGGGCTGCGGGCCGAAACTCGACACCCACAGCAGCAGGTCCACGGCGCCGTCGGACAGCAGGCGTTGCGCATCGAAGCACAGCGACTCGTGCTCCAGGCCCCTCGGCCCGGCGCGCGAACGCAGCGGCAGGCCGGAAAGCCAGGCGAAGACCTGGTTCACCGTCGAGGCGCCGTCGTCACCGCCCAGCGCCAGCGAGGCCGCGCGCGTGCCGAGGTTGAGGGTGGCGACGATGCGCTGGATGCCCTCGACGATCAGCGCGCCCTGCGCGGGCAGGCGGCCCGTCTCGTAGACCAGGACCGCGTAGCGAGCCACACGCAGGCGCTGCGCCAGCGCCGCGAGGCCGGCCGGCACGCGCCCATCGTCCGCCGCGAGGCGGCCGGCCACCAGCGCCGCGAGCAGCGCCACGGTGTCGAACAAGTCGCCATGGAGCGGCAGGACCTCGGTGCGTGCGCCCTCCGGCTCGCCCACGCCGCACCGGCGAAAGAACTCGGGATAGCGTGGCGTGGGCTCCCCGGTCATGCAGACGATCAGGTCGGCCCGGCTCCTGACCTCGGCCAGGGTGGTCGAAAAGCCGCCGCGGTCCTGCAGCGCACGCAGGCCGTGCATCAACGCCGGTCCTCCGGCCGGGTCGCAAATGGCGCCTGTTTCGCAGGCCAGCGCATGAAGCGCCCGCGCGCCCGCGACATCGGTGCCCAGCCCGCCGAACAAGGGCTGCCGGCTGGCGGCGAGCATGGATGCAGCGGCGGCAAGCGCGCTCTCGACATCGCAGTCCCGGCCGTCGACGCTTGGCCGCTCGGCTGCGGGGGCGCCGCCGAACATCGCCAGCGCCGCGTGCGCCCTCGGGCACTCGCTGCCGGTCAGCGTGGGCGGCATGCCGGGCGGCCCGAGCGCCACGCCGAAGCTGTCGCACAACAAGGGGCAGAAAGGACAGGTCCACGGAGCCTGGCCGGGCTGTTCGGTTGCGTCGACGGGCGTCATGGGCGGGCAACCACGCAAAGCACGTGCCATTCACCCGGCAGGCGGCGGCGCAACGCGGCAGGGCCGCCGACACGCGCGTTATGAGACAGAGTGTTGCGCTTTCGTGCGTTCAAGAGGCGCCGGCACTCACCGGGCGCACGGCGCCCGAGCCGCTTTTCGGGATGGCACGGTTCGTGTGTGCTGCCCGCTCATGGCGCGCCCCCGAACCCTCCTCGTCCCTGCGCTTGCGGCTCAGCGCTGTATCCGCGGCAGTTGCAGGTCGTGCAGGGCGCTGGCCACCAGCCAGGCATCGGCTCCCGCTGCGGCGGCGCGCGCCAGGTCGCCCTCGCTGCGGATGCCACCCGCGCCGATCAACATGGCGCCGGGGGCCAGGCGGCGAACGTCTCGCAAGGTGTCCAGGTCCGGCCCGGCGCCGGAGCCGACGCGTTCGAGCGTCATCACGATCAGCCGCTTCGGCCACAGCGCCACCGCATCCCAGCAGCCGGCGGCGTCGAGGCGCTGGCCGTCGCGCCGGTCCAGCGACAGCGCGGCCTGCGAATCGTCGTCCCCGGCGCCGAAGCAGCGCTCGAGCGCCTCGCGCGAGCGCAGGGATTCGCTGCCATACACGAGCACGATGCGAGAGGCGAACGGCGCCAGCCGGCTGCGCAATGCCTGCCCGGCCGATGCGTCCGCCAGGCCTGCGTCCAGCCACAACTCGATGCCCGGAAGTGCCTCCAGCAGCCCGGCCAGCACCGTGACCTGCGTGGCCCCGCCCTGCAGGGCGTCGAGGTCGGCCACGTACAACTGCCGCGCCGCACAGTGATCGCACAGGATGCGCGCCACCGTCACCGGATCGCTGCTGCCGCACAGCGCCGACACGATCGGCCGGTACGCCTGCCGGTCGCCGCGCACGGCACGCACGACCTGGCCTTGCAGCAGGTCGATGACGGGGATCAGGTTCAATTCGGAAATCATGGGCAGGCACCCGGAAGAAGGATGGAAATGACGACACGCGTCTTCGTTTACGAGTATCTCAGCGGTGGCGGCTGGAGCGAGCACGGCGACGACGCGGCGGCCGACGAACTGCTGCCGCTGGGGTTGTCGATGCGCGATGCCATGGTCTCAGACCTGATGCGCGTTCGCGATTGTTCGGTGTCGGCGGCCACGTGTGTCCCCGTGAACACCCTGCCCAGCCGCGCCACGCCGCTGCGTCCGCTTGCGGGTGAATCGGCCTTCGCCTTCGTCGCGCGGCAGAGCGTGCTGCACGACCTGGTGTGGCTGGTCGCACCCGAGACGGATGGCCTGCTGGCGCGCTTCCAGCGGATCGTGGGCGACGCGCGCTGGCTGGGCTGCAGCGCCGAGGCCATCGAACTCGCCGCCGGCAAGCGGGCCACGCTCGCGCACCTGGCGGCGCACGGCATGACGACGCCGCTGGCCTTCGAGCATGCACCCGGGATCGAGCGCTGGGTGGTCAAGCCCGACGATGGCGCCGGCGGCGTGGCGACCCGCGTGCACGACCGGCGCGCGGCCGCGCTCGAGGACCAGGCGCAACGGGCGAGTGCCGGCGCGCCGGTCACGCTCGAGCCCTGGGTCGAAGGCGAGGCCTTGAGCCTGTCGCTGCTGTGCACGCCGCACAGGACCGAGATGCTGAGCATCAACCGCCAGCGGATCGCGGTCGATGCGCATGGGCGGCTTTGCTTCGAAGGCGTCACGGTCGATGCGCTCGGCCGCAACGATCCGCGAGCGGAGCCGCTGGCGGACCTGGCCGGGCAGGTGGCACGCGCCATTCCGGGCTTGCAGGGCTTCGCCGGCATCGACCTGGTCTGGCATCCGCAGCGCGGCCCGGTGGTGATCGAGGTCAACCCACGCGTCACTTGCGCCTATGTCGGGCTCTCGGCGGCGCTGGGTCGAAACCTGGCAGCCGAACTGGTCGCGAGTCGGCTGCACGGCAGCACCCACGATCGGGATCTTGCGCGTGCCGACGCCTGAACGCACCACCCTCGGGTGGGACATCGGCGGCGCACATGTCAAGGCCTGCGTGCTGCAACGCGGCGAGGTGGTGGACGTGGCGCAGTGGGGATGCCCGCTCTGGCAGGGACTCGACCACCTGACAAGCGCACTGCAGGCCGCGCGGGCACGCTGGCCCGCGCTCGACGCCGCGCAGCATGCCGTGACCATGACGGGCGAGATGGTCGATCTCTTCCCCGACCGTGAAGCCGGTGTTCGAGGCATTGCCGCGGCGCTGGCCGCATCGCTTCCCGCGGCGCCGGATGCGCTGCACTTCTTTGCCGGAGACGCGGGCTGGTGCGGCGCCGCCGAGGTGGCGGCGCAGTGGGCGTGCATCGCCTCCGCCAACTGGCTCGCCACGGCACGGCACGCAGCGCTCATGTTTCCCGAAGGCGTGCTGGTCGACATCGGCAGCACGACCACCGACCTGATCGCATTCGGCAACGCTCGCGTGCTGAGCGCGAGCCGCAGCGACGCCGAACGGCTGGTGAGCGGCGAGCTGGCCTACCACGGCGTGGTGCGCACTCCCTTGTGCGCGCTGACCCAGCGCATCACGTGGCGCGGCCATGCACGCCACGTGATGAACGAATTCTTCGCCACGACGGCCGATGTCTACCGGCTCTGCGGCGAGCTCGATCCGGCGCACGACCTGCATCCGAGTGCCGACAACGCGGCCAAGAGCCCGGCCGCAACCCGCCAGCGGCTCGCGCGCATGGTCGGGCTCGACGAGCGCGACGCCACGCCCGACGAATGGCTCGACCTGGCGCGGGCCTGGCGCAGCGCCCAGCTCGAAGCGCTGGCCGCGCCATTGCGTCGCGTGCTGGCCGCCCATGCGCTTTCGGATCGGGCCGTGATCGTCGGCGCCGGCTGCGGCGCGTTCCTGGTACCGGAGCTCGCAGCCGCAGCCGCCGAAGCCGCACCGCGCCGGCTGGCCGCGTATGGCGGCGATGTCGCAAGCGTGGGGCGCCATGCGGCCGCAGGAACGGCCGGCTGGGCGCAAGTGTGCGCCCCCAGCGTCGCGGTGGCGGCGCTGTTCGAGCGGGAGCACGACTGATGTGGGTGGTCAAGATCGGCGGCAGTCTCTGCGGCGACCCGGTGCTGCTGCAGTGGCTCGATCTGCTGACCCAGCTCGGCGGCGGCCGCGTGACGATCGTCTGCGGCGGCGGCAGCTTTGCCGATGAAGTGCGGCGCGTCCAGGCGCATTGGGAGTTCGATGACCTCGCCGCCCACAACATGGCCGTGCTGGCCATGGCGCAGACCGCCTACCAGTTGCACGCGCTGAACCCCGCACTTCAGCTGGCCGCGCGCCGCGCCGACATTCCCGCCCTGCTGCATCTTGGCAAGACCGCGCTGTGGCTGCCCTTCGAGCTCAGGCGCGACCAGCCGGACGCACGGACCGGCTGGGACACCACCTCCGACACGATTGCGCTGGACCTGGCGAAGCATCTCAACGCCGAGCAGTTGGTGATGGTCAAGTCCTGCGCCATCGACCCGGCGCTGACACTGGCCGAGCTCGGCGCCAGCGGCGTGCTCGACCCCGGATTCGCGCAGTTGTCGGGCGACGCGGCCTTCCCCATTACCCTGCTTCACAAGAACCAGGTGGCCGCCATGCGCGCACTGCTGCTGGGCGAAGCCAACTACGCGGTGCGCTGAGCGCCGGCGCAGCAGCTCAGGCAGGTGCAGGCTCGACCGCCTGCCCGTGCAGCAGCCCGGCCAATGCCGCGAGCCGTCGGGGGCAGAGCGCCGTCGCGCGGTCACCGATGCAAACGGCGCTGCGAAAGCCCGCGAAATCGGGCGCCAGCGCCAGCACCAGCGGGACATGCGTCGTGCGCAGCGCGCCTGCCAACCCAACGAGCCGGCCCGACGCCCGCACCCGCGCCAGGAAATCGCGCAGCTCCGGGATCGGCAACACATCGAAAAGGCTGCCGGCCTGCTTGTCGGCCGTGTCGACCATCAGCGCCGGAAAGGCGAGGCCGCAGGCGTGCGCAACCAGCGCCGGATCCAGGCCGCGGTCGGCCACGAAGACCGGCACCACCGGCCAGCCGCCCTGCGCCAATGCTTCGAGCACTGCAAAGGCCTCGGGCCCGCGCTCGATGCCGACCTTGACGTAGTCGACGCCGCAGGCATCGACGGCCTCGACCTGGGCCAGGATGCGCGGCAGCGCATGCATCGGCAGATCGCCGATGGTGGCGCTCACGGGCCGTGCGACCGCCTGCGCGCGCAAGGCGCCCACCACGGCAGCGATCGTCGCCACCGGCAAGCCACCCAGCGCGCCCTCCCCAGGCTCCTTCAAGTCGATGAAGTCGGCTCCGCTGCCAGCCGCAAGCAGTGCCTCCGGCACGCTGCGGACACTCACCAGCATGCGCGTCGCCGTCATGGTCGTCGAAGTCATGTGCGCTCCTGCGGGTGGGCCTTGTGCTGCGCAACCGCGGCACGCAGCCACTCCCAGGCTTCGCGCTCCTCGGGGCCCGCCGTCTTGTCGATCGCGATCTGCAGGTAGCTCATTTCGGTTTCCACTTTCTCGGATGCCAGCATGTGCAGGCGGCTGACCAGCACCGCCCCTTCGATCACCGCAGCCTGCGCGCGATTGAAGCCGGCGAAGGGTGCGTGCGTGGCCTCGTGCACGGCACGCATGCGCAGCACCGGCCGCTGCACGTCGTCGCGACGCTCGTCCAGCGCCAGTTCGACATGGCGCAGTGCACAGGCGAGCCGCACGCCTTCGATGCGTTCGGCCGCGTGCGTGGGCCAGACCTTGCGCCCGGTCACGCACCCGGCGAAAACGCGGGTGTCGCACACGATGTTGAGCACCGCGAGGCCGGTCGCCACGATGTTGTCGTGCGTGGTGGACGGCTTGAACGGCATCAGCACCACGCCGCCTTCCTGGTAGCGGATGCCCATCGGCGCGACGTGCGCCTGCCCGCCGGGTGCGACGGTGGTCACCACCGCTTCGAAGATCTGGTCGTTCATGGGCGCGCTCACCGGGGCTCGGCCGCATTGCTTCGCGCCGCCTTCATGGTGGTCCCCGGTGCGCACCAGCGCGCCAGGTCTTCGGTGGCGCGCGGCGCCGCGCAGCCCCAGTCCAGCGGCTGGTCCTGCACGTAGCGCTTGCCCAGCTGCCACGCGATCTCGGCCCGCGCGAGCTCGACACCCATGTAGAAGGCGTGGTCGGCGTCGTCGTGCAGCTTCAGTTGCGGCCAAAGCTCGAAGGCGCCCTGCCCCAGGCGCAGCCCGTCCCGGTTGTACACGTGCAGGCCGCGGGGCGAGACCTGCACGCGGAAGTTCGGGTCCTTCACTTGCGCGGCGATCTCTTCGATTTCTTCCGGCGTGTCGGGAAACGGATGCTTGGCGTGCACCGTCATCAGCGCGTCGCTCATGCCCTTTGGCAACGTGCCGTTCCGGGACGCGGCGTGCATGATGCGGCGCGCCCAGTCGGCCTCGCACACGGCGCGGCGCGCATGCTGGCTGACCTGCGTCGTGAGCACGGCGGCGACATTCAATTCGGCGGCAATGCCGAAGAGCACGGCGTTGATGCCGCTCGTGTCGGCCTCGGTGAGCTCGGTGAGGTTGCCGATGCCGAGCATGATGGGCGCGTCCGCAAAGCGCTCGCGCAACCGGTGGTAGCGCACGATCGAGGCGGTCAGCCCGAACGGGATCGGGTCGAGGATCGAATCCGCCAGAAAGGCGCGCCCGCGGCGCTGCAGCTGCGCCACCGCTTCGTGCAGCGACGCCTCGTCGGCCGGCACGCGCGGGATCAGCACCGGCGTCGCGGCCACCTCGTCGGCGATCCACAGGGTGTCGAGCGTGAGGCTCAGCAGGTAGTCCGCGCCGGCCTTGCCGCCCCGCAGCAGCTCGTTCGAATCGCTCGAATCGACGCTGACCTGGAAGCCCGCCGCCTTGAGCGCCTGCACGCTCTCGGCGAGATGATCGAAGCGCGTCTCGGGCAGGCAGCCGAGATCGATGACGTTGGCACCGTCGGCCGCCAGGCGCTCGGCGCGATCGATGATCTGCGCGACCGACAGCCGAGGCGCATCGACGATCTCGGCGAAGATCGAGACCTCGTACGCATCCAGCTCGACAGGCTGTGCGGCGCGGTCGAAGTGGCGCGGCAAGTCCTTCAGCTCCTGCGGGCCGCGCTCCACGGGGATGCCGTAGTGAACGCTCAAGGCCTCCACATCGCCCCGGCAGCGGCCCGGCACGATGATGCGGTCGGCACGGCGCCCTTCGCCTTCGCCTTTGCCTTCGCTGGACACAGGGGCCGCGACGCGTCGGCGAATCAGGTCCGTCGTCATGAGCGCAGCGACCTGCAACCCGATCTCCCGCACCTCCCATGTGAACGGGGCCGCCTCGATGCCGGCCAGCACCCGCGTGAGGCTGGCCTGGGCAAGGCGCCCGGTCAGGAAGACGATGTGTTCCATGCGAGAGAGAGTTCCTTCAGTCGTGCATCGAGCACTGCCTCGAGTTCGGCGGGCGAAGAGACCACGCGGCAGAAATCGATGCCGCGCAGCCGCTCCACGTTGTCCAGTTCGATGCGCCGGGGGCGCAGCGTGACCCAGTCGTGCGGCGATTTGGTCACCACCACCGGTTCGGTGTCGCATGCAAACACGATGCCAGGGATGCCGAGCTTGCCGGCCTGCGCGAACATGTTGGTGGGCAGCGTGTCGCTGATGCCATAGGCACACTTGGCCACCGTGTTGCTGGTGGCGGGTGCGACCACCACCGTGTGATAGATGTCGTCGTAGAGCATGCCGACCGGCACTCCGCTGGCCGTCTTGTCGCGAAACACGCGAAAGCGCGGCTTGAGCGCCTCGATGTTCAGCTTGTAGATGGGCAGCACTTCCTCGGCAGCCGCCGACAGGAACAGGTCCACGCACGGCAGGCGGGCCGCCAAGGCCAGCGACTCCTCGAGGAAATGGCCCGAGCCTGTGATGCACCAGGCCAGGCGCGAGCGCGGCGGGGACGCGGGCAGTTGCGACTCGCTGCCTTCGAGGGCGAGAACCGCGCCGCGCGGATCGAAAGCGCCGGCATCGGGATGCCCCTCCCCGGCCGCGGCCGGCGGATGCGCGGGCTCAGTCGGGCGCCGAGATCTCGATGTGGAGCTTGTGGAGTTTTCGGTACAAGGTGTTGCGGCTGACATCGAGCGCCTTGGCGACGTTGCTCACGTTCCAACGATGCTGCTCCAGCATCTGCAAGAGAACCTGCCGCTCGTTGGCTTGAATCGGGTTGAGTTTGACCGCGGGCACCGGGTCGACAGTCGCCGTGCTCGCCTCGGCACCCATCCTGTCCTCGGCAAAGACCGGCAGCGCAGCAGGGGCGTGCACCGGCGACGACACCTGCCTGGCCGCGAGTGAAGGCAGGTGCTCCCGCGTGATGGTCTTGCCGTCGGCCAACGCGGCGGCGGTGCGCAGCACGTGCCGCAGCTGCCGCAGGTTGCCGGGCCACGGATGCGCCATCAGCAGGCGCTCGGCCTCGTCGCCGAGCCTGGAGGCGCTGCCGCCTTCGTCCGCCAGAACCGTCTGGATCAGCTCGCGCTTGTCGCTGCGGTCGCGCAAGGGCGGCAGGTCGAGCTCGATGCCGGCCAGGCGGTAGTACAGGTCTTCGCGGAACCGGCCTTCGCGCACCAGGGTCGGCAAATGGTTATGGCTCGCGCTCACGAGCTGGAAGTCCACCGGATGGGTTTCTTCGGTGCCGAGCGGCGTGACCTGCCTTTCGTCGAGCACGCGCAGCAGGCGGGCCTGCAATTCGAGCGGCATGTCGGCGATTTCGTCGAGGAACAGCGTGCCGCCGTCGGCCTGCAGGATCTTGCCGCGGCGTCCGCTGCGCTGCGCGCCGGTGAAGGCGCCGGCCTTGTAGCCGAAGAGCTCGGACTCGATCAGCGTCTCGGGCAGGCTCGCGCAGTTGACCGCCACGAAGGCGCCGTCGGCATGCGGGCTGGTCTCGTGAATGGCGCGCGCGAAAACCTCCTTGCCGGAGCCGGTCTCGCCGCACAGCAGCACCGGGGTGCGGCGCGCCACCACACGCCGGGCGGTGTCGAGGTGCGCGACGAGCCGGGCGTCCTTGAAGGTGCGGATGCTGGGCGCAGTGCCCACCGCGGGCACGCGGGAAGGCGCGCGAAAGCCTTCGGCCTGCGGCTCGGCCAGTGCCAGCATGGCCGTGCCCGCTACACGCGCACGCGCGGGCGTGTCGGCGTCGGATGCAGGCCGGCGTGCGACTGCAAAGAAGCGCAGCGCCGCCTTGGCGCGGTACGCCACCACCGGGTGGAACGAAGAAGACAGGCTGCGCTGCAGGATGTCCTCGAGCGAGGTCTGGAACAGGTCGTCGATGCGCTGGGCGCGGATCTCGTCCATGGAATGCAGGCCGAGCTGGAACAGGGCGCTTCGGTTGGCCGCCAGGATGCGTCCGTCCTCGCCGACGGCCAGCTTGCCTTCGTGCAGCGTGTAGACGAATTCGGGGCGGCTGTGGAAGTGCAGCGGGTGCGCATTCGAAAAGCGCTTGTCGATGAGCCGGTTCTCGATCATGCGCACGGTCATGCCGAGCAGCACCAGCACGTGCTGCTGCATCAGGCTCGATCGGCTGGTGACGTCGAGCACGCCGATGATCTCGCCCGCCGGGTCGAGCACCGGCACCGCCGAACAGGTGAGCTGCGTGAACTGGCTGAAGAAATGCTCGTCGCGCCGCACCGAGATCGGATGCGCGGCCGCGAGGCAGGTGCCCATGCCGTTGGTGCCGGCCTCGGCTTCACCCCACATGCCGCCGGCGTGCAGGCCCATCGGCTCGACCTCGGCAGCGAACTCCGGCGAAGACACCATGTGCACGATCACGCCATCGGTGTCGGTCAGCACCACTGCACACTGGGGATCGGCGAGCTGCTGATAGAGCGTGGTCATCTCGTAGCGCGCGCATTCGATCACGTCGGCATGCTGGTTGCGCCGGCTCTGCAAGGCCCCCGACTCGATCACCACCGGCTCCCGCGCGCGTCCGGGGTCGAGGTGGTACTGATTCAGGCAGCGGCTCCACGAGCGCGTGACGAGGTCGTTGCCCTCTTCGTGAAAGCCTCGCCTCACGACGTCGAGCACGCGGTCGGCGTGCCGGTCACCTTGCCGCGGCATCAATGTCATTGGAGTTCTCCGGCGCGTTCCATCGTGTCTCCTTCGTCATTGTTGAGCTTGACGGCACGCCGCGCACCCGGTGAAACACCGAGCCGGGACGGCGCCCGGGCGGCTCCGCTGATTGGCCTGCATTTTGCGTTGATGCGCCGTGCGTGGGGACTTCGGCTCTCCGGCGGACACACTTTCAAACATATTTGCTTCCAACCGGAGACATGACTTGAACAGCAGCGCGCGCCCTTCTGCCGGACAACCTTCCGATGCCGCTCGCCTCTCCGGCGCCGCCGAAACACTCCCGCCGCCGGACCTGATCTTCATCGAGGGCTTCAGGGGCGAGACGGTGATCGGCATCCACGAGTCCGAACTGCACCGCCCGCAGCCGCTGCTGATCGACGTGCACGCAGGCGTGCCGCGGGCAAGGGCCTGCGACACCGACTGGATCGGCGACACGATCGACTACAGCGCCGTGCGCGAGCGGCTGCACAGGCTGATGGCCGAGCACCGGCTGCAATTGCTCGAGGCCTTCGCCGAAGCCGTCGCGGAGATCCTGATCGACGAGTTCCACGCCAGCTGGGTTCGCGTCAAGGTCGTGAAGCCGCACAAGTTCGACGACGTGCAATCGGTCGGCGTGCAGATCGAGCGCCAGGCGCCCGCGCACCGCACGGCGAGATCGGCCCACGGCGCGACGGTGCTGAAGTTTCTCGCCAGCGGCATGGTGCCCGCCAAGCGCTGAGCCCGCCGCGCCTCTTTCGAGGCCCATGAAAAGAAGCCGGCACGGTTCACGCGCCGGCTTCTTCTCGTCGAGCTTGCGATTCAGAGATGCGCCGCGAACGGATGCGCGGTCGTCCCCTTCTTGTCCACCACCTCGGCCGCCGTCGGCGAGCCCGATACGGCGCGCTGGATCGCCTCGCGCGTCGCCTGGTAGTTGTAGTCCTGGATCTTCTTGTCGTCGGTGGCTTGCCAATGGATGAACACGCCCACGCACAGGAACAGGTTGTCGGCCTCGGCCATGGGGATGGTGCCGTCCTCGACGCTGTCGGCCACGGCCAGTGCCACGGCGCGCTGGGCCGGCCCGAACATCTGCACTGCCTGCGTCGCGCCCTTGATGGTCACCTTGTTGAACATGACGGTCGGGGGTTTCGTCAGCAGGTTGGGCGCCACCACTGCAAGCAGAGAAGTGAACCCGTCCTTGTTGTTGGTCAGCGCGTTGGCGAAGGCCGTTTCGGCGGCACCGCCGCGCGGGCCGATGAGCAGGTCGATGTGGGCGACTTCATTGCCCTCGCCGACGAGCGATTCGCCCACCATCAGTCGATCGATTTTTGCCATGGTCTCGGGTCTCCTCTAAGGTGATAGGGTCGTTGCGGCACGGCCGGGATGACCAGCGCAGAGCCGTGGGTATCACGATCCGTGCCACCCGATCGCTGCATCGCGCGCCGGCGCCGCGCTCGATTCGACGAAGCCGGCAAGCATCAGGGCCGCCACCGTCAGATCGGCACTGGTCCCCGGGTTGATGCGTGCGGCTTTCAGGCTCGCGTCCCAGCTCGCGAAGCCGGGGTCGGCATCGAGCACGGCGCCTGCACGCTCGCGCTCGCGCCAGCCTTGCGCCGCCGCCATGACAGTCTGTGCCACGCCCTCGCCGTGATTTCGAACAATGTGTGAATCGGCGAAGTCGCTCAGCCAGGCCAGGTAAAGGCGTTGGACGCGCGCCACAGTGCTCGCGTCGGGCAACGCAGCGGGATCGGCAGCCCCTTGCCCGCAGGCGACCGTGCCGGGCGGCACTTCGAAGGCCAGCGCGAACAAGTCCGCGTATCCGTCGCGGTACTGGCGCGCGATCAGGTCGCGCTGCGCGGCCAGGGCCATGGCGGCGCGCAGGTCGATGCTCGGCACGTCGCGCACATCCTCGGCCGGCGCACTTCCCAGGCCGCCGGGACGCGCGCGCGCGATCGCGCGGTACGCCGCGCGCGCATCCTCGACGTCGAGCGCCGCCAGCACCGAGTCGACGGCCTCTTCGAGGGCGGCTCGCGTCGTGGCGCCAGGGTGGCGTTCCACGGCGACTGCAATGGGCGCGCACAGCAGCAGGATGCCGAGGTTGGTGTTGCATCCCGCGACGGCCCAGCTCGCGGCGACGGCTCGCTCGATGCGCGCGCCCACGCCCAGGCCCGGCTCGAACAGCGCGCCGGCGGCGGCTTGCGCGCTGGCGATGAACATCGAAGCCTCCATGCCGTGGCCCGGAGAAACGAGGCTGACATTGCCCGGCTTGCGTACCGCGACATCGAGCCAGCAGGCCCGCAGGAAAGAGGCGCGCGCCCGTTCGATCGCGGCTTGCGGTTCGCTCATCAGGCGCGCCGCTCCGGAGCCATGCCGTCCTGCAGACGAGGCCGCATCTGCACCATCTTGCGGTCGAGCAGATCGTCGACGATGGCGCGGGCGATGTTGAACGCGGTCACGCGCTGCAGCCCCTGCCATGCGGCAACGCCATTGACTTCCAGCACCTGGATGCGCGGTCCGCTCGCCGCAGCGATGAGGTCGACTCCCGCATAGTCCATGTCCAGCGCGAGTGCGGCGCGTTCGGCCAGTCGCGCGAGCGGCGCTTCGAGTTCGGCCGGCTCGCAGCGGGCGCCCTGGGCCACGTTGTGGATCCAATGCGCGCTGACGCGCCGCATCGCGGTCACGGCGCGCCCGCCCACCACCAGCACGCGCCAGTCGAACCCCGGCGCGGTCACTGGCGGCACGAAGCGCTGCAGGTAAGCGAGCCCCGCGTAGCGCGCGTCGATGTCGGGCATCGCATGGTGTTCCCCGTCGATCTCGCCCACCAGCTGCAGGTCCTTGCCTTGCGAACCGAACAGCGGTTTGATCACCAGCGCATGGCCCGCCGCCGTCTCGCGCATCGCAATGCGCCGGGCCTGGGCCGCGGATTCGGTCGCCCAGGTGGGCGGAGCGGGAATGCGCGCGGCATGCAGCAGCAGGCTGGTCATCGACTTGTCGACCGTACGCTCGATCGCGCGGGCGTCGTTGTAGACCGGCACGCCGAGCTCACGCAACGCATGCAGCACGCCGAGGCGCTTGGTGACCTGCTCGAAGCTGCCGCCGGCGATGCCGCGGACCAGCACCGCATCGGGCAGCTCGCGGCCGTAGCCGGGAATGACCAGGCCATGCCATGCGGCCGTGGTGTCGATCTGGCAGGCGGCGAGATCCACGCAGCGTCCGACGGCGCCGCGTGCGCGCAGCGCGGCTTGCAGCTGGCGCGTGTGCCAGCCGATCTCGTCGCTCATGATGGCCACGCGAAGGGTCATGCGTGGACTCCGCGGATCGAACGCGTCACTTCAGGCCTCCTGCAGCCACAGCCGCTGCAGCAGCGCCATGTCGCAGGCGCCGCCATGCCAGGTGCGTCCGCTGTCGAGGTTGCTGACCCACACCTCGGCCGGGGCGAACAGCGCGTGGTCGATCTTGTAGAAGTCGTACGCCGCCTCCCTGAAGATCTCCGCGAACGAGCGACCGTGGTCCGGCGAGTTGCGCGAGGGCAGCGCGTGCGCCAGCGCACGCGCTGCGTCGTCACCGCCGCGCACCGCCAGATGCACGCGCCCGCCGTAGAGGATCGCGTCGTTGGTGCGCCCCATGGCTTCCACGCCGTCGCTGCTCGGCGAAGGCAGCGGCGCGCTGCCGGCGCCATCGACAATGTCTGCCAGCGAATAGCCGAGCTCGTGCGCCTTGTGCAGTGCGACCTCGAGCACGCGCGCGACCACCTGCGTGGTGCCCGCGAGGCTGGTGGTGGGCGTGAGGATCAGCGTCAGGCCCTCGGCGGGCAGTTCGCAGTCGCGCAGCACCTTGTCGATGACGATCTTCGGCGGCATGCGGTCGACCTCCAGCACGAGCACGCCGGCTTGCGCGTGATCGCGATAGCCGAGCTCGCCGAAGAGCTTCTCCTTGACCGCCAGCGCGCGCGCCGGACCGGAGCCGAGCGAGAAGAACTTCTTGCCGCCGGTCTCCTCCTTGGTGGCCGACAGGCTCCAGCCTGCGTACTGGCTCCCCAGGCAGGCCAGCACCGGCCGCGAGCTCCGGACATCGAGCCAGCTCGGCCAGGCTTCGGCGCTGCCCCCGCCCCGCAGCACCACGTGGCCGAGGCCGCCCATGCAGATCTCGCCGATGCGAAGTCCGGCCGCGATGCTGCCGCGGGCCTCGATGCCGGCATCGACGATGCGCACGCCGGTGTCGTCGTCGCGTTGCACGCGCAACCCGAGCACTTCGGCATCGGCCAGCAGGCGCTCGACCAAAGGCCGGGCCAGCAGGTTGACGCTCAGGGCCGCGTCGGTGCACGGCGGGGAAATGTTGCTCATGCCAAGGTCTCCAGTGATTGCAACAGCCGGTCGCGGCCTTGGTTCAGGCGCGTGCGCACCTCCAGGGCGCTGCTTCCGCTCGCGCTCAGGGTGCACAGGGGGTCGTCGGCATCGAAGTGCTGCCCGGCGGCGGGCAGGTCGTGGATGCCGGGCCAGGCGTCAAGCTGCCGTGCTGCCGCTTCATCGAGCCGCATCGGCCGGGGCGCGAACACGATCTCGATCCCTTCGATCTCCCTCACCTGCCGTGGCGTTGATTGCGGCAGCTCGCCATGAACGCAGGCACGCAGGTGCATCTGCATCAGGCCCGGCCAGCCGGCCTGCCTGGGATACAAGCTCATGCTCGCGGGCGGCCGCGGGTTGACTTCCAGCACACCGATCGCGTCGCCGTCGCGCATGAAGTCGAGGCTGCACAAGCCCTGCAGCGCGAACTCCGCGACGAGCGCACGCGCGATCGCAGTCACGCGATGCGCAATGCCGCTCGCCAGCGGCACCGGACCGACAGCGCCACAGAAGACGCAAGGCCGCGCGCCGAAGGTGCGCACGCTCAGTTCGTTGAATCCGAGCACATGGGCATCCCGTCCATTGGCAATGAAGGTGGCGGACATCGGCACGCCTTGCATCTCGCGCTGGAAGTACCGGTGCGCGTACGGCTGCTCGTCCTTTCGCCAGGGCGGCCGGCGGACATGCCAGCCGCCGCAGCCATGCGCGTCTTTCATGAGCCAACCCGCCGCGTCCTCCGGCGGGTCGAGGCTCACTCGCGGATGCGGCATGCCGCGCGCGGCCAGAAAGCCGAAGAACACCGCCGGATCTCGCAGGCGGCGCACCGCCGCCGCAGCGGTACCGATCAGCGGCAGCACTGCGGCGCCGCGTTCGAGCAGGTCGGGCTCGCCCTCGAAGCCGCTGCCGGCCACCCAGCCCACCAGCGGGTCCCCGCTTGCGCGCTGGCGCGCCAGCGCGCCCAATGCCCCGAGCACTGCCGCCGCATCGATGCGCAGGCTGCCCGGTTCGCCGATCGGCAGCCAGCTGGACGCGGCGCGGCGCGTATCGACGTCGCCGAAGAGATCGAGCGCGACCACGTCGAAGCCATCGAGCGCCGCGGCCTCGGCCATCGCACGCGCGGAGATGGCGGCCACGGCGAGCGTCGGCATTACGCGGTCTTGGCGGCCTGCTCGGCCAGGAAGGCGCGAGCGACGGCGAAGGCCTCGGCAAAGCCGAGCACCTGCGGCTTGTCGGCCTCGCACATCTGGACCAGCAGGCGATGCTGCGTCTGGTACTTGACGTTGCCGATCGCGAGCGCGCCGATGCCGACAGCCTTCGTGCCGGCCAGCGGCTTGGCGTCGTCCATCACGCCGAGGCCGGCGATGCCTTCCGGCGGCACGGCATTCACGTCGGCGGCCACCTTGAGACGGGTGGCGGCGCCGAGCGCCTCCGCCGACACGACCTGGACACCCGCCGCCGCGCAGGCCAGCAGGACATCCGCCTCGCCGAGGGACGTGCGCACCGCGGCGGGGTCGCCGCCAGACCGGCCGTGCAAGCCGACCCCGAAGCGCCGGCCGGTTTCCTGCGCCGCCTCTTCGGCGGCATCGATGCCGTTGCGGCTGGACAGGAAGACTTCGGCGCCGCCGAGCGCTGCAATCACGCCCGCCACGCGGCCCACCGGACCGGTGCCGCCCAGGATCAGCACGCGCTGGCCTTCCAGCGCCTGCCCCTGGCGCTTCAGGGCCGCCTCGACGCAGGCCACCATCGCAGCGGCCGTGGTGTAGGCGCCGCTCGGATCGGCCATCAACGAGACGACGAAGGGCTTGACCATCGAGGTCTTCGCGCGCTCGAGCATGTCGGCCGCCAGCAGCGCGTCGCGTCCGCCGATGAAGATGCCGGTTCGCGCGGCGCCCTTCGGCCCGCGCGAGAAGATGGTGTCCTGCGTCAGCGCGGCGATGCGGTCGAGGCCGACCTCGCAGTACGGCACGATGATCTGGTAGCCGGCATCCGCTGCCATGTTGATGTCGAAGGGGCTCATCTGCCGGCCGGGCGTGAACATGTGGAGGATGCGAGGACGTTCCATGGGAGCCTTCGGGTGTGGAGGGTGTGCTGAAGCTGGACGATGCGCTGGCGGCCCGTCAATCGGCGTGCGGCTGCGAAGGGACATCCCGCACCACCGCTGCATGGTTGCGGCCGGAGACGATCCGCAGTTGCAGGCCGGCGTCGACCTGCGCGGCCGCATGCGCGGCCTTCACCAACGCGTCGGCCTGGGCCTGGGAGGGGAGGATGGCGAAGCCCGTGGGACCCCATGAGCTTTGACCGATGGCGGCCTGCGGTCCGGGCTGGCCGCCGCGGTCCGCATCGGCGATCCACTGCATCAGCCGGCCGACCGCGGGGCTGGTGAAGGCGCCGCCCTGGGCCGGTCCGAAATGCTGGCCGAGCAGCTCCTGCATCCGGTTGATGCCTTCGGCGAAGGGCGCGAACTCGGCACTCGCCGCGGCAGGCAGGATGCGCATCAGGACCTGGTGGCAGATGTCGGCGGCGCCGGCCCGCGGCAAGGGCGGCAAGACGGCGATCGCCTTCTTCTCGTCGCCGCCCGAAAGCCCGCGGTGCGAGGGGTCCTGGACCAGGACGATGCGCCAGGCCCGCGGGAACTCGACGCGCGACAGCAGCGGCGCGGGCAGGCCGTCCCTGCCCGGCCCTCCGTCGACGAGCAGGCCGCCGGCGTCGAATCCGGCGATACCGACCCCCGAGCGAAGGCCGCGGCCGAGCCAATGCGCCAGGGTGGCGGTGCTCAGCCCCAGACCGTGCCATTGGTCGAAAGCCCGGCCGATGGCGCACGCGAGTTGCGTGCCGGAGCCGAACCCCGCGTGCGACGGGAGCACCTGCAGCAGCCGCAGGCACAGCGGCGCGTGACGGCCGCTGCGCTGGCGCAGCAGCCGCAGGAAGGCGCCGGCGCGCTCGAGTTCTGCGCGTTCGGTCGGCGTGTCGCCGCTCATGCAGTCCGATTCCGCCGCCGTCAACTCGACCTCGGTCGTGAAACCGTCGATGACCAAGCCCAGGCTGCCGAATGGCCGGCCCAGCGAACCCGACGGATCAAGGAAGCCCAGGTGCAGGCGCCCCGGCGCGCCGACGCGCACGGTGCGTACAGCCAGGTTGCGCCGGGAAGCGAGTGCTGCGGTTGCGGGTGGATTCATGAAGGGCGATGGCGACAGGCAAGCCGGGACAGCCTCGTCATAGCAAGGGTCGTTCCTCCGGCGTTCCACAAGGGCCGAACCGTGCGTCGGCGCCGCGCCTGCGCCTTCGATGTGCCAGGACCGGAACAATGTGTCACAGCGCGGCCGGGCGCCGCACGGATCGGCGGGAGGTGCCTACACTTGCCCGTTCTTCCCCCACATCCCTGGAGACACAAGAAATGCGCGTCAAGGACAAATCCATCATCGTGACCGGCGCCGGCGGCGGCATCGGCGAAGGCATCGCCAAGCGCCTCGCGGCAGAAGGGGCGCAGGTCATCGTGAACGACATCAACGCCGCGCTCGGCGAACAGGTCGTCGAGGCCATCCAGCGCGCGGGCGGCAAGGCTTCCTTCTTCGCCGCCGACGTCACGAAGGCGGCCGAGGTCCAGGCCCTGGTCGCCGCCGCCGTGCAGCGCCACGGCAAGCTCGACGTGATGGTCAACAACGCCGGTTGGACCCACCGCAACCGCCCGGCCCTCGAAGTCGGCGAGGACGAGTTCGACCGCTGCTATGCGGTCAATGTGAAGAGCATCTATCTTTCCACCATCCATGCGGTGCCGGCCTTCCGCGCCAATGGCGGCGGCGCCTTCATCAACATCGCGTCGACAGCCGGCGTGCGTCCGCGTCCGGGCCTGACCTGGTACAACGGCTCGAAGGGCGCGGTGATCACCACCAGCAAGTCGCTGGCCGCGGAGTTCGGGCCGGACAACATCCGCGTCAACTGCATCAACCCCGTCTTCAACCCCGACACCGGCCTCGCGGCCGAGTTCGCCGGCGGGCCGATCACCGAGGAGCGCAAGGCCAAGTTCCTCGCCACCATTCCGCTCGGCCGCTTCTCGACCGCGCTCGACGTCGCGAACGCGGCGCTGTACCTGGCCAGCGACGAGGCCGCCTTCATCAGCGGCGTGTGCATCGAGGTGGACGGCGCGCGCTGCGTGTAGGCCCGGTGACGGGAACGGATGTCCCCTTCTCGATGTCCCTTTCCGGATGTCCGCTTTCGGCAAGCCCCTATTTCGCCTGGAGGGGCGCCAGACCCGGCAATGGGGTAAATTGCCTTTCGCCATGAGCAGCAAGCACATCGTCCCCGTCTCCCAGATCGGCCGCGCCCGCCGCGACGCCGCGCTGCCCGAGCACGCGGTGGCCGCGAGCGGCGTGCTGCTCGACCGGCTCGCGCGTCCGCTCACCGACCTGCGCATCAGCGTCACCGACCGCTGCAATTTCCGCTGCAGCTACTGCATGCCCAAGGAAGTGTTCGACAAGGACTACCAGTACCTGCCGCACGGCGCGCTGCTGAGCTTCGAAGAAATCACACGGCTGGCGCGCATCTTTGCCACGCACGGCGTGCGCAAGATCCGGCTCACGGGCGGCGAGCCGCTGCTGCGCAAGAACCTCGAACTGCTTGTCGAGCAGTTGGCGGCAATCCGCACGCCCGAAGGCAAGCCGCTGGACCTCACGTTGACGACCAACGGCTCCCTCCTGGCCCGCAAGGCCGCTGCGCTCAAGGCGGCCGGCCTGCAGCGCGTCACCGTCAGTCTCGACGGCCTCGACGACACCGTGTTTCGCCGCATGAACGACGTCGACTTTCCGGTGGCCCAGGTGCTCGCGGGCATCGATGCGGCGCACGCGGCCGGCCTCGGGCCGATCAAGGTCAACATGGTGGTCAAGCGCGGCACCAACGAGCAGGAGATCCTCCCGATGGCGCGGCGCTTCCGCGGCACCGGCGTGGTGCTGCGCTTCATCGAGTACATGGATGTCGGCGCCACCAACGGCTGGCGCATGGACGAGGTGCTGCCCTCGGCCGAGGTGCTGCAGCGCGTCGCCGAAGCGTTCCCCTTGGTGCCGCTCGAGGCCACGGCCCCCGGCGAGACCGCCGAGCGCTGGGCCTACCGCGACGGCGGCGGCGAAATCGGCGTGATCAGCAGCGTGACGCAGGCCTTCTGCCACGACTGCACCCGCGCGCGCCTGTCGACCGAGGGCAAGCTCTACCTCTGCCTGTTCGCGACCAGCGGCCACGACCTGCGGCCACTGCTGCGCGGCGATGCCGACGATGCGCGGATCACCTCTGCCATCGGCCACATCTGGCAGGGCCGTGCCGACCGCTACTCCGAACTGCGCGCGCTGCGCGGCCCCGATGCGGAGGCGGCCAGCGGCGCCCGCCGTGTCGAGATGAGCTACATCGGCGGATGAACGACGCGACCACCATCGCCACCGGCGAGATCACCGGCCTGGTCCTCGCCGGCGGCCGCGGCTCGCGCATGGGCGGCATCGACAAGGGCCTGCAGAACTTCGACGGCACGCCGCTTGCGCTGCACGCGCTGATGCGGCTGCAGTCGCAGGTCGGCGAGCTGATGATCAATGCCAACCGCAACATCGCGGCCTACGAATCCTTCGGCGTGCCGGTCTGGCCCGATGGCCTCGCGGACTATGCGGGGCCGCTGGCGGGCTTCCTGACCGGGCTGGAGCGCTGCGAGACGCCCTACCTGCTCACCGTGCCCTGCGACACCCCGCTGTTCCCCCTCGACCTTGCCGCCCGCCTCGGCGAGGCGCTGCTGGCGCACGACGCCGAGATCGCGATGGTCAACGCCCCCGAGGCCGCGGCCGAAGCGGACGGCGCCTCGGCCCTGCGGCCCCAGCCGGTGTTCTGCCTGCTGCGCGCCACCCTGCTCGAAAGCCTGGTGCGCTTCACGCAGGGGGGCGGCCGCAAGATCGACCGCTGGACCGCGCAGCATCGCACGGCGCTGGTCCCCTTCGACCGGCCGGGCGATGCACCCGGTGCCTTCTTCAACGCCAACACGCTGGCCGAGCTGCACGCGCTCGAAGGCCAGCGACGCTGAGCCTCTACCTCTCATGAGCCGCATTGCCGAGATCGCCGCCGAGCTGGCCGGCTACGACCCCAGGGCCCTCGGCGTCGACGCGGTACAGGGCTTTCTGGCCCGGCTCGCGGAATCGGCGGTCGTCACGCAGACCGAGCCCATCGCGCTGCGCGACGCGCTCGGGCGCGTGCTCGCCGAGGACATCATCTCGCCCGTGAGCGTGCCGCCGCACGACAACTCGGCCATGGACGGCTTCGCCTTCGACGGCGCCGTGCTGCCGGCCGACGCCGCCAGCGACGCCTCGGTGAGCCTGCGCGTGGTCGGCACCGCGCTCGCCGGCGCGGCCTGGCGCGGCACGCTGGCGCCGGGTGATGCCGTGAAGATCATGACGGGCGCCGTGATGCCGGCCGGGCTCGACACCGTGGTGCCGCAGGAGTTCTGCTTCGTCGAGGGCGAACAGGTGCGCTTTCCCGCCAAGGCCCTGCGGCGCGGCGACAACCGCCGCCTGGCCGGCGAGGACCTGCAGCAAGGCCGGCCGGCCCTGTTGCGCGGCGAGCGCCTGTCGCCCGCCGCGCTGGGCATGGTGGCGAGCCTCGGGTTGCCGATGGTGCCGGTGCTGCGCCGCCTGCGCGTGGCCTACTTCTCCACCGGCGACGAGATCCTGAGCCTGGGCGAGCTGCCGCGTGAAGGCGCGGTCTACGACAGCAACCGCTACACCGTGTTCGGACTGCTCACGCGCCTCGGCTGCGAGGTGATCGACCTGGGCCTGGTGCGTGACGACCCCGCCGCGCTGGCCGACACGCTGCGCCGCGCCGCGACCGAGGCAGACGCGATCATCACCAGCGGCGGCGTCAGCGTCGGAGAGGCCGACCACACGCGCGCCGTCATGCAGCAGCAGGGCGACATGGCTTTCTGGCGGGTGGCGATGCGCCCGGGCCGGCCAATGGCGGTAGGCCTCATTCCGAGGCCGCGCCAGGCCGGTCGCACGTCCGTGCTGTTCGGCCTCCCTGGCAATCCGGTCGCGGTGATGGTCACCTTCCTCGCCTTCGTGCGGCCGGCCCTGCTGCGCATGATGGGCTGCCACGAACAAGGCTGCGCGCCGCCGCCCCTGCTGCGCGCCAGGAGCGTCGATGCGATCCGCAAGAAACCGGGCCGCACCGAATACCAGCGCGGCCGCGTCGAGCCGGTGCCGGGCTCGGTGCCGGAGGTACGCATCGCCGGCAACCAGGGGTCCGGCGTGCTCAGCTCGATGGTCGAGGCCAATGGCCTCGTCGTGTTGCACCACGCGCAGGGCACCGTGGCGGCGGGCGACCTGGTCGACGTGATGATGTTCGAGGGCGTGATCTAGGATCGCGGCCTCACCCGCGCAGGAGACGCGCATGCTCGCAGCCAGAATCGAGTTGATGCAGCAGATGCCGATCTTCGGCGCCATCGACGCCGAGGCCATCGAGTTCCTGCTCGAGCCCGCACCGGTGGTCGAGGTCGCGGGGGGCAGCTACTTCTGCCACGAGGGCGACATGGCCGACGGCATGTACGTGCTGGAGCGCGGCCGCGTGACCGTATCGAAGAGCTGGGAAGACCAGCGCCTGCTGCTGCGCCGGCTCGGGCCGGGCGACTGCTTCGGCGAGATGGCGCTGTTGGACCTGTTCCCGCGCAGTGCGTCGATACGCGCCGACGAGGACTGCAGCGCCATCCGGATCACCTCCGACAACCTGCTGCGCCTGTTCGAGCACGATGCCGTGCAGTTCGCTCTGATCCAGATGAACATCGGCCGCGAGATCAGCCGCCGCCTGCGCCACACCGACGAGCTGCTGTTCCGTGCGCGCATGGGCGAGGTGCTGGAGGCGCCGGAGCGCCTCGTCACGCGGCCGGCCGAGCTCTAGATCCGCCCCAGCGCCCGCTCCACGCCCTTGTTGGCCAGCATATCGGCGCGCTCGTTGCCCACGTCGCCCGAGTGCCCTCGCACCCAGCGCCATTCGATCTGGTGGCCGCCTTCGGCCACCAGCTTGTCCAGCTCCCGCCACAGCTCCGCGTTCTTCACCGGCTGTTTGGTCGAGGTCAGCCAGCCCTTGGCCTTCCAGCCGCGGATCCACTCGGTGATGCCCATGCGCACGTACTGGCTGTCGAGGTAGAGGATCACCTTGCAAGGCCGCTTGAGCGCGCGCAAGCCCTCGATCACGGCCTTGAGCTCCATGCGGTTGTTGGTGGTGTTGAGCTCGCCGCCGAAGAGCTCCTTCTCGGTCGTTGCCGACTTGAGCCAGGCGCCCCAGCCTCCCGGGCCCGGGTTGCCCTTGCAGGCCCCGTCGGTGTAGATCTGTACTTCGGTCAAGAACCGCTTCCTTGTCGTTGTCGTGATCGGTGATGTGGATGGTGGTGGCCCCGGTGCACCTTGCCGGCGATGGGCACCGGTGCGCTCGCGCGCTGTGCCGCGCGGCGCCAGTCCGCGGACAGCAGCCGCATGCCGCGCACCCGCTTGACCGCGACCAGGAAGTACACCGCGCCGAAGATGGGCCACCAGCGCTCGCCCAAAGTGTCGAACCAGCGGCAGCGCTCGAGCCATGCCTCGCTACGCACCGCCGGCCGATAGATGCCGAAGTCGCCCGACTCCACCTCGAAGCTCAGGAGGCGCAGCCAGTCGCGCATGCGCCGGTAGCCGATGAAGTCGCCGGAGTCGGGCAGGAACAGCTCGCCGAACCCCAGCCGGCGATACAGGTGCGCACGCCACTGGCGCATGCCCCAGAGGCTCGCCGGATTGAGCCCGCAGATCACTACGCGGCCCTCCGGCACCAGCACGCGCTCGACCTCGCGCAGCGTGCCATGCGGGTCGTGGCTGAGCTCCAGTGCATGCGGCAGCACCACCAGGTCGAGGCTGTTGGCAGAGAACGGCAGCGCCGTGAAGTCGGTGAACAGCGCCACGCTCCTTGCGGCGGCCGCAGGGTCGTCCAGCGCCAGCCAGCGATGTGGCATGCGGTTGGTGCGCAGTCCGTCCACCTCGGCCACGCCGAGCTGCAGCGCGTGGTAGCCGAAGACGTCTGCCACGGCCAGGTCGAAGCGCGACTGTTCCCAAGCCAGCAGGTAACGACCGGGAGGGGTCTGGAACCAGTCGTGCAAACCTATAATTTGATCGCTCATGAAGCTCGTTCCACTACCCGCCTTCGCTGACAACTACATCTGGATGCTGCAGGATGGGCACGACGCGATCGTGGTCGACCCGGGAGATGCCGCGCCGGTGTTCGACGCGCTCGCTCGCGGCAATCTGCAGCTGGCCGCGATTCTAGTCACGCACCATCATGCCGATCACACCGGCGGTGTCGCGGCCTTGCGAGACGCCACTGGCGCGCCGGTCTTCGGCCCTGCGCGCGAAACGATTCCCGAGCCCCTCACACGCCTGGCCCAGGGCGACCAGGCAGAGGTCATGGGCCTTCGCTTCGAGGTGATCGAGGTGCCGGGCCACACCGCGGGCCACATCGCGTACTTCCTGCCGGCCGATGCGGCGAACACCGCTGCCGGCGCACCCGCCCCGCTGGTCTTCTGCGGCGACACGCTGTTCTCCGGCGGCTGCGGCCGGCTCTTCGAGGGCACGCCCGCGCAAATGCTCGCCTCGCTCGACGCGCTGGCCGCGCTGCCTGGCGAGACCCGCGTGTGCTGCGCCCACGAATACACACTTGCTAACCTTCGCTTCGCACACGCCGTGGAACCACGCAACGCCGCGTTGACTCAGTACACGGCGCAGTGCGAGGCACTGCGTGCGCGCGGCGAACCGACGTTGCCCTCGCAGCTCGCCACCGAACGCCAGATCAACCCCTTTCTTCGCAGCCGCGAAGCCGCTGTCCTGCAAGCAGTGCGCGCGCATGCCCGCCTCTCCCCGCACACCGGCGAGGCCGAGGTCTTCGCCGCACTGCGCCAATGGAAAAACGACTTTCGATGAAATTCATCCTTGCTGCCTGCCTCGCCGGCTCGCTGCTGCTCGCGGGCTGCGCGAGCCCCACCGGCACGGGCTCCTCTTCCTCGACCACCGATACCGCAGCCTCCACCGCCTCGAGCACTGCCGCGGCCCCGGTCTATCCCGGCGGAGCACTGACCCCGATCACCTCGGGCACCACCCGCTCGCGCTCCGTCGTCACGCTGGCCCCGCCCGCCGACATGTGGGATCGCATCCGCCGCGGCTTCAAGATGCCCGACCTCGACAACGAGCTGGTGCGCGACCGCGAGCAGTGGTATGCGAGCCGGCCCGACTACATGCAGCGCATGACAGAGCGCTCGAGCCGCTACATCTTCCACATCGTCGAGGAGCTCGAGCGCCGCGACATGCCCACCGAGCTGGCACTGCTGCCCTACATCGAGAGCGCGTTCAACCCGCAGGCCGTCTCGAGCGCGAAGGCCGCCGGCATGTGGCAGTTCATGCCCGCGACCGGCACCGACTTCGATCTCAAGCAGAACATCTTCCGCGATGACCGGCGCGATGTCATCGCCTCGACCCGCGCGGCGCTCGACTACCTGCAAAAGCTCTACGGCATGTTCGGTGACTGGCACCTGGCACTGGCCGCCTACAACTGGGGCGAGGGCAGCGTGAGCCGCGCCATCGCCAAGAACCAGCGCGCCGGCCTGCCGACGGGCTATGCCGACCTCAACATGCCGGCCGAGACCCGGTACTACGTGCCCAAGCTGCAGGCGGTGAAGAACATCGTCGCCAACCCCGAGCGCTTCAACGCCGACCTGCCGATCATCGCCAACCACCCCTACTTCCAGACCGTCACGCTCAAGCGCGACCTCGACGTCGCCCTTGCCGCCAAGCTGGCGGACGTCAAGATCGAGGATTTCCGCGCCCTCAACCCCTCCGCCCACAAGCCGGTGCTGCTGGCCGCGGGCACGCCCGAGATCCTGCTGCCGTGGGACAACGCGGCCGTGTTCCAGCGCAATTTCGAGGCCTATACGCAAGGCCAGTACGCGAGCTGGACCGCCTGGACGGTGCCCTCCACGATGACTGTCTCCGACGCCGCCCAGCGCTCGGGCATGAGCGAGGCCGACCTGCGCGCGATCAACAGCGTGCCGCCGCGCATGCTGATCAAGGGCGGCTCGACACTCATCGTGCCGCGCGGCGCACGCGTGCAGGAGGACGTGCAGGCCACGGTCGCCGACACCGGCCACCTGAGCTTCCAGCCCGAGATCGTGACTCGCCGAACCACGGTCAAGGCCGGGCGCCGGGACAGCGTGGCGAGCATCGCCCGTCGATACAGGGTCAGCGCGGCCAGTGTTGCCGAATGGAACGACGTCAACACGAGCCATGTCTTCCAGCGCGGCGGGACGGTGGTGGTCTACCTGCCGGTGCGGGCTGCACGCGCCGAGCGTGTCGGCCGAGGTGTCGCCGCGCGTGACCGGCATGACAGCACGGTGGTGATGACCAGCAAGCGGGGCGGAGGCGTCGTCAAGACCAGCACGGCCAAGACCACGCCGGCCGCCCGCTCAAGCGCATCGAGCAAGATCGTGCGCGAGAAGCGCGGCGGCACGCCGTCCAAGAAGAAGCGCTAGCCGGGTGCGGCGGGCAGGCAGCGCCGCAACCTTGCGAGGCCCTCAGAGCTTCTCGGTCTCCCCGCTCTTCGGCTGCCATTTCATGAGCCTGCGCTCGATGAGGCCCACCAGCCCATCGAGCACCAGCGCGAAGGCGGTGAGCACCACGATCCCGGCGAACACCGTGTCGACATCGAAGGTGCCTTCGGCCTGCAGGATCAGGTAGCCCACGCCGCGCGCCGAGCCCAGGTATTCGCCCACCACGGCGCCGACGAAGGCCAGCCCCACGGAGGTATGCAGGCTGGAGAAGACCCAGCTCGTTGCGCTCGGCAGATAGACGGTGCGCAACAACTGCCTCCGGCTGGCACCCAGCATGCGCGCGTTGGCCAGCACCACCGGGCTGACCTCGCGCACGCCCTGGTAGACATTGAAGAACACGATGAAGAACACCAGCGTGACCGCCAGCGCCACCTTGCTCCAGATGCCCAGGCCGAACCACAGGGCGAAGATGGGGGCCAGGATCACGCGCGGCATCGAGTTCGCGGCCTTGATATAGGGGTCGAGGATCAGGCTCGCAATGGGCGCCAGCGCAAGCCACAGTCCGCAGGCCAGGCCAAGCAGGGTGCCGATGCCGAAAGCCAGCACGGTCTCGAGCAGCGTCACGCCGAGATGCTGGTAGATGTCGGCGCGGCCGGACAGGCCATCGGGAAAGAGTCCGT
This sequence comes from Variovorax sp. PBL-H6, assembly GCF_901827155.1. NCBI lineage: Bacteria > Pseudomonadati > Pseudomonadota > Betaproteobacteria > Burkholderiales > Comamonadaceae > Variovorax > Variovorax sp. PBL-H6. Next base: position 3,823,376 of record NZ_LR594659.1, read on the forward strand.
TCGGCGCGATGTCGATGGGCAGGAACCAGCTCCAGATCCGGCCTGCCACCTTGACCGGCTCACCGAGGAAGAAGGCGACCTTCGTGTCGCGCGACACCAGGTGCCACAGCACCAGCAGCACGACCAGCAGCGCAAGCTGCCAAGCGCGCGCATTGCCTTCGTTCGGCCGCAGCCTCATCAGGCGGCCTTCTTCAGTTGCTGCGCATAGCCTTTGAGCACCTCGTCGCGCAGCACGTTCCAGATTTGCGTGTGCAGCTCGACAAAACGAGGATGCGTGCGCACCTCGGCCACGTCGCGCGGGCGCGCGAGGTCGATGACGAACTCGCCGATCGGGTGCGTGGCCGGGCCGGCCGAGAGCACCACCACGCGGTCGCTCATGGCGATCGCCTCGTCGAGGTCGTGCGTGATGAAGAGCACCGCCTTTCGTCCTTGTGGGCCCCCGGGCGCTTCGCGCCCGCCCCCCGAGGGGGTGAGCACCGGGCTTGGAGCGGCCCGGCGCCCGGTGCTCGGGGCCGCCCACAGCTCGAGCACCTCGTTCTCCATCAGCTGCCGCGTCTGCACGTCGAGTGCGCTGAAGGGTTCGTCCATGAGGATGATGTCCGGATCCAGTGCCAGCACCTGGGCCAGCGCGGCGCGCTTGCGCATGCCGCCCGAGAGCTCGTGCGGATAGCGGTCGCCGAAGCCCGCCAGCCCCACGCGCGCCAGCCACTGTTCGGCCAGCGCCCTCGCCGGCGCATCGGGCATGCCGCGGTACTGCAGGCCCAGCATCACGTTGCCCAGCGCGCTTCGCCAGGGCATCAATGCCTCGGTCTGGAACATGTAGCCCGCGCGGGCGTTGAGGCCTGAAAGGTTCCGGCCGAAGACCTTTACCGTGCCCGAGGACGGCTCGAGCAGGCCGGCGCCGACGTTGAGCAGCGTCGACTTGCCGCAGCCCGTGGGCCCCACCACCGAGACGAACTCGCCCGCGCGCACGCGCAGCGAGGTTCCGGCGACCGCGGTGTAGCGCTGGCTGCGCTCGTCCTTCGAGCGGAAGGTGCAGCTGATGTCGAGCAGTTCGAGCGCGTGGTCGGAGTCAGCGGACATGGGCGGAAAAAAAGACCCGGCCGCAGCCGGGTCGCGAAAACGGCAACTCAGGCTTTGAAGCGCTCCTTCGCACGCCTCGCGAAGTCGTTGGTGTAGGTCTTGGCCAGTTCGATCTTGTCGGCCTTCACCGTCGGGTCGAAGCTGGCGATGGCAGCCAGCGCGGTCTTCGGGCCCTCGGTCGGCACGATGCCGTCGGTCGCGATCGCCTCTCGCACCTTGTCGAAGGAAGCGAGGTACAGCGCACGGTCGCCAAGCAGGTAAGTCTCAGGCACCGTCTTGATGATGTCGCCCGGCCCCGCGGTCTGCAGCCACTTGAGGCCGTGCACGATCGCGTTGGCCAGCGCCTGGCAGGTGTTCGGATTCTTCTGGATGAACTCGGCTGGCGCGTAGAGGCAGGCCGCCGGCATCGGGCCGCCGAATACCTCATGCGTGCCCTTCAGCGTGCGCGTGTCGCTGATGATCTTCACGTCGCCCTTCTGCTCGAGCATGGTCATCACCGGGTCGGTGTTGCTGATGGCGTCGATCTGGCCCGAGCGCAATGCCGTGAGCGCGCCGGCCGCCACGCCCACGCCGATGAAGCTCACGTCGCTGGCCTTCAGCCCGGCGCGCGAGAGCACCAGGTTGGCCACCATGTTGGTCGATGAGCCCGGTGCCGACACGCCGATCTTCCTGCCCTTGAGATCGGCGATGCCCGTGTAGCCCACCATGTTCTTGGTCGACACGCCGATCGCGATCTGCGGCGCGCGGCCCTGCAGGACGAAGGATTGGAAAACCTGGTTCTTGGCCTGCAGGTTGATGGTGTGCTCGTAGGCGCCCGAGCAGACGTCGGCCGAGCCACCCACGACGGCCTGCAGCGCGCGCGCGCCACCGGCGAAGTCGGAGATCTCGACATCGAGACCCTCGGCCTTGAAGTAACCCAACTGCTCGGAGATGGTGAGCGGGAGGTAGTAAAAAGCCGCCTTGCCGCCGACCGCGATGGAGATCTTCGGCTTCTCGAGCTTGGCCTGCGCGCGCACCCAGAGCGGCACGGCAAGGGATGCCGCACCCAGGGTCGCGGCGACGGTGAAGCTTCGGCGGTGGAGCATGCGTATTAGCCCTCTGGCTCTCGGGGTTCGTTGTTCACTTTTTCGAATCGAGCTTAGGGGCGCGCACCATCTGCCTGCATCGGGAACATCCCGTGCGGGTTTCCACGTAAACACGAAGACTACTTCGCCGTCGACTCCCTGGCTTTATGCAAGCGGCCTCCGGACGAGGCCGGCGAGCCGATCCGGCGAACGAATCCTAGAAGCCGGCGATGAAGAGGATCGCGATGTTGAGCGCGAACGCGAGCGCCCAGGCCGCGCTGCGTGCTGTGCCGAAGCCGCCGATGTAGAACGCGATGTAGACGATGCGCAGGAGCACGTAGGCCGCGGCCAGCACGTCGAGCCGCGCCTGCGCCGCGCCGAGCTGATGCGCGATCACCACCGCGCCGATGAAGAAGGCAAGGCCCTCGAAGCTGTTGTTCTGTGCGGCGAGCGCTCGCGCGCGCCAGCCGGCCTGGCGCGTCGTCCATTCGCGTGGCGCCTGGTTGTCGCGCAGCCTGAAGCTGCCGATCTTTGCGATGTAGGCGGCGAGGTATGGCAAGAGCGCCGCGACCAGCACGCACCAGTAGGCCAGCGTCAATGCGGGCAGGCGCATGCTCAGCGTCGGTCGACCAGCGCGTGCGCGATGGTGCCGAGGTCCACGTACTCGAGTTCACTGCCGGCCGGCACGCCGCGCGCGAGCCGCGTCACGGTGAGGCCGCGCTGACGCAGCGCCTCGCCGATCACGTGCGCGGTGGCCTCGCCTTCAGCGGTGAAATTGGTGGCGAGGATCACCTCGCTCACCGTGCCGTCGAGCGCGCGATCGAACAGTTTTGAAAGGCCGATGTCCTTGGGGCCAATGCCGTCGAGCGGACTCAGCTTGCCCATCAAGACGAAGTAGTAGCCGCGGAAAGCGCCGGTGCGCTCCAGCGCGGCCTGGTCCGCCGGCGTCTCGACCACGCACAGCTTGGTGGCGTCGCGGCGTGCGTCGAGGCAGACGCTGCATACCGGCGCCTCGGTGAAGGTGTTGCAGCGCTCGCAATGCCGCACCTGTGCGGCGGCCTCTTGCAGGGAGCGCGCCATCCGCTGCATGGCCTCGCGGTCGTGCTGCAGCAGGTGGAAGGCCATGCGCGAGGCCGACTTGACGCCGACGCCGGGCAAGCGGCGCAAGGCCTCGATCAAGGCATCGAGCGCACTGGAATCCGCCATTCGGGCGCTTAGAAGGGCAACTTCATGCCGGGCGGCAGGCCGGGCATGCCCGCGGTCAACTTGCCCATCTTCTGCTCGCTGGTCTCCTCGGCCTTGCGCACCGCGGCGTTGAAAGCGGCAGCCACCAGGTCTTCCAGCATGTCCTTGTCATCCGCCAGCAGGCTGGGGTCGATGGTGATGCGCTTGACGTCGTGCTTGCAGGTCATCACGACCTTCACCAGGCCGGCGCCCGACTCGCCCTCGACCTCGATGGTCGCCAGCTCTTCCTGCGCCTTCTTGAGGTTGTCCTGCATTGCCTGGGCCTGCTTCATGAGGCCGGCAAGTTGTCCTTTGTTGAACATCGTTGGTCCTGTCGTTGTTGGATGCATAAAAAAATGGATCAGGCAGGCCGCAGCGTACCCGGCACGATCCTGGCGTCCCAGTCGCGCATCATGGACTGCACTTCGGGGTCGTTGCGGATCGCTTCCTCGGCCTCGCGTTGGCGCGCGTCGGCCGCCTGCTTGTTGCGGCGTGCCGGACTGTCGGTCACGACGCCGATCTCGATGGCGAGTTTCACGCCATGGCCCAGCGTTGCCAGCGCCAGCTGCAGTTTGTCACGGCTGCCCGCCTGGTTGAGCGACTCGCGCTCGACGCGCAGCAGCCACTGGTCGACGTCGCGCGCCACCAGTTGCGATTGCAGCGCGAGCTCGCGCGCCAGCGCGGTAATGGCCTCGGCCGCCACCAGCTGCGTGACGGTCGCATACCAGAAGTCGCCTTCCTCGCTCGGCTCGATGGGTGACGGAGCGCTCTCGCGGGCGAGGTCGCGTGCGCCGGGCGGCGGCTGCACGCGCACCTGCATGGCCACCACCTGGGCAGCCGACGGGGTCGCTTCGGGCGAGGGCTGCGGGGCTGCGGGGCGGCCTTCTTCGCGCACCTGCAGGCGATGGCCCGGTGGCGCGGCGCGCGCTGCGCCGGAGGAGGCAGAGTCCGCAGATGGGTCAGATGGGGCAGATGTGTCGGAGCTTGCGCGAGCTGCCGCAACGGGTTGGACTGCCGAAACCGCGGGCCGAGGCATCTGCACACGCTCCGGCACGGCCGCTGGGGCTTCATTCAGAGTTTTTTTTTCCGCGTCGGCCGCAGCCGCAGGCTTGAACGCCAGCAGGCGCAAAAGCACCATGGTCAGCGCGGCGTACTCGTCCGGCGCCAGGCCCAGTTCGCCGCGGCCGTGCAGGCACAGGCTGTAGAGGAGTTGCGTCTCGTCGGCCGGCATCGCGACGGCGAGGCGTGCGGTCTCGGCTGCATCGGGATCGCTCGCATCACTCGGCTCGGCGCGCGAGGGCACGGCCTGCAGCACCGCCATGGCCTGGAGCACGGCTGTCATTTCCTCGAGCGTGGAGGCGGCCGACAGGCCGTCGCGGCGCAGCCCCTCGGCGGTCTCGACCACCGTCTTGCCGTCGCCCTGCGCCAGCGCCTCGATCAGGCGGAACACGTGGCCGCGGTCTACGCTGCCCAGCATCCGGCGCACGCCGCCTTCGGTCAACTCGCCGTTGCCGAAGGCGATGGCCTGGTCGGTCAGCGACAGCGCATCGCGCATCGAGCCGCGTGCCGCGCGCGCGATCAGCCGCAGCGCATGCGGCTCGGCCGGCACGGCCTCGGTCTGCAGCACACGGGTGAGGTGCTCGAGCACCGTCTCGGGCGCCATCGGGCGCAGGTTGAACTGCAGGCAGCGCGACAAGACAGTGACCGGCACCTTCTGCGGATCGGTGGTGGCCAGCACGAACTTGAGGTATTCCGGCGGCTCCTCCAGCGTCTTCAGCATCGCGTTGAAGGCATGGCCGGTGAGCATGTGCACCTCGTCGATCATGAAGACCTTGAAGCGCCCCTGTACCGGCTTGTAGACCGCCTGCTCCAGCAGGGCCTGGACCTCGTCCACGCCGCGGTTCGAGGCTGCGTCCAGTTCGGTGTAGTCGACGAAGCGACCCGAATCGATGTCCTTGCACGCCTGGCAAACGCCGCAGGGCGCGGCGGTGATGCCGCCCTGCCCGTCAGGCCCCTGGCAATTGAGCGACTTGGCCAGGATGCGCGAAACGGTGGTCTTGCCGACGCCACGCGTCCCGGTGAAGAGATAGGCATGGTGCAGCCGCTGGGAGGTCAGCGCGTTTTCGAGCGCCTGCACCACATGCTCCTGGCCCACCATCTCGCTGAAGGTCCTGGGGCGGTGCTTGCGTGCGAGAACGAGATAGGCCATCGGCGCATTTTAGGTCGACGCCCACGAGGGCCCCTCGATGCCCTCCGACGAGATATAGGCCTTTTTACTTATAGATTTTCATCATTTCCCTCCTAGCATGGCATGGCGTCCGAGGAGACCGACATGCCCACTGCGCACCCCCGAAGCGCCCGCCCGCCCGCTGCCGGCAAAACCAAGACCCAGCCGGCAGGCGCGCGTCGCTACTGCATGCAGCCTGTTCAGGCGCCGCGGCTATTCGACAGCAGCGTCTCCGCGGGCCGCGCCTCTGCCATTCTGGCCGCGAGCAAGAAGTGGGTGAATGGCACGCAGCTCAACTACTACTGCTACAAGCGGGGCGACAGCGTGCCGGCTGCCTGGCAGGGCAACAGCGCCGATGCGGCGGTGGTCGAGGAGGCTTTCGAGGCATGGGCCAAGCTGGGCATCGGCATCGGCTTCCGCCGCGTCGAGGCGCCCGAGGACGCGATCGTTCGCATCGGCTTCGATCCGCAGGACGGCTCCTGGTCCTACGTGGGCCGCGATGTGCTCGGCGTGCGCGACCCGCTGCAGCGGACGATGAATTTCGGCTGGCCGCTCAACACCGACTACGGCCGCGACACCGCGCTCCACGAGATCGGCCACACACTGGGCCTCGAGCACGAGCACCAGAACCCCCATGCCGGCATCACCTGGAACCGGCAGGCGGTGATCGACTACTTCTCGGGTCCGCCCAACCATTGGCAGGAGCCTCAGATCGAGTGGAACATCCTGCGCAAGATCCCGGCCTCGGAGGTCAAGGGCACGACCTGGGACCCGGACTCGGTGATGGAGTACCACTTCGAGCCCGGGCTCATCGATGGGCCGGCGCAGTACCGGGAAGGGCTGGTGCCCAAGGGCGGGCTCTCCTACGCCGATAAGGCCTGGGTGGTGGAGTCGTACCCCGGCGTGCGGGCGCCTGCGCTTGGCACGCTCAAGGTGGGGCTGTCGCAGCTGCTCAAGATCAAGGCCGGAGAGACCCGCAATTTCGAGTTCGTGCCGCCGCGCACGCGGACCTACAACATCGGCACGTTCGGCACATCGGACACAGTGCTGGTGCTGTTCGAGGTCACGCCCGCCGGCAACGTGCAGATCGCCGGCAGCGACGACAGCGGCACCGACCTCAACGCGCGCGTGAGCATGCGCTTGCAGAAGGGCCGCCATTACCTGGCCGGCGTGCGCCTCTACTACGCCGACGCCGCCCTCGAGACCTCGCTCATGGCCTGGTGAGGCGAAGGGCCTCGGGCCGTCGCCTACAATTGCGGCTGACGGGCCTCCCCGCATGGTGAAGTGGCCAACCGGGTCAGGTGGGGAACCAAGCAGCCCTAACTGCGTAGCCAGTGCCGGGGGTAAGGCTCGTCAACCTCATGCCAAAAAGCCGTGAGTTCTCAAGAACTTACGCGCTATCAAGGACTTACAAGCCCCTCTCTGTAGCACTTGCCAGTGTCACTTCCTCGGAACAAGCGCGGCGGAAAACCCGCCACGATCACGGGAGCAGACATGGCACAGGTGGAGGGATTGAACCTTCGGGGCTCGCGGTTCGTCGTTCCGATCGTCGTCCCGAACGATCTTCCGTGGGTCTACGGCAAAACTCGCGTGAATTTCGCCTTGGGCACCAGCGACAGGCGCGAGGCAACACTTCTGGCGACCCTGAAGCGTGCCGAGTGGCTCGCTGATTTCGAGGCTAAGCGGAGCGCACTGGCGCCGTCCGCCATCGACGCAATTACTCCCGCGCGGGAGCCGGACAAGCCCCGCGTCGCCTCTTGGGGCGTTCTGAGGGCCGCCTGAGGCCATTCTGCCAATCAATAGAGAAACCAATGCATCTGGTCCGGAACAACGGCAAACGCAATCACCGCTCGCAACTCCAAAAATTGATAGAGGACTCGGAAACCTCCGTGCTTTGTTCCGGCTGGATCAATTTAGCAGGACTGGAACGTCTCTTGGATTCGATTGACTTGGCGATACGGAACAAGGCCAAAGTCACGGTCTACTCAAATAAGAAGCACACCGAGGCGGGGGCCGTCGCAGCGCTGAGGACGAGGCCCGAGGTAAGGCATTTCATCGCAAACCATTACCACCGATACCTCCACTCAAAAATCTACTTCTTCGAAAAGGATGATCGGTACACGGCCCTCATCGGTTCCGGCAACATCACACTCGGCGGCTTGGTCTCAAGTGAAGAGCTTTCGGTCCGCTTGACGGGCGCCATAGGCGACCCGCATCACGCGCAAATCGCTGCGTACCTCAAGAACTTGGAGGTCGTCCTGAAGGAGTAGCGGCGATCCAGTACTTTGCCCTAAGGTTGCCCGTTGCGGGCCCTCATGCGGGCCGTTGGCACTCTACCAAACGGATGAGGTCGAATAGCTACCTCGGGCATGGCGCTTCCGTCAAATGGATTTCTGGTTGACCCGCTTCGAGAGCTCGGCTGCGCTCTCCTTGCGCTCGCTGTAACGGTCCACCAGGTAGCTGCTGACATCGCGGGTGAGCAGCGTGAACTTGAAGAGCTCTTCCACCACGTCCACGATGCGGTCGTAGTAGCTTGAGGGCTTCATCCGGCCAGCCTCGTCGAACTCCAGGAAGGCCTTGGCCACCGACGACTGGTTCGGGATGGTGATCATGCGCATCCAACGACCGAGCACACGCATCTGGTTCACGGCGTTGAATGATTGCGAACCGCCCGAGACTTGCATCACAGCCAGTGTCTTGCCCTGGGTGGGTCGTACCGCCCCCAAGGCGAGTGGAATCCAATCAATCTGCGCCTTCATGATGCCGGTCATGGCCCCATGGCGCTCTGGTGAAGTCCAGACCATCCCCTCGGCCCACTGGGCGAGCTCACGCAGCTCCTGGACCTTGGGGTGACTGTCCGGCGCGCTGTCCGGCAGGGGCAGGCCGGCGGGGTCGAAAATCCTGGCCTCCCCTCCCATTGCTTCGAGAAGGCGAGTTGCCTCGAAGGTCACCAGACGACTGTACGAGCGCTCCCGCAGGGAGCCGTAGAGCATCAGGAAGCGCGGCTTGTGCTGCGAGGGCTTGCGTACGCTCAGGCGGGCGTGCGTCGGCGAGTCGAACACTCCGGTATCGAGCGCCGGGAAGGACGCGGGCGTTTTGAGCGGGGTAACTTCGGACATATCGGGATTTTTCAGGATGCAGTTTGGCCGGCTTCGTACCAGTCCTGGGTACGGTTGACGACCGCGACGACCGCAAGCATGACCGGCACTTCGATGAGGACCCCGACCACGGTGGCCAGCGCAGCGCCGGACTGGAAGCCGAAGAGGCTGATGGCGGTCGCGACTGCCAGTTCGAAGAAATTGCTCGCGCCAATCAGCGCCGAGGGGCCGGCCACGCAGTGCTTCACCCCGAGCTTGCGGTTGAGCAGGTAGGCAAGTCCCGAGTTGAAGACCACCTGGATGAGAATCGGCACGGCCAGCAGCGCGATGACCAGGGGCTGGTCGAGGATGGCCTCGCCCTGGAATGCGAACAGCAAAACCAGTGTCAGCAGCAGGGCCGAGATGGAGAGGGGTCCCAGTCTGTCGGCCACAGCCTGGAAGTGTCCAGCGCCACGGCGCAGAAGCGCTGTGCGCCACCACTGCGAGACGACGACCGGCACGACGATGTAGAGGCCCACCGAGACCAGCAGGGTGTCCCACGGAACGGTGATGGACGAAAGGCCAAGCAGCAGCGCAACGATGGGCGCGAAGGCGACCACCATGATGGCGTCGTTCAGGGCTACCTGCGACAGCGTGAAATACGGGTCCCCCTTGCACAGCTGGCTCCACACAAAAACCATCGCCGTGCACGGCGCGGCGGCGAGCAGGATGAGCCCGGCGACGTAGCTGTCGAGCTGTTCGGCAGGAAGGTAGTGTGCGAACACGTGGCGGATGAAGATCCAACCCAGCAGCGCCATCGAGAACGGCTTGACCGCCCAGTTGATGAACAGCGTGACCCCGATGCCGCGCCAGTGCGAAGTGACCTGGCCGAGGGCACCGAAGTCAATCTTCAGCAGCATCGGAACAATCATCACCCAGATGAGGAAGCCCACCGGGACATTGACCTTGGCCACTTGGAGGCTGGCGACCGCCTTCGAAAAGCCCGGCAGTATCTGGCCCAGGGCGATACCGACGACGATGCACAGGGCCACCCACACGGTCAGGTAACGCTCGAAGAAGCCGATGGCGGGCCTGGCAGGCGCCGCCGCAGGGACAGTGAAGCTGGTCATCGGGAAACTCGTTCTTTGAAGCTAGGGCGCATCCCCTCGGCGAGCACGGTGCGCCGAGTCAGTAGTGGGTGCGAAGGATGAGTACGTTGGAGGTCCTGGCTCAGCGAGTCGCGATGTCCTTGACTTCCCGACGGCGTCCCTGGCCCGTGCCTTCAGTTCGGCAAGCTCATCCGCCTCGTCTGTTGTTCCATCTGTTGCTCCTCCGCAGGTTCAGCATTGGCAAGACGCCGCCGCGTCGACGAGGCATTCTTCGCCTTGGCAGCAGTTTTCTGTGAGATACCCCAGCACGCCATTCATCCGCTCGTAGGCGGCCCGATAGATGATGTTGCGGCTGGCTCGTTCCTGGGTCACGAGGCCGGCGGAGGCGAGCTCCTTCAGATGGAACGACAGAGTTGTCGCAGGCACATCCAAAGCCTCCTGCATCACGGAGGGCGTGAGGCCCCGTCGTCCCGTCACAACCAAGGCCCGGAAAACCTGAAGGCGCAGGGGGTGCGCTAGCGCCGCAAGGGATTGAACAACGTCATGCTCTTCCATCCGCCCATCATACGGGAAAAGTCGTACTATCAAGGAACCCATCCAAGATGGCCGGTGCTCATGGCGTCGACAAGCCCTCTCTCGAGGAAAAATATGGCCCAGGCTGACCCCCCGCTCTCACTCTTGCGTGACGCTGCGCACTTCCTGTTCTTCACCGGCAAAGGAGGCGTCGGCAAGACTTCCATCGCCTGCGCCTGCGCGTTGGCCCTCTCCGAAGGGGGGAAGCGCGTGCTGCTCGTCAGCACCGACCCGGCTTCCAATCTCGACGAGATGCTCGGCGTAGCGCTATCTGACTGGCCGCGCGAGGTGCCGGGCGCTTCCGGCCTTTGGGCGATGAATATCGACCCGGACGCTGCTGCAGAAGGTTACCGTGTCCGCGTCCTGGACAAGATGGCTGCGAGCAGTTCGACAGCAGAGCGCGAAACGGTCCGTGAGCAACTCTCGGGAGCTTGCACGACGGAGATTGCCGCCTTTGACGAATTCATCGGCCTGTTGGCGGGGGATGTGAAGGGTTACGACCACGTCGTCTTCGACACCGCCCCCACGGGGCACACCTTGCGGCTGCTGAGCCTTCCCAAGGCCTGGACCGGCTTTCTTGAAGGGAACGACCGCGGCGCGTCGTGTCTTGGGCCCCACTCCGGCCTCAAGATGCAGGAGGAGCGTTTCCGGACCGGCCTCAAGGCGCTCTCTGATTCGGACCAGACAGCCATCGTGCTGGTGACGCGCGCCGACAGTGGCGCACTTCGCGAGGCGGCGCGCACGCATCAGGAACTGCTGCAGTTGGGCTTGGCCAATCAGCGTCTTCTCGTGAATGCGGTGTTCAGGGCAACCATGCCCGGCGATGCGGTGGCCAACGCCTTGCAGAGAATTGGTGAGGAGGCCCTTGCCAAGATGCCCGATGCCTTGCGAGCCCTACCGCAAGACCAGGTGCCCCTGCGCTCGTTCGACATGGTGGGATTGCCCGCCTTGCGGGCCTTGCTCGCACTGCAGACGACCGTTGCGCCAGCAGACTCGAGGGTGCCGGTGGTTCCCGCAGAAGTTCGAAGGCTGCACGCATTGGCCGATGAACTCGCACAGCGGGACCATGGACTGGTGATGGTGATGGGCAAGGGGGGCGTGGGCAAGACAACCATTGCTGCGGCATTGGCGGTCGCGCTGGTCCAACGCGGCAAGTCAGTGCATCTTTCGACCACGGATCCCGCCGCGCATCTCGCCTCGACCGTCGAAGGCCAGATGCCCGGACTCGAGGTGAGCCGCATCGACCCGCTGGCCGAGACTCAGCGATACGTCGAGAAAATTCTGGCTGCCCGAGGCAAGGACCTGGACGAGGAGGGCCGCGCACTCTTGCTCGAGGACTTGCGTTCTCCCTGCACTGAAGAGGTGGCCGTCTTCCACGCCTTTTCGCGGACGGTGGGCGAAGCTCGCAATTGCTTCGTCGTGCTCGATACCGCCCCCACCGGGCACACGCTGCTGCTCATGGACGCCACAGGTGCATACCACCGGCAGATGGCCCGCGAGTTCGAAGGCAAAGGAACAGGCCGCATCGTGACCCCGTTGATGCGTCTCCAAGACCCCGACTACACACGCATCATCATTGTCGCGTTGCCCGAAGTCACGCCCGTCTCAGAGGCGGCGGCGCTGCAGGACGACCTTCGGCGCGCCCAGATCGAACCGTTCGCCTGGGTCGTCAATCGCAGCTTGATGGCAAGCGGCAGTCGGGACCCACTGTTGGCCTCGCGGATGGCAGGCGAGGCGAAGCAGTTGGACAGGGTGCGAGAGCTTGCTCGCAGGACGTACGTCGTACCTTGGTCTGCCAAACCCTTGACGGGCATTTCGGCTCTGCGCGAAATGTCCACGAGTGGCGTTATGGACGCATAGGGACTTGTCGAGCGGGACTTTGCAGGAATGCCTGCGCCGGCGAGGAGGTACTTCGTGTCCACGATGTGCTGTCGGACTGCGAGGTCACTGGCCAGGTTCAAGCTCCCCGCTTGCCCTCGAGGTGCTGGTGCACAGGGAGCGCATTCAGGGGAATACGAAGGTAGGCGATCCCGTTGTCGTCAGCGGGCGGCAACTGCCCGCCCCGTACGTTGACCTGAATCGATGGAAGTATGAGCGTCGGGACCTCGAGGGTTGCATCGCGTGCCGTGCGCATGGCGACGAAGGCATCCTCGCTGATGCCGTCGCGGACATGGATATTGTGGGCTCGTTGTTCTGCGACAGTGGTCTGCCATCGAGGCTCCCGTGACGAAGGCGGGTAGTCGTGACAGACGTACATCGTGGTTGCCGGCGGCAAGTCCAGCAGTCTGCGCATCGAGGTGTAGAGCTGGCGTGCGTTCCCGCCAGGAAAATCCGCGCGGGCGCTGCCGACGTCCGGCATGAAAAGCGTGTCGCCGACGAAGACGGAGCCGTCCACCAGATAGGCCATGTCGGCCGGGGTGTGCCCCGGCACCAGCATCGCGGTAGCCTCGACCTCGCCAATTCTGAAGACCTCGCCGTCCTTGAAAAGATGGTCGAACTGGCTGCCGTCCGGCAGGAAGCTGCGCTCCAGATTGTAGAGCTTCCTGAAAGTCGCCTGAACGGTGCGGATGTTCTCGCCGATGGCGGTGAGGCCGCCGACCTGCGCCTGGACGTAGCGTGCGCCGGACAGGTGGTCGGCATGCGCGTGCGTCTCCAGAATCCAGTCGACCTGCAGACCCTTGTCCCGAACATAGGCCAGCACCCGGTCGGCCGACGCCGTGCCCGTGTGCCCCGACCTGAAATCGTAGTCCAGCACCGGGTCGATGACTGCGGCCCGCCCCGTTGCGTGGTCCCAGACGACGTAGGAGACCGTCCACGTGTTCGGGTCGAAGAAGCCTTGGATGGTCGTGCGGGGGGTCATGGGTAGCTCCGTCGGTGCGATGTTCAATCGATTGACAAATATTATATAAATATACATACTATGTCAATCGCAACCGAAACCGTCTACCCGCATACATGAAGCGCTCTTCCCCCGTCATCGACCCCGAGCTCCTGCGCAGCGCCGCTGGCAAGGCGGTCGGCGCCCTCAAGGTGCTCGCCAACGAAGACCGTTTGCTCCTGCTGTGCCAGCTCTCGCAAGGCGAGATGTGCGTGAGTGACCTCGAGCAGACGCTGGGCATTCACCAGCCGACCCTGTCGCAGCAACTCGCTGTGCTTCGCAACGAACAGGTGGTCCACACCCGCCGCGAGGGCAAGAGCATCTTCTACAGCGTGGCCGACCCGTCGATGCTCGAAATCCTTGAGCTTCTCTATCGTTTCTACTGTCCAAAGGAAGAATGATGTCCGTCGACTGGAACCACTTCACGCCGCTCGCCGCCCTCGCCGGCGGCGTGCTCATCGGCATCGCCGCGGCGATGTTCGTGCTGCTCAACGGCCGCATCGCCGGAATCAGCGGCGTGCTCGGGGGATTGCTCAGGCCGGTCAGGGGCGATAGCGTCTGGCGCGTGGCCTTTGTCCTTGGACTTGTCGGTGCGCCGCTGGTTTACCTGTTGTTCGCGGCGCTGCCCAAGCCACAGATTGATGCCGGGTATGGCGCGCTGGTCGTGGCGGGCCTGCTTGTAGGGGTGGGTACGCGCTACGGCTCCGGTTGCACCAGCGGCCACGGTGTCTGCGGACTCTCTCGACTGTCGCCCCGCTCACTCGTCGCCACTGCTGCCTTCATGGGCGCCGGCTTTGTCACGGTGTTCGCGACGCGTCATCTGCTCGGTATCTGAGGAGTCCTTCATGATTGCTCTCGCTTCGCTGCTTGCCGGCCTGGTCTTCGGCCTTGGCCTGATCGTCTCCGGCATGGCCAATCCGGCCAAGGTGCTTGGCTTCCTGGATCTCGCCGGTCACTGGGACCCGTCCCTGGCCTTCGTCATGGCCGGCGCCATTGCCGTCGGCGCGGTCGCGTTCACCATGGCCCGTCGTCGTGCGATGTCCTTCCTGGGCGCCGAGATGCGCCTGCCTTCGGCGCGTCACATCGATCGCCGCTTGGTGCTCGGCAGCGTGCTCTTCGGCATTGGATGGGGTGTCGCCGGCTTCTGCCCGGGACCGGCCCTCGTTTCCCTCGGAATGGGGGAAGTGAAGGCGCTCGTCTTCGTGGCCGCGATGCTTGTGGGCATGGGCGTCTTCGAGCTATTCGAGCGCCGCAAGCGCGCGACGGCGCCGAACGCCGCCTGAGGTCCGCCGATGACGAACATGGCGACCTGGCTTGCGGCGCTGGCCACGGTGGCCATCCTCCTGTCCTATGAACTCGCCCTTGCACGCGGACATCGCCGAAGGCCCGAGCACCTCGCGCGCACCGCGCATGCGCAGCTGCGCGAAGAATGGTTCGCCGCCGTGTCGGCCCAGAAAGGCTCGGAAATCCTGGCGGTGCAGACGCTTCGCAACTCGCTGATGTCGGCCACGATGACTGCGTCGACAGCTGCGCTGGCGTTAATGGGCACCGCGACCTTGACCGCTCCGTCGCTTCACTCGGCTTTCGGCGATACACCTGGTCTGCCGTTCTTCACGGTGCGACTCGCGCTGGAGTTCGTTCTGATGTCATTGTTGTTCGCCTCGCTCCTGTCGTCGGTGATGGCTGTGCGCTACTACAACCACGCTGGATTCATCAGCGCGATGCCGGTGGGCTCCGAGGCACGTATTCGCTGGAGCGCTGCCGGCAAAGCCTACGTGCGGCGGGCCGGCATCCTCTACAGCTGGGGGCTCAGGCATCTTGTTCTGGTTGCTCCCATCCTGGCCTGCATTGTTCACCCGGCTGCGGGTCCTGCTGCAGCCGTTGGCGTGGTCGCCGTGTTGGTTAGCTTCGACCGCTTTGGAAGCAAGGGCGAACTGCTGTGACGCTTGCGGCCTTCTTGCGCGACGGCAGTCCCGCCGCGCGTAAGAAAGCCTTTGCGCAAGACGGTGTTGGAGGCAGCTGAAGTCCGCGGTTTTGCCACACCAATTGCGCCTATCGCACGTGCTGTGGTGGGACGCGCCTGGCTGCAAAGATTCAGCTTCGTCATGTGTCCGGAATCGGCTCTCGCAGAGTCTCTTCACTGAAGTGACGGCCATGGCAAAGACTGAATTGCAAATCGTGTTGCACGCACCAACGGCGAATGCGCTGTCGCGAGCGCGCCGCAACGTGGCCAATCTCACTGCAGAAGCGCCTGGGGCCACCGTGCGCATTGTCGTCAACGGCGAGGCTGTTGCGGCAGCGCTGGACAACCCAGACGAGACGTTCGACCGACTCCCGCTGGTATGTCCAAACTCGCTCAAGCGAATCGGGCGACCAGCCGCCCCACCGCTGAGGGTGCTGCCGGAATCGGGGGTGCTGGCGCTGGCAAGGCAGCAATCCGAAGGATGGCAGTACATTCGCGCTTGAGGCAGTGCATCGTCAACGACAGGGAGCGACCTACCGTCGCTGAAAGGAATGAACATGGACTACGGATTCCACGCCACCATCAAAGGCCCTTTCGAAACAGCTGTACAGCGGGTGTTGGACGCGCTCAAGGCGGAGGGTTTCGGCGTCCTATCCGACATCGACCTGCAGAAGGCGATGAAAGAGAAACTGGGCAAGGAGATGCTGCCGCACCGTATCCTGGGCGCGTGCAACCCGCCATTGGCTTACAAGGCGCTTCAGGCAGAGGCCAATATCGGCCTGCTCTTGCCGTGCAACGTCACGGTGCGACAGGAGGACGGCGGCGATATCGTCGTCGGATTCTTGAATCCCGACCTCATGGTCCAATTGACCGGGAGCCCGAAATTGAAGGAAGTGGCCGAAGACGCGTCAGCGCGCCTGAACCGCGTGCGCGAAGCTTTGCAGAGCTGACTAGTCCTTTTCCACCGGCAGTTCGCAAGCCATCCATGCCTGCCAGCTACCGGGAATGTTGCCGACGTCGAATCCCCTGGCCTGCAACAGGCTGGCGCCTATGGACGCGCGGTAGCCGCTGTCGCAGTACACCGCGAAGCGCTGCCCCTTCGACAACTCCCCGAGTCTCGAGGGCAGCTCAGGCAAGAAGATGTGTCGCGCGCCCGGTGCATGTCCCTTCATCCACTCCTGTGGTGAGCGGACATCAAGCAGCGTGAGCAAGCCTTGCTCGCTCTCCTTCGCTGCCTCGGCAACATGAAGTTGCCGCAATGTTTGCAACGGCAGCCCGGCGTTCTCCCAACTGGACATGCCGCCGACCAAGTAGCCCGCGAACAGTTCGAAGCCTGTTCTGGCTAAATGGGCGGCGACCACATTTAGCTTTGCGTCGCTGTCCAGCACGAGTAGGAGTGGCTGGTCCGGCTCGAGCATCCAACCCGACCAGATGCTCAGATGGCCAGTTGCGCCAATGTTCAACGCTCCCTGCACATGAGCGCCGCCGAAGGCCAGCAGGTGGCGCGTGTCGACAACAACAGTATTGCCCGCGCTCATCGCCTTCTGAAAGTTCGCGGGAGGAAGTGGCTGAATCGCGGTCGAGGGCGCTTCGCGCGGTTGGCTTGCGGTATTGCGCTCCTTAATTCGCGGGTAGTAGCGGGGCTTGGGCGGCAGATTCTCAAGAGCCGCCGCCCGGAAAGAAGAACCGTCAGCCTGTTGCAACAATTCATTGTTGCGCCGCTCGTAGCCGATGGTCGTACTTGTCTTGTCGCCGATAGCTGCGCCACAAGGCGAGCCGTGGACATGCGTAGGGTAGACCTGTACTCCGTCATCCAGAGATAGGAAGCACTCGCGCAAGCTATTGAACTGAGCCTGCGTCAGCTCGTCGACGCGCTCCTGGCCGAGCAGGTCGGTCCTGCCCGCGGCGCCCACAAGGAGAGACCCGCCGGACAGCACCGCGAAGGGGGCATCCTTTTTGTCCTTCTTCGCAACGAGCAGGGAGATGTGCTCGGGCGTGTGCCCAGGGGTGTGCTTGACCGTGAGCAACACGTTTCCCAACTCAAGGACCTGACCGTTCATCACGAGCCGATGCTCAAACCCATACGATGGCGCATCGTGCCCGCCAACGCAAACCTCGGCGCCGCCGGAGGCCTTGGCGAGGGCCGTGGCGCCGCTCACAAAGTCCTCATGGATGTGGGTCTGCACGACGTGCGTAATGGCAACGCCATATTCGCGCGCCGCTTCCACATACTGCTGGATGTCGACCTGTGGGTCGATGACAGCCACAACTCTGGCCGAGTCGTCTCCCACGAGGTAGCTGGCGTCGCCAATGGCCTCGGTGACAAACTGCTTGAAGATGAGTGCCATAGCGACTTCTTCCTGTCAGCGACTGGCGGCAGGGACAGGCGCACTAACCGCCTTCTTATCGACCACGCCGGGGATGGGCTTGGTGTCGTGAAATGCACCCTTCAAGTCGTCCACGCCAGATTGCGGCTTGGCCAATGATTGCAGGTCGGCACGTTGCTGGCGCTTTTCCGAGCTGCTGATGTCCATTTTCTTATCACGCTGCTCCACGAGCCCCGGCTTCGCTTCGCCGTCGTGATTGAAAGACCAGGCCAGCATCGGCGCTCCGAGTGGCAGCTTGTCACCTGCTTGGCCCATGGTTCCGGTGTCCCAGACGTGCCAGGTCTTGCCGTAGCTGTTCATCTTCTCCTTCATGAGCGCCTTCTCGGCGACCGCTGGGATGCCCGGAGCGACGAGCTGTCCGCTGAGAATTTCAGCGTTGTGCGGGTGCCAATACTTTCGCTCGCCTTCCGGTAGAGTTTCGAAGAGCTTTTCGGAAATGATGTACTCGATACCGGTCTGGACCCAACCGGGGAGTTGCGCTGCAGGGCCTTCGCACCCAACTCGAGAGTTCGCGTTTTCGCGGTCTTGTCCGCGCCAGGTGGCTGTTGCGTCTGCGCAAGTGCGCTTGCTCCGATGCAGACGGCAAGAGGCAGGAGAAGAACTACCCAAAGCCGCCTCGGTCGCTGTACTACGTACGACATTTGCATGCTCCTATTTGTCTACCGCTGCGAGGCTAGCCCGAACCCGTTCGCTGACGGGTGCTGCCTCGCTGGATGGGACCTGGTCGAAGTCACCACGCAGGGCTTTCAGGGCATAGCGTTCGCGCTCGATTTCCCTTTGGGTTCGGACACCCAGCCGACGGAATACAGGAATGGGAGGACACCAACCTTGGAGTGCGTGCTGGGCGAAGAAGCCAAAGACGCCGGCAGGAAGGAGCAAGAACTTCCTGTCGACAGTCGTGGCGAGCGCCATCCCCAGCAACACGATGATGGACGCGTTGGTCTGTAGCAAACGTTCGACATCCCACTCGCGGTCCAAGGTCTCCAAGCGCTGCTCAATTTCGGAGGCGGGTGCGCGTTCGAGGCGAACGACTTCCGCGTCTGTTCGCTGTCGAATGGCTTCGTTGAGTTCGGGCCGCGTATGCAGCTCCACGCGATTGGCGGTCGCAGGGAGACGGTCAGATACGCTCATGGCAGGCTCCTAGTGCAGACCGGGACGGGACTTGTCGTCAGGCTTCTTCGGCTCTTGAGCCGGTTCACCGGAACCCGCTGTCGCGGCGGCTTGGGGCGCCCCCATGTTGGTGAAGTCGCCCCGCAATGCCTTCAAGGCGTATCGTTCCCGTGCGATTTCCTTCGCGGTCCGCAGTCCCAGGCGTCGGAAAAGGGGCATGAGCGGGTAGCGGCCCGTCGCTGCCTGCAGCAGCACGGCGCTGGCGACGATTGCGGGCAACGCAAGAAACCTCTTGTGAGCGAACGCGCCCAACGCGAGCCCGAGCAGTCCCATCGTCGCCGCTTCCGTTTCCAACGCGCGGTCGGTATCCCACTCGCGATCGAGTTCAGTCAGTCGTCGATCGGTTCTGGCCGGCGAGTCGGCACAACTCGTCAAGCTTGAAATCGTCACGTCGTCAATGCGGCGCAGCACTTCGACGGCCGTGTGGCGCCTGACCCGGTCTGCGATGTCATTCATCTCTGTCTAAGGCTCCACGATTTAGCCCAGGCATAGCGCCTTGCCACGAAGGTCTTTCTAACGCCTGCAGAAGCAATGTTCGAAGGCTCCTTCCAACCTTGGAGCGGCCAACAAGCAGAAGCTAGCCTCCCTCAAGCACCCCCGTCCTTCGTGTCTTGCTCGCGGCTCTGTAGGCGCAGTTCCCATCGACATCTGGGCTTGCAATCGATGGCGGCCTTTTGCTGGCTTCCACGCGGTTCAGGTCGAAGTTTCGGAGCGCTCCAGCTTGGCGAGCAGCGTATGTGCCAGCGCCACTGTCTTGTGCTCCATGTTCGCCACGTGATAGCAGCCCAGCGCTCGCCCCTCGTAGCTGATGGCCGCGAACGGGAAGTGCTGGCCGAGCGCCGTCGCAGCATCGTGCAGGCATTCCGCGATCGACCGCAGTCCCTGTCGCACGTAACGCTCGTCGGCGTTGCCGGTGCTCACGCTGTAGTTGAAATACCTGTCTCGGATCTTCTTGATATCGACGTGCGGATGCATAGAGATGGTGGGCCGCCCCAGGGCAGCCTGCGATTGTGTGCCGCCTTGGAAACAAATGCACTTCAGCCGGAAGTATGCAATTTCATGATTCAGGATCGCGGCGACGCAGGCGCTGCAGGACGCCCTTCGCAGCGGCCACGCCGGTGGCCATCGAGGCGGTCAGGAGATAACCGCCGGTGGGCGCCTCCCAGTCGAGCATCTCGCCGGCGCAGAACAGGCCGGGCATTGCCGTGCTCATCAGGTGGCGGTCGAGCGCCTCGAAGCGCACACCGCCGGCGCTGCTGATCGCCTCGTCGATCGGCCGAGGTGCGGCGAGCCGCAATGGCAGCGCCTTGATGGTCTGGGCCAGCTTCTCGGGGTCATGCATCTCTTCGCGCGTGAGCACCTCGTGCAGCACCGCGGTCTTGATGCCGTCGAGGCCGAGCCGGCTCTTCAGGTGACTGGCGACCGAGCGGGCTCCACGCGGATGCAGCACGGCCGCACGTACCTGCTCGGCGCCGCGGTCGGGCAGCAGGTCGAGCCAGAGCGTGGCGTTGCCCTCGGCGGCAATCTGGTCGCGCAGCAGCGAGGACACCGCATAGACCAGGCTGCCTTCGACACCGGTCGCGGTCGCGACGAACTCGCCTTTGCGCGCAAAGCGGCGGCCCCCCGCATCGGTGAAGGAGACCGCCACCGATTTGAAGGGCCTGCCGGCGAAGCGCTCGGCGAAGTACGGCGTCCAGCCGACATCGAAGCCGCAATTGGCCGGCACAAGCGGGGCGACGTCCACGCCGTGCGCGGCCAGCCAGGGCACCCAGGACCCATCGGAGCCCAGCCGCGACCAGCTGGCGCCGCCCAGCGCCAGCACGGTGGCTTCGGCCCTCACCTCGAGCTCGCCGGCCGGCGTGGCGAAACGCAGCGCGTGCGGCGCCGCGTCTGCATCCGACCAACCGAGCCAGCGATGGCGCATGTGGAAACTCACGCCGCGCTCGCGCAGCCGATGCATCCAGGCGCGCAGCAGCGGTGCCGCCTTCATGTCGGCGGGAAACACGCGGCCCGAGCTGCCGACAAAGGTCTGGACGCCGAGGCCGTGGACCCACTCGCGCAGCGCCTCGGGCCCGAAGGCTTGCAGCAGCGGCTCGATCTGCGAGCGGCGCTCGCCGAAGCGGCCCGCAAAGCGCTCGAACGGTTCCGAATGCGTGAGGTTCAGGCCGCCGCGGCCCGCCAGCAGGAACTTGCGCCCGACCGACGGCATGGCGTCGTAGACATGCACCGCCAGGCCGTGCGTGCTCAGCACCTCGGCCGCCATCAGCCCGGCAGGGCCACCGCCGACGACGGCGATCTTCACGTCATCGCCACTCATTCGACCTCCACCAGTTTGCCCTGTCCCGTGAGGAATGCCGCGCACACGGTGTCGCCGGGGCAGGCCTCCTGCACGGCTTCGCGATAGCGCCGCATCTGCGCCATCAGCGCTGCATCGTGTTCGGGACGGGCGGCCGACTTGTAGTCGAGCACCCACCACACGCCATTCGCGCGATGCCGCACCAGGCGATCGATGCGCAGCACTTCGCCGGCATGCACCAGCGTGACTTCGTTGCCTTGCCAGGCCAGTGCTTCGGCATTCCAGGCCCACGCGCCCGCGCCTTCACGGATGCGCTGCGCCATCGCGGCAGCAACGCCGGCAGTGGCCGAGTCCAGCCCGAACTCGCGGCCGGCGGCGCGCACTTGGGCCGGTTCCGGAGGCGTACCGGGCTGCGCCCATTCGAGCAGGCGGTGCATTGCCTGGCCCAAGGCCGAGGCGCGCGAGTCGGCGCTCCTCGGCACAACTCGCGCGGCCGTGCGCACAAGGCCGGGCGGCACCGGCAACTGGAGCATGCAGAAGAATTCGGGCTCTGGCGACCCGCTGGCGTTCGGCGCACCGGCAGCGGCCACGGCGGTGTCGACCGGTTCGCAGAGCGCTTCCAGGCGGGCCCACCAGCTGCGGCCATCCGGCCGCGCCGCAGGGACCGCTGACAGCACCAGCTCGCCGCGTGCACGCGTGATCGCGACGTAGAGCCCATTGATTTCCTCGCGGTGCCGCGCGGCCTGCTCCTCGGCCAGGTCGCTGGTGGTGCAGGCGGGCGGGTTCTTCTCGCTCGCCACGAATACGAAGCGCTCCGGCGCCGCGGCCTGGCCCGGCCACTTCACGAGCACGCCCATGGTCTGTGCGCGCTGCGCGGACGCGTCGGTGTCCAGCATCAGCACCAGGTCGGCCTCCAGGCCCTTGGCGCCGTGCACGGTCAGCAACTGCACGGCATCTGCCGCAGCGACCGATGGCGCACGGACTCCTCCGCGGCGCAGGGCGCGGACGAAGGCGTAGGGCGTGGCGAAGCGCGCGCCGTCGAGCTCGAGCGAGGCGGCCATCAGCCCGCGCAGGTTGCCGAGCACCCCGGCCCGCAGCGCCGCGGGTGCGGCGGCAGCGAAGCGGCCAAGCACGTCGGCATCGTGATAGATGGCGCTCAAGGCATCGTGCGGCGGCCAATCGGCCAGCCAGCGTTGCCACTGGCGAAGCCGCGGGCCGATGCCCGCGAGCGGCGAAGGGAGATCTGGGGCCTGCAGCAGCTCGAACCAGCTCGCGCCCTGCTCGCGCTTGCGCAAGGCAAGGCTGACCAGGGCATCGTCATCGAGATGAAAGAGCGGTGAGCGCAGCGCGCGCGCCAGCGAAAGGTCGTGATCCGGCGAGACCAGCGAGTCGAGCAGCGCCACCATGTCCTGCACCTCGGGCGCGTCGTGCAGCTCGTTCTTCTCGGGCTGCTGGACGGCGATGTGCAGCTTGCGCAGTTCGTCCTGCAGAACGGCCAGCCGGCTGCGGCGGCGCGCCAGCACCATGATTCGGGCAGGCGCGAGGCCGTCGGCAATGCGGCCGGCGATCCAGCGCGCGGCCTGCTCGCATTCTTTCTGCAGCAGCTTTTCTTCCGGCAGCACGCGCGGCGTCGCAAGGCTGTCGCGCCAGAGGAGCATGCCCTCGTCGTCGGTCGCGCGGCCCTGCTCCTTGGGCGTGATCGCATCGCGCGGGATCGGCGGCAGCTTGCGGACCCGGCCTGCTGCGCGCGATTCGGTGGTGTGGTCCCGGAATCCGCTGAACTCGCCGCCGCGCTGCGCATCGCCCATGGCCGCGTTGACCAGGCCCACCACGGCCTGCGCGTTGCGATGGGTGTGGTCGCAATTGAGCAGGTCTCCGTCAAGGCCTTCCTTGACGAACTGCTTGGCCGCGATGAAAACCTGCGGCTCGGCGCGCCGGAAGCGATAGATGCTCTGCTTGGGGTCGCCCACGATGAACACGCCCGGCCGCCGCCCGCCCGCGCCCGCATAGCTGCCGAGCCAGCCGTGCAGCGCCTGCCATTGCAGCGGATTGGTGTCCTGGAACTCGTCGATGAGCAGATGCCGCACGCGCGCATCGAGCCGCTCCTGCACCCAGCCCCAGAGCTCCGAATTGCCGAGCAGCAGGTGCGCGGCCTGCTCGACGTCGTTCATGTCGACCCAGCCGTGCGCCGCCTTGACCTGGGCGAAGCATCGGATCAACAGTCGGGTGAGCCGCGCCATGCGCCGCTGATAGAGCCAGGCGGCATGCTGCGCCTGCGCCTCGCAATACTGCTGTACGTAGTGTTGCGCGGCACGCACGTCTTCCAAGCCGGCGAGCTTGTCGCTGAACTTGCGCGGCTCGCCCTTTTGCGTGAGCAGCGCGTCGAGAACGCCGGCGACACGCCCTATTGCTACGGCATGCTCCAGCTTCACGCCCTTCTGCGAGAAGGTCGGCGCGCTGGCGCGGCCCAGCGCGCGTGCCGCGGCGAGCAAGGCGGCGCGGCAGGCCGGATCGTGCAGCAGCCGGTCCTCGGGCGTGTCGGCTCCGGCGAAGGCCGGGTACAGCTCGCCCATGGGAACCACGCCCTCGTCGACGGCACCGCGGGCATCGGCGAGCACGAACTCGACGCGCCGCGTCAGGGCCTCGTCCAGCGCCTTGGCGGCCTGTGATCGGCCGTGGTCCGTGACGAGCGCGCGGTAGTCGGCGGCGGCCTCGGGATCGTCGGCCACAGCCGCGAAGAAGGGGCGCCAGACACGCGCGCGCGCCTCGGCATCGTCCTCCAGCAACTGGTAGTTGGCCGGCAGCTCCAGCCGCTCGAGCACCGCCACTGGGGCGCTGCGCAGCAGGCCGGCGAACCAGGCGTGGAAGGTGCGGAACTGGACCGGCCGCCCGCCGGCGAGCAGCTGTCGGTAGAGGCCCTGCAGGCGCGGCGCACGCGCCTCGGCGGATGCGCGGTCCATGCCGCGCATCACGAGCTCGGGCACCAGCGCCTCCACGGGCTGCGACGCGAAGGCCTCCAGCCACTGGTCGAGCCGCTCACGCATCTCGCCAGCGGCCTTCTTGGTGAAGGTGATGGCGAGGATCTCGTGCGGCGCGCAGGCGCCCTCGCCTTCTTCCAGCAGGGCACGCAGGATGCGCGAGACCAGCATCCAGGTCTTGCCCGCGCCCGCGCAGGCCTCTACCGCCACCGAGCGGCGCGGGTCGCAGGCGATGGCGTAGAACCGCTCGCGTGAGACCGCGGCACCGTTGTGTTCGTAGGCCGCGGCTTTCGATGTCGCCGGCACCGCGACCGGGACCGGTGCCTGGACGAGTGGCACAGTGGCCGCGACGGGCGCGACGGGCGCAACGGGCGCGACGGGCGGAGAGGGCTCGTTGCTCCAGAAGTCCTTGCGGCACAGCCCGCGTGCGCCGCAATGCTCGCAGACCTGCCCTTCGCCCAGCGCAGGCAGCGCCGCACCGCTGCCGATGCGCGCGAGATCGTCCATCACGCCGGCCACCAGGGCATCGCGCGCGGCGATCACGTCGGTCTGCTCGACGGTGCGGGTACCCGAGGCCTTTTCGCCGACATTGACGTACGCCGCGCGCAAACCGTCGTCCGGAAAGAGCGCAGCGTAGAAGGCCAGCTGGGTGTCCTCCGTAGGGTCCTTGACGCGATCGCGGGTCTTGTCTGCCGACTCGGTCTTGTAGTCGATCACGAAGGCGCGCCCGTCAGGGGTGGCGTCGACGCGGTCCAGCCTCCCGACCAGCTTCACGCTGCCCAGCGACAGCTCCTTCCACGGCTCCGATTCGACGAAGACGGCGCCTTCGTCCTGCTCGTGCGTGGCGAGCCAGGCGAGATAGCCGTCGCGCACCGCCGGCCACGCCGCCGCGAAGGGCAGGAACTCGGCCTGCGACAGGCCGAACTCGCGCGTCGCCTCCTGCTCGGCCGCAGCCATCAGCGCGAGCCGCGCGTCCAGCCCTGCATCGGGCGTCTGCTGGAGCGCCTCGTGAAAGTAGCCGAGCACCGCGTGCAGCCAGTTGCCGAAATCGCGCTTGTCGACCTCGGCGTCGAGCTCATCGCTGCTGCGCAGTCCGAGCTGGCGCATTGCGAAGAAGCGATAGGGGCAGCGGCGCAGGTCCTCGTAGGCCGTCGAGGACAGCGTTGCGGGGAGCAGCGCGTTGCCATGCGGCTGCGGACGTGGCGTGGGTTGCGCCGCCAGCTGCACCGCAGTCCGCGGGTCCGCAGCGGCAGCGGCGGCGTGCTCCAGCCGGAGCATCTGGAGCAAGGCGCTGGGGCGCACGGGCTCGCCGCTGGCATCGAAGCCGCGCCACAGCAAGTCGCAATGGGGCGCGCGCAGCGCGATGCCCCACGCAGCGCGTTGGGCAGCCTCCAGCGCCTCACGCGCAGGCAGCGCGAGGGCGAGGCGCTGCGCCGGCGTCCAGTCGCCGGGCGGCTCGGGCGATGCAGGCAGGCGCTGGTCGTCGCAGCCCGGGAGCACGACGGCGCCGAAGGGCCTGCCCAGCATCTGGTGCAGCGGCAGCACCACGACCCGCGGCTGTTCCTCGTCGGCAGGCAGGCGCACGCTCGCGGCTTCGAGCACGTCGCGCACCCAGGCGCTGAACTCCAGGAGCGTGCAGCGCGTGCCGCGCAGCTCGCTGTCGGCGTCGAGGTAGAGCGCGGCGATCATCTCGGCACCGACCACGTCCTGGTGCAGCAGGGGCCACTGCCCGCCGGCCTCGAGCAGCGCGCGCGTGGCCTCGAGCCACTCGCTCAGCGGCCTGGCGCGCAACAGGGTCATGCGCAACGATTCGACGTCATTGGTGAAGGCGAGCAGGTTCTGGTCGCGCGGGTGCTCGCTGATCGCAACGAAGGAACACCAGCCGCGCCAGTTGCGCATGCCGCGGTCGCGCAAGCGCGCCTCCAGCGCGCGGATGGTGCGGCCATCGAGGGCGGCGGCGCTCTTGAGCCAGTCCAGCACTTCGTCACTCGATGCATCATGGGCGCAGGCACGCAATACGCTCATCAGCGTTGCGGCGGCGCGTGTCGTCGAAAGCTTCCAACCGGTCTCATCCTGCGGCTGCACGCCGTGGGCGATCAACTGGGCGCTGATGCGGCGCGTCAACGCGCGGTCGGTAGCCACCAGGGCCACTGGCGCGCGGCTCTCGGCGAGGTGGCGCAGCACGCAGGCGGCGGCGCGCTGGGCCTCGTCCTCGGGGTCGTCGCAGGGGTGCAGGTGCGCAATGCAGGCAGGCGTGGACTGCGTCGCCAGCGGCAGGCTGAGCGCGCGGGCGCCGAACAGGGCCGCGAGCTTGTTGGCCAGCGGATCGCTCTGCAGGCCTTCGAGCACGATCATCTGGTCGACTCGGGCCAGCACGTCATCAGAGAGCAGCACGTCAGTCGCATAGCCGGAACTCGCAGCCCACGCCAGCGCGATGCCGTTGAGCGCGCTCTCGGTGTCGAACCACTCCGAGCCGCGGCCGGCCATCAGAGCCTCGCGCACGCGTTGAGCCCAGCCCGCGCGATCGTTCGGAAGCTCGGCCGCAGCCAAAGGCGCGAGCTGCAGGGCGATCTCGACCAGCCGGCCCGCCAGCGCGTTGCCCGCGCCACCGAAGCCGGCGCGGGCAAGCAGCGACTGCGCCGTCAGCAGGTCACGGGCCATGTCGAAGGCGATGTCGTCGCCGCCCGGAACGAAGCCGCCCACGCTGCGCGCCCAGTTGCGCGTGGTCTCGAAACGCGGCGCAAAACCCGGAGCACCGCAGCTGGCCCAGTTGGCGCGCGCCACCTGCATCAGCTGCGCGTAGGGCACCAGCACCACGGTGCGCGCGGCGTGCAGCCCGCGCTCGGCGAGCAGGCGTGAGATGCGGGCGACCAGGCCGTCGGCCGGGTCGCACCAAAGAGCATGCGCGGGGTGGCGATCGGAAGAGTTCATCGGGGGTTCTTGTAGGGCTTTGGCTATCGAGGCCATAGCGTGCGCGCCGACCACGGCATCACTTGGTTTCTGTCACAATGGCCCGCACTTTAGCTGCACCATCATCCAGCCCAGAAGGACCCATCCCATGGCCAGCGAACTCATCAAACACATCTCCGATTCTTCTTTCGAGGCTGACGTCCTCAAGTCCGGCAAGCCTGTGCTCGTGGACTACTGGGCCGAATGGTGCGGTCCCTGCAAGATGATCGCCCCTATCCTCGACGAAGTCTCCAGCACCTACGAAGGCAAGCTGCAGGTCGCCAAGATGAACGTCGACGAGAACCGCGACATCCCCGCGAAGTTCGGCATCCGCGGCATCCCGACCTTGATGCTGTTCAAGGACGGCCAGCTGGCGGCGACCAAGGTCGGTGCAATGAGCAAGGCCCAGCTCACAGCCTTCATTGATCAGCAACTCGCCTGAGTGTTCCCGCGGGGCTGCCGGCGCGCAAGGCACTGGCGGCCCTTGTCCTTTTTCCTGTCATAATCTTCGCAGTTCACCGGCCCTTCTTTCTGGCAGCCGGTTCGAGTTCCCCGGTTTGTGAGGCCTCCTCGCCTCTCCTCAAACCTCCCCCCAGGTTCTTTCCGACAGTTTCCCCGCAAGGGGTCGTTCCATGCACTTAAACGAACTCAAGGCACTTCACGTGTCTGAAGTCTTCAAGCAGGCTGAAGCTTTGGAGATCGAGAACACCGGCCGCATGCGCAAGCAGGAGCTGATGTTCGCGATCATCAAGAAGCGGGCAAAGGCCGGCGAGCAGGTCTTCGCCGACGGCGTGCTCGAAATCCTGCCGGACGGCTTCGGCTTCCTGCGCAGCCCGGACACCAGCTTCACCGCCAGTACCGACGACATCTACATCAGTCCCAGCCAGGTGCGGCGCTTCAACCTGCACACCGGCGACCTGATCGAGGGCGAGGTGCGCATTCCCAAGGACGGCGAGCGCTACTTTGCCTTGACCAAGCTGGACAAGGTCAACGGCGGCGCGCCCGAGGCGAACAAGCACAAGGTGATGTTCGAGAACCTCACGCCGCTGTTTCCCAAGGAGCTGATGCGCCTGGAGCGCGACAACTTCAAGGGCGAGGAGAACATCACCGGCCGCATCATCGACATCATCGCCCCCATCGGCAAAGGCCAGCGTGCGTTGCTGGTGGCGCCGCCCAAGAGCGGCAAGACGGTGATGATGCAGCACATGGCGCACGCGATCAGCGCCAACTACCCCGAGGTCCACATGATGGTGCTGCTCGTCGACGAGCGGCCCGAGGAAGTGACCGAGATGCAGCGCACGGTGAAGGGCGAGGTCATCGCCTCCACCTTCGACGAGCCTGCCGCACGCCATGTGCATGTGGCCGAGATGGTGATCGAGCGCGCCAAACGCCTCGTCGAACTCAAGAAGGACGTGGTGATCCTGCTGGACTCGATCACCCGGCTGGCTCGTGCCTACAACAATGTCGTGCCCTCCTCGGGCAAGGTGCTGACTGGCGGTGTCGACTCCAACGCGCTGCAGCGCCCCAAGCGCTTCCTGGGCGCGGCGCGCAACGTGGAAGAAGGCGGGTCGCTGACCATCATCGGCACTGCGCTGATCGATACAGGCAGCCGCATGGACGAAGTCATCTTCGAGGAGTTCAAGGGCACGGGCAACTCCGAAATCCACCTGGACCGCCGCCTCTACGAGAAGCGCGTGTTTCCCTCGCTCCAGCTCAACCGCAGCGGCACCCGCCGCGAGGAATTGCTGCTGCCGCCCGAAATCCTGCAGAAGACACGCATCCTGCGCCAGCTCATGTACAACATGGACGAGATCGAGGCGATGGAGCTCATGCTGAAGAACATGAGGGCCACCAAGACCAATGTCGAGTTCTTCGACATGATGCGCCGAGGCGGGTAAGGCTCGCCCGGACCTCAGCGCGCCGGGAAGGCGCGGCCTTCGGCGGCGCTTTGGCGGCCGAGGTCCAGAAGCTCCATGAGTTCAACCGCCTGCTCGGGCGCAACGGGGTTCTCGCCCTTGCCGAGGATCGCGTCGCGCACCTCAGCGTAGTAAGTCATGTAGTTGCCGGCCATGGTCGGCACATTTCTCCGCCTGGATTGGCCGGCGTCGGATGGCAAGGTCAGCTCGCCATCGAGGCCGTCGGCGCCCCAACCTTCCCCGCCGGGCTTTCTACCGGCACGCAGGGCATCCTCCTGCGGATCGACCCCGCGCTTGACGTAGCTGCCGCGCGTGCCGTGGACGATGTAGCGGGGAGCGGCATGGGCCGCCAGCGTGGTTGCGTGCAGCACCACGCGCAGCGGCGCATGCGAGCCGCTCTCGTAACGCAGCACGGCGTGAAAGTAGTCCTCGACGAGCGCCCCGTCGCGCAGGCAGGCGGTGTCGAGCTGCAACGTGTCAGGCCGCCCGAAGAGCCGCACTGCCTGGTCCAACAGGTGCGAACCCAAGTCCACCCAGAGCCCGGCCCCCGGCGCCGGCTGCTCGCGCCAGCGCTCGCGCACCTGGGGACGGAAGCGGTCGAAATGCGATTCGAGATAGACCGGCCGGCCCAGTTCGCCGCTGGCGAGCAGCGCCTTCAGCGTCAGGAAGTCCGAGTCGAAGCGGCGGTTCTGATAGACCGACAGCAGCAGGCCCTGCCGTTGCGCCAAGGACGCGAGCTCCCGTGCCTGGGCCGCATCGAGGGTGAAAGGCTTGTCGACCACCACGTGCTTGCCCGCACCCAGCGCGGCCTTGGCCACCGGATGGTGCTGCGCATTGGGCGTCGCGACCACGACCAGATCGATGTCCGAACGCCCCAACAGCGCCGCCACGTCGGGCACCACGTCGACGTCGGGCCATTCCTCGTGCACCTTGTGCGGCCGGGAACTGGCCACTGCCGCCAATTGCAGGCCCGGCACGGCCGAGAGCACGGGCGCGTGAAAAGTCTGGCCGGCAAAACCGAAACCGACCAGGCCGGCGCGCAAAGGGCTTGAGTTCATGGCTGTAGGGTGTGAATGGGATTGGCGCCCAAAAGGACCAGTATGCGATAATCGCAGGCTCCGCGAAAAGTGCAGCCCGGCGCCGTGCCGGAGGGACGCATCTTCAGAAGTCTCATGAAGGACGAAGGCGTTCGATCTTGTGGCTCTCGCATCGACCAAAGGAAGAAATCATGGCTAAAGAAGGCATTCACCCGAACTACCGCGAGGTCCTGTTCGTCGATCTGTCGAACGGCTTCAAGTTCGTCACCCGTTCCTGCGTGAACACCAAGGAAATGGGCAAGACCGACGACGGCCGCGAGCTGCCGCTCTTCAAGCTCGACACCTCGAGCGAGTCGCACCCCTTCTACACGGGCACCCAGAAGTCGGTGGACAACATGGGCGGTCGCGTCGAGAGGTTCCGCAACCGTTTCGGCAAGACCGGCGCTGCTGCCTCCAAGTAAGGCAGGCGCTTCCGAGTCGAGGGCAGCCCGGTTTACCGCGCTGCCCTTTTTCTTTTGGTCTCCCCTCCACCCAGACGCCTTTCCCGTTGAACCACCCGACGCCAGCGATCGTTGCCCAGAGCGCCGTGCGCCGCCTGCCGCGCATCGCCCTGATCCTGCTGTGCGCGGCCTACCTGATGCCCGGCCTGGTGGGGCGCGGACCCTGGAAGAGCGCGGACATCGTCTCCTTCGGCTACATGGCCGAGTTGGCGCGCAGCACCGAAGGCCTGGCCCGCTGGCTCGATCCGATGCTGCTGGGCCTCCGGCCCGAGACGCCCGCCCTGATCCCATACTGGATCGGCGCGTGGGCGATCAAGATTGCGCCGGCCTGGGTGCATCCCGACCTCGCCGTCCGCATCGCTTTCGCGCTGCTGCTCTGGGGCGCGTTCATGGCGACCTGGTACGCGGTCTATTACCTCGCGCGCACCACGCAGGCACAGCCGGTCGCCTTCGCCTTCGGCGGCGAGGCACGTCCCACCGACTACGCCCGCGCCATTGCCGACGGCGCGCTGCTGGCACTGATCGCCTGCCTGGGCCTGGCCCAGCTTGGGCATGAGACCACCCCGGCGCTGGCCCAGCTCTTCTTCGCTTCGCAGCTGTTTTACGGCGTCGTCGCCCTTCCATACCACCGCATCGGTCCGATCGTCGCCCTCGTGATCGGCGCGGCCGGCATGACGCTGAGCGGAGGCCCGACGGTGGGGCTGGCGCTGGGCATCGGCTGCGTGATCTTCCTCGCCCTGGACCGCCGGCGCGGCGGCATGGAGCAGACATCCGGCGACGAGCCCACCTATTCCGCGGGCGCCATTGCCACGATCTTCGGTGCCACACTGCTGGCCGGGCTCCTGGCCGCCTGGCTCGGCCTGTTGCAGTGGAAGATCGAGCTGCCTGGCAGCCAGCCTGGCACCCGCATCTGGAGCGAGGTACGCAGCCAGGCCAAGCTGCTGCTGTGGTTTACCTGGCCGGCGTGGCCGCTCGCGGTATGGACCCTGTGGCGCTGGCGCCGGCAGTTGACGGCGCGCCACGTCGCACTACCGCTGTGGTTCGCCCTGGTGCCGCTGGCCGCCACCTGGACCACCAGTTTTTCCGAGCGCTCGCTGCTGCTCGCCCTGCCGGCCTTCGCGACGCTGGCGGCGTTCGCCCTGCCGACCTTCAGGCGCAGCGTCGCCGCGCTGATCGACTGGTTCACGCTGCTCTTCTTCAGCGTCTGGGCGATCATCTTCTGGGTGATCTGGGTCGCGATGCAGACCGGCTTTCCGGCAAAGACGGCCGCCAACGTGGCAAAGCTGGCGCCCGGCTTCGTCCCGCACTTCTCCGCCACCGCTTTTGTTTTCGCCATCGCCGCCACGCTTGCCTGGGCCTGGCTGGTGCGCTGGCGCACCGGCCGGCAGCGCGCCGCGCTGTGGAAGACCCTGGTCCTGCCGGCTGGCGGCGCGGCCCTCTGCTGGATGCTGGTGATGACACTGTGGCTGCCGTTGCTGGACTACGCCCGCAGCTACGCACCGCAGGTGCGCGCCATCTCCGAGCGGGTCGGACAGCCGAGCTGCATGTCCGAGCTGGCGCTGGGTCGGC
Source organism: Variovorax sp. PBL-H6 (assembly GCF_901827155.1). Taxonomy (NCBI): domain Bacteria; kingdom Pseudomonadati; phylum Pseudomonadota; class Betaproteobacteria; order Burkholderiales; family Comamonadaceae; genus Variovorax; species Variovorax sp. PBL-H6. The sequence continues at coordinate 3,855,376 of NZ_LR594659.1, forward strand.
CCCATATCGCGGCACTGCGCCATCACGGGCAGATCAACCTGCAGCCGCTGCTGGGCGGCCCGAGCTGCCCCTGGCTGATCGTCAGCCCGGAAGCCATCGGGCGCCTGCACACGCTGGTCAATCTCGAGAGCTGGCGCCTCATCGGCACCCTGCGCCGGCCCACCAGTCCCAGCGACGACCTGCTGCTCTACCAAAGAACCGCGCCTTGAGCAGCGAACGGCGCGTCATTGCACGCCACGCCGGGACGGTTCTGGCCGGCCAGATGGCCGTGATGGCCTTCGGCGTCACCGACACCATCGTCGCCGGCCGCTATGCCGAGGGCGCACTGGCGGCGCTGTCGGTGGGCTCGGCCATCTTCGTCAGCGTCTACGTCTCGCTGCTCGGGATGCTGCAGGCGCTGCTGCCGGTCTGGGCCGAACTGCACGGCGCGCAGCGCACCGCGGAAGTCGGCCGCTCCGTGCGCCAGTCGCTCTACCTGTGCGCCTTCGCAATCGTCCTGGGCATGGCGATCCTGCTCTTTCCCGCACCGCTGCTGCGCTGGGCCGAGGTGCCGCACGCCATGCGCGCCGACGTGGAAGCCTATCTCCAGGTCCTGGCCTTCGCGCTGGCCCCGGCGCTTCTGTTTCGGGTGTTCAGCACGCTCAACCAGAGCCTTGGCCAACCCCAGCTCGTGACCTGGCTCCAGCTGGCCTCGCTGGCGCCAAAGCTGGCCCTGTCGATCTGGTTCACCTTCGGCGGCGCCGGCCTGCCGGCCATGGGCCTGGTGGGCTGCGCTTGGGCCACGCTGGCAGTCAACTGGACCATGCTCGCGTGCGCGGCATGGCTGCTGCGCAGCCAGTCCATCTTCCGCGACTACCGCATCTGGCGCCGCATCGAGCCGCCTGACTGGCGCCACCTCAGGCAGTTCGCCCGGCTCGGCATTCCGGCGGGCCTCGCCGTGCTGGTGGAGGTCACCTCCTTTACTCTGATGGCGCTGTTCATCGCCCGTCTCGGCACCGCCGCCTCGGCGGCCCACCAGATTGCATCCAACCTCACGGCCGTCGCGTACATGGTGCCGCTGTCGATCGCCATCGCGACCAGCGCGCGCGTGAGCTTCTGGCTCGGCGCTGGCGATGCCGCACTGGCACGGCGCGCCTGTGTTCGCGGCTTTCAGCTGGCCCTTCTGGGCGCCCTGCTGTTCGCCGCGGCCATGGCGCTGCTGCGCTGGCGCCTGGCCGCCATCTACTCCGCCAATCCCGCAGTGGTGGCGCTGGGCGCCACACTGCTGCTGGCGACCGCCGCCTACCACCTGGCCGATGCTGTCCAGACGCTGTGCGTCTTCGTGCTGCGCTGCTACCGCGTCACGGTGACGCCGCTGGTGCTGTACTGCACGCTGCTCTGGGGCGTCGGGCTGGGCGGCAGCTACCTGCTGGCTTATCGCGGCATCGGTCCCTGGCCGGCGATGCAATCGCCACTGGCCTTCTGGCTCATGAGTGCGCTAGCCTTGGCGATGGCCGCGGCGCTGATGCTCGCGCTGCTGTGGTCGACGCTCAGGCGACGGCGCTGACGGCAGTAGCCTGTCGCAAGCGCGTGACCGGGAACAGCAACGCAAAGCGCGAGCCCTTGCCCACCACGCTCTCGATGCGCAGCTCGGCGCCGTGGCGCTGCGCCACGTGCTTCACGATCGCCAGGCCCAGGCCGGTGCCGCCGGTCTCCCGCGAGCGGCTGCGATCGATGCGGTAGAAGCGCTCGGTGAGGCGCGGGATGTGCTCCGCCGCGATGCCCGGGCCGCTGTCGCGCACCGCGTACTCGCCGCGGCCATCGGGCAGGACCCGCCAGGTCACCGCCACTTCGCCGCCGCCGGGCGTGTAGCGGATCGCATTGCTCAGCAGGTTGGACATGGCGCTCTGCAGCTCGGTGGCCGCACCGGCGATCTCGGAATCGGCTTCCAGCATGAAGCTCAGCTTGTGTCCCTTCGGGCTCAGCCGGTTCGACAGGCCGCGGCCCTCGTCCTCGCACTGCGCCATCAGCGCACGCACGCGGGTCCAGCGGTTGGAAGGCGGCGCCGCACTGCCTTCCAGGCGCGACAGCGTGAGCAGGTCGTTGACCAGCGTCTCCATGCGGTGCGACTGCTGGGCCATGAGCGCCAGATAGCGAGATCGCTCCTCGGCGTCCAGCGGCAGGTTCTGCAAGGTCTCGACGAAGCCGGCGAGCACCGTGAGCGGTGTGCGGATCTCGTGCGAGACATTGGCAACGAAGTCGCGCCGCATGGCCTCGGCCTGCTCCAGCGAGGTGATGTCGCGCGTCAGCAGCATGCGGCGATTGCCGGCGTACGGGTGCACCTGCACCGACAGCCGCACCGGATGGCCGCGATGGCCGTGGATTTGCGACGGCGCGTCGATGACCACGTCGCGGCTGTAGTTCCACGAAGCGAGGTAGGCCACGAAAGCAGGATCGCGCACCAAATTCGAGAGATGCTGCAAGAGGTCGCGCTCGGCATCGATGCCGAACTGGCCGGCCGCGGTCTGGTTGCACCACTCGATGCGGCCCTGCTCATCGAGCAGCACCACACCGTTCGGCGAGGCCTGGATGGCGGCCAGGAACTCCTGCAGGCGGTCCTCGGCCTGCCGGGTCTGCTGCTCGCGCGCGCGCAGCAGCTTGCGAATGCGTTCGGCGATCTCGCCCCACACGCCCGACCCACGCGACGGCAGGCCGCTGCCGTCGTGGCGCAGCACGTCCAGCAGCCGCTGGGCGCGCCAGGCGTCGAGCCCGAGCCACAGCACCGCACCCAGCCATGCGCCCAGCCACAAAAAGTGAAGCCCTGCCATTGCCGCGACGATGGCGGCCCCGAGCACGGAAGCGATCAGGAAAGTTGCGATACGAAACGGCATGCCTGCCCATTGTGCCGCCGCGTGCTCGCCGGCGAGCCCTTCACACGGTGATCTGTGCCGTGAGTCTGTAGCCGGCGCCGCGCACGGTCTCGACCATCGGCGCTGCGGCGCCCAGCGACTCGCGCAGGCGTTTGACGTGCACGTCGACCGTGCGCTCCTCGATGTAGACGTGATCGCCCCACACCTTGTCCAGCAGTTGGGAACGGCTGTGCACACGCTCGGCGTGCTGCATCAGGTAGCCCAGCAGCTTGAACTCGGTCGGCCCGACCTTCAGCGGCAAGCCTTGCCAGGTCACGCGGTGCGTTGCCGTATCGAGGGCCAGCTCGCCGATTTCGACGCGCTCGGCCACCACCTCGGGCGCCCGGCGCCGCAGCACGGCCCGGATACGCGCCAGCATTTCCTGCGTGGAGAAGGGCTTGGTGATGTAGTCGTCTGCCCCGGCGTCCAATCCGGCGACCTTGTCAGGTTCGTCGCCGCGCGCCGTCAGCATGAGGATCGGCATGCTCTTGGTGCGCGGGTCCTTGCGCCACTGTCGCGCCAATTGAAGGCCGCTCTGGCCCGGCAGCATCCAGTCGAGCAGAACCAGGTCGGGCAGACAGGCGTCGATCTCGCGCTGCGCCGCCGCGCCGTCCTCCGCCCAGATCGGCTCGAAGCCGTTGTGGCGCAGGTTGACGGCAATGAGCTCGGCAATCGAGGATTCGTCTTCGACGATCAGGACGCGGGGTTTCTTCATTGATGAAAATGCAAGCCTATTAAGCCTATTGAAGTGCCGACTCGATCTCTTGCATCGAAGTGTGCCGCACGTCGGCGCCCTTGACGATGTAGATGATGAACTCGGCGATGTTCTTCGCATGATCGCCGATGCGCTCGATGGCCTTCGCCAGGAACAGCAGGTCGAGGCTGGCTGAGATGGTGCGCGGGTCTTCCATCATGTAGGTGACCAGCTTGCGCACGAAGCCGTCGAACTCCTGGTCGATCAGGTCGTCGTCCTTGAGGATCGACAGCGCGGCGGCGGTGTCCAGACGCGCAAAGGCGTCGAGCGCCTTGCGCAGCAAGCCCGAGGCCAGGTCGGCCGCAACGCGCAGCTCGGTGGAGGGCAGCGCCCGCGCCGAGCCGCTCTCGATGATCTTCTTCACCATCCGCGCAATCTTGTTGGCCTCGTCCCCCACGCGCTCGAGGTTGGCGGTGGTCTTCGAGATGGCGATCAGGAGGCGCAGGTCGCGCGCCGTCGGCTGGCGCCGCGCGATGATCGAGGACAACTCGCGGTCGATCTCGATCTCCATCGCGTTGACGCGGATCTCGGTCTCGATCACCCGATTGGCCGAGTCCGTGTCGAACTGTGCCAACGCATACACGGCCTGGTTGATCTGGGACTCGACCATGCCGCCGAGTTCCATGACGCGCGACGAGACCGCGTTCAGCTCGCTGTCGAACTGGCTGGAGAGATGTTTCTCGGTCATGACGCTCCTTTCAGCCGAAACGGCCGGTGATGTAGTCCTCGGTCTCTTTGCGCCTGGGCTTGAAGAAAAGCTCTTCGGTAGCGCCGAACTCGATCAGGTCGCCCAGGTACATGTACGCCGTGTAGTCGCTGCAGCGTGCCGCCTGTTGCATGTTGTGGGTCACGATGACCACCGTGTATTCGTTCTTCAGCTCGGCAATCAGTTCCTCAATCTTGGCCGTGGAGATCGGGTCCAGCGCCGAGCACGGCTCGTCGAGCAGCAGCACCTCGGGCTTGATCGCGATTCCGCGGGCAATGCAAAGCCGCTGCTGCTGGCCGCCGGACAGGCCCGAGCCGCTCTGCTGCAGCTTGTCGCGCACCTCGGTCCAGAGCGCGGCCTTCTTGAGCGCCCACTCGACACGGTCGTCCATCTCGGAGGCGCTCAGGTTCTCGAACAGCTTCACGCCGAAGGCGATGTTGTCGTAGATCGACATCGGGAAAGGCGTCGGCTTCTGGAACACCATGCCGATCTTGGCGCGGATCAGCGCCACGTCCTGCCTGGAGGTCAGCAGGTTCTCGCCGTCCAGCGCGATCACGCCTTCGGCGCGCTGCTCCGGATAGAGCTCGAACATGCGGTTGAACGTGCGAAGCAGCGTCGACTTGCCACAGCCCGAGGGGCCGATGAAGGCGGTGACCTTGTTCTCGGGGATCTCGAGGTTGATGCCCTTGAGCGCGTGGAACTTGCCGTAGTAGAAGTTCAGGTTCTTGACCGAGATCTTCGCGGGAGACGGCTGTACGGCGATGGTGGATGGCATGGTGTTCAGTGTTTGTTGCGCGTCAGGACGCGAGCGAGGATATTGAGCGCCAGCACCGCGACGGTGATCAGGAACACACCGGCCCAGGCCAGCTGCTGCCAGTTCTCGTAGGGGCTCATCGCGAACTTGAAGATGGTCACCGGCAGGCTGGCCATCGGCTGCGTCATGTCGGCGGTCCAGAACTGGTTGTTGAGCGCGGTGAAGAGCAGCGGCGCGGTCTCCCCCGCAATACGCGCCACCGCCAGCAGGATGCCCGTGACCACCCCGGCGCGCGCCGCACGCAGCGTGATGCTCATGATCACCCGCCACTTCGGCGTGCCGAGCGCGTAGGCGGCTTCGCGCAGTCCGGCCGGGACCAGCTGCAGCATGTTCTCGGTGGTGCGGATCACGACCGGGATCACGATCAGCGCCAGTGCCATCGCCCCGGCCAGCCCCGAGAAGGACCTGAAGTACGCCACTGCAATCGCGTAGACGAACAGGCCGATCACGATCGAGGGTGCCGACAGCAGGATGTCGTTGACAAAGCGCGTGACACCCGCCAGCCAGCCCTTGGGGTTGTATTCCGCCAGGTAGATGCCGGCCATGATGCCGATCGGCGTGCCGACGAAGGTGGCCAGCAGCACCATGGCCAGCGAGCCGAAGATCGCATTGGCGATACCGCCGGCCTCGTTCGGAGGTGGCGTCATCTCGGTGAAGGTGGCGATCGCCAGGCCGCCGACGCCGAGGCGCAGCGTTTCCCACAAGATCCAGACCAGCCAGAACACGCCGAAGGCCATCGCGGCCATCGACAGCGACAGCGCGATGATGTTGATGCGCTTGCGGCTCGCGAACCTGGCCGCGCGCGTCTCGTCGAGCGCCTTCGCGCTGAGCAGTCGTTCCGCTGTACTCATAAAAGAACCTCCGCGCTGCGCGCTGCGGTATTCGCCTTCGGAGCGGCCGTGCGGCTCATAGAAAAACCTCCGCGCTGCGCGCTGCGGTATTCGCCTTCGGAGCGGCCGTGCGGCTCATGACTTCTTGCCCTCGCTCTTCTGCATCTGCTGCAGCAGCAGCTTCGACAGCGACAGCACCACGAAGGTGATGAAGAACAGCACCAGGCCGAGATACATCAGCGAAGCCTGGTGCAGGCCCGCACCTGCTTCCGCGAACTCGTTGGCCAGCACCGAGGTGATGCTGTTGGCCGCCTCGAACACCGAGAGCGAGTTCAGCTGGTTGGTATTGCCGATCACGAAAGTGACCGCCATGGTCTCGCCCAGCGCACGGCCGAGGCCCAGCATGATGCCGCCGATCACGCCGGCCTTGGTATAGGGCAGCACCACCCTGGAGACCACTTCCCAGGTCGTCGAGCCGAGGCCGTACGCCGACTCCTTGAGCAGCGGCGGCGTGACTTCGAACACGTCGCGCATCACCGAGGCAATGAAGGGGATGATCATGATCGCCAGGATGATGCCGGCCGACAGAATGCCGATGCCGACCGGTGGGCCGGACACCAGTGCGCCCAGGTAAGGCACCCCATCGAACAATCTCTGCAGCGGCTGCTGCACGTAGGTCGAGAGGATCGGGCCGAACACCAGCAGGCCCCACATGCCGTAGACGATCGAGGGCACCGCGGCCAGCAGTTCGATCGCAGTGCCGAGCGGCCGCTTGAGCCAGGCCGGCGACATCTCGGTGAGGAACAGTGCGATACCGAAGCTCACCGGCACTGCGATGACCAGCGCAATCAGCGAAGTGGCGAGCGTGCCGTAGATCATCACCAGACCGCCGTACTCGTTCTGGACCGGGTCCCACACGCTGCTGGTGAGAAAGCCGAGGCCGAACTTGGAGATCGCGGGCCAGGCACCTACGAAGAGCGACAAGAGAATGCCGATCAGCATCGCCAGCGTCAGCAGCGCAGCTCCCTTGGCGGCCATCCCGAACAGGCGATCGACGGTGGCGCCGGTGCGCGGCTTCCTGGCGGAAGGCGGGCTGTTGTTTGTGCGTATGCCCTCGGGCGGCAGCTCAAGAGGGTTTGCGGCAGCGGGAAAACTGGATGACACAGGTCGCTCCGGAATCGGCGCGTGCTCGAGCGGTGTGCTCATGACGCGCCGGCTTGGATTACTTGGCGCTGACCGCGAGGGGCTTGCCCGACGCGTCCTTGATGTCACCCCAGGCCGTCGCGATGATGCCCTTCACCTTGTCAGGCATCGGCACGTAGTCGAGGTCGCCGGCGGTCTTGTCGCCATTCTTGTAGGCCCAGTCGAAGAACTTGAGCGTGGTGGTCGCCTGCGCCGGCTTGTCCTGCGTCTTGTGCATCAGGATGAAGGTCGCGCCCGTGATGGGCCACGACTGCTCGCCGGGCTGGTTGGTCAGCACCTGGTAGAAAGTCCTGGACCAGTCGGCACCGGCGGCCGCCGCCTTGAACGCGTCATCGTCCGGGGTGACGAACTTGCCGGCAGCGTTCTGCATCTGCGCATAGGTCATCTTGTTCTGCTTGACGTAGGCGTACTCGACGTAGCCGATCGAATTGGGCAGCTTGCTGACGAACTGCGCAACGCCTTCGTTGCCCTTGCCGCCCGCGCCAGTGGGCCAGTTCACGGCAGTGCCGTCACCGACCTTGGCCTTCCAGTCCGGGTTGGCCTTGCTCAGGTAGTTGGTGAACAGGAAGGTGGTGCCGGAACCATCGGCGCGGCGCACCGGGGCGATCGCGGCGTCGGGCAGCGCGAGCGAACCGTTCAGCGCCTTGATCGCCGGGTCGTTCCACTTGGTGATCTTGCCAAGGTAGATGTCGCCGAGCACCTGGCCACTGAGCTTGAGCTCGCCCGCCTTGATTCCCTGAACGTTGACCACCGGAACCACGCCGCCGATGACGGTGGGGAACTGCAGCAGGCCCTTGGCCTTGAGATCTTCGTCGGTCAGCGGCATGTCGGAAGCGCCGAAATCCACCGTCTTGGCATCGATCTGCTTGATGCCGGCGCCGGAACCCACCGACTGGTAGTTGATCTTCGCGCCGGTCGCCTTGTTGAAATCGGAGGCCCACTTGGAGTACAGCGGCGCCGGGAAACTTGCGCCTGCGCCCGTGGCGTCCTGGGCAAGGGCTGGGACATGGGCCATTGCCGCGGCAAACAGGCCGGCGGCTGCAAACTTGAACGTCGTTTTCATGAGGCTTCCTTCTGGATGTGCAAAACCCCTTTGCCGGGGACTTGACAGCGACTCTAGAAAGCTTGTGTGACATGAATATGACACCCTCCTCAGAGGGAGAGCGGCCGTCACTGTGGGCGAATTCCATGACGATGTCACACAAACGTCATGCTCCCTGCCTGGCCTGGGCAGGCCCGTGCCGCGGTGCCTGCCTACGCAGCACCGGGCGGCCGTGAGGCTACGATCAGGGCCCTGCGCTTCTCCATCTCGACATGCAAAACGGAACCCGCCTCGCCGCGGTCGATCTCGGCTCGAACAGCTTCAGGCTCGAAATCGGCCGGGTCGACCACGGCCAGATCCACCGCACCGAATATCTGAAGGAGACTGTCCGGCAGGGAAACGGCCTGGACGCGGCCCGCAATCTCACGCCAGAGGCCATGCAGCGCGGCTGGGAGACCCTCGCCCGCTTTGGTGAGCGGCTGGCGGGCTTCAAGCGCTCGCAGGTCCGCGCGGTGGCCACCCAGACCCTGCGAGAAGCCCGCAACCGCGACGAGTTCCTGCTGCGCGCGCGCACCATCCTTGGCTTCGGCATCGACGTCATCACCGGCCGCGAGGAGGCTCGCCTCATCTACCAGGGCGTGGCGCACCTGCTGCCCCATACCGACGCCTCGGACCAGGAGCGCCGGCTGGTGGTGGACATCGGCGGCCGCTCGACCGAGATGATCATCGGCACCGGCCTGGAAGCGACCGTGATGGAGTCGTACCGGGTCGGAAGCGTCGCCTGGTCGATGAAGCACTTTCCCGAGGCCCAATTCACCCCTGGCGCGTTCCGTGCCGCGGAGGTCGCCGCCAAGGCAGTGCTGGACGAAGCGCTCGGCACTTACGTGCCCGACCGCTGGGACGTGGCGTACGGCGCTTCCGGCACGATAGGCGCGGTCGGCGACGTGCTGGGAGCGGCCGGCGGCGAGCCTGGCGTCATCACGCGCGACGGGCTCGACTGGCTGGTCGAGCGCCTGCTGAAGGCCGGCAGCGCCGACCGCTTGCGCATCGAGGGGATGCGGGAAGACCGCAAGGCGGTGATCGGCGGCGGCGTGAGCGTGCTGCGGGCCGTCTTCGACTTGCTCGAGATCGACGAGATGAAGGTGGCGCAGGGCGCCCTGCGCCACGGCGTGCTCCATGAGCTGCTCGAGCGCGACGAGAGCGTAGCCGACCTGCGTGCCGCCACGGTCGCGCGCCTGGCCAGCCGCTTCGCGGTCGACTCCGCCCAGGTGAGGCGGGTCGGAGAGACGGCCGCGGCGCTGTTCCTGCAACTGGAGCCGGCCTCGCGCGGCGCCGGCACCACCAGCCGCGCCGGCCGCGCGCTGCGCAAGCTCGGCTGGGCTGCACAGCTGCACGAGATCGGCACTCACATCTCGCACAGCGACTACCACAAGCACGGCGCCTACATCCTGGACAACACCGACGCACCGGGCTTCGCGGTCAACGAGATGCATTCGCTCAGCCAGCTGGTGCTGGGCCACCGGGGCAAGCTGCGCAAGCTCGAGGGTGCGCTGGACGACGAGGTCTTCGTGCCCCAGCTGCTGGCGCTGCGGCTGTCAGTGCTCCTGTGCCATGCACGGCGTGATCCCGATCTGCAGGCGCTGCGGCTGGTGCGTGCCGACAGCCGCGTTTTCATCCTGACATGCCGCAACGGCTGGTCGGAGACCTATCCGCAATCGGCCCACCTGCTGCGCGAGGAAGTACTGGCCTGGCAGAAGACGCCCTGGCGGGTCCAGCTCGAAGGCGTCTGAATCGCAGGCCGCGGCGTGCTTGCGCCAGCTGACTACAGCAGTTCGGGCGACTGCACCGTCACCACCACCGTCTGGGTGTCGCCGTCGCGCTCGCGCGTGCGGATCCACCAGACGGCGCCCTTGCGCACCGGGCAGCTGTCCTGCTTGAGCCCTAGCAGCAGCGAGATGGCCTGGCCCAGCGACGGCTGATGGCCGACCAGCAACACCACCGACTTGCCATTGGGCCAGCCGGCGCCGCCCAGCAGGGCGTCCGCCGTGGTGTCGGGCGAGAGCTCGCTGCGCAGCTTGTACTTGCGGCCCAGCGCAAGCACCGTCTGCTCGCAACGCCGCGCCGGGCTGCAGACGACGCGCGTGCCCTCGGGCAACTGCCGGTCCAGCCAGGCGGCCATGCGCTTGGCCTGCTTCTCGCCGCGCGGTGTCAGCGAGCGCTGCAGGTCGTCGCAACCTTCGGTCCAGTCCTCGGCCTCGGCATGACGCCAGAAGATCAGGTCCATGCAGGCCTCACACGCGCGACGCGGCCCGGACGCGGCCCCGCGACGAGTAGCGGACCATGAGGGCGGTTTGCGCACCATGGGCCTGGACCGCACGCGGCGCGCCCTCCTCTCCCTGATGCGTGTCGTGGTTGACACGGCGATAGCTTCCATCGGCGCCGAGGTCCCACGCATCGCGCCCGTCGTGCAGGTAGGCCACCAGGCACTCGTCGATCAGGCGCTGGCGCAGCACCGGATCGGTCACCGGCCAGGCCAGCTCGATGCGCCGCAGCATGTTGCGGTTCATCCAGTCGGCGCTCGACAGGTAGAGCGCCTCGTCCTCGTCCTCACGGAAATAGAACACCCGCGAATGCTCGAGAAACCGGCCGATGACCGAACGGACGCGGACGTTGTCGGTCAGGCCCGGTACCTGGGCAGGCAGGGTGCAGGCGCCGCGCACGATCAGGTCGATCTTCACGCCCTTGCGGCCGGCGCTGACCAGCGAAGCGATCAGGGCCTCGTCGGTCAACGCATTCATCTTCGCAACGATGCGCGTGGGCACGCCCCGTACCGCTGCGGCCCCCAAGGCGTCGATGCGTGCAATCAGGTTGCGATGCAGGTCGAAAGGCGCCATCCACATGCGGTTGAGCTTCGGCAGCCGGCTCTGGCTGGCCATGTGCACGAACACGGCTTCCATATCGGCCGTGAGCAGCCGGTCGGCAGTCAGGTGGCTGATGTCGGTGTAGAGCCTGGCGGTGAGGGGGTTGTAGTTGCCGGTGGAGAGGTGGCCGTAGCGCCGCAACACCTTGCCCTCGCGCCGCGTCACGAGCAGCATCTTGGCGTGCGTCTTCAGGCCCACGACCCCATAGACCACCTGGGCACCGATCGACTCGAGCATCTCGGCCCAGTTGATGTTGGCTTCTTCGTCGAAGCGCGCCTTGAGCTCCACGATCACCGTGACTTCCTTGCCGCGGCGAACCGCCTCGCGCAACAGCTCCATGAGCTCCGAATCGACGCCGGTACGGTAGATGGTCTGCTTGATCGCGAGCACCTGCGGGTCCTGCACGGCCTCCCGCAGGAAGGCGAGCACGCCTTCGAAGCTCTCGAAGGGCTGGTGGATCAGCGCATCGCCCGCCTGCAGCCGCTCGAAGAAGGACTGCCCCGGCGACAGCGAAACGGGATAGGAAGCCTGGTAAGGCGCGAAGCGAAGCTGCGGCTCGTCCAGCAGGTCGATCAACTGCGTCAGCCGCGCCAGGTTGACGGGGCCGTGCACGCGGTAGAGTGCCTCCGGCGGTAGATCGAACTGCGCCAGCAGGAAGGTCGCCAGCGACTCGGCGCAGCTGGCCGAAACTTCCAGCCGCACGGCCTGCCCGAAGTGCCGATGCTGCAGCCCCTGGCGCAGCGCTGTGCGCAGGTTCTTGACGTCTTCCTCGTCGACGGCGAGATCGGAATGTCGCGTGACGCGGAACTGCGAGAAGTCGCCCACCTCGCGCCCCGGGAACATGCCCTGCAGGTGCGCGCGCACGATGCTCGAAAGCGCAACGAACAGCTTCTTGCCGCCGGACACCTTGGCAGGCATCGCGATCATGCGCGGCAGCACCCGGGGCACCTTGACGATGGCGATCGGGTTCTCGCGGCCGAAGGCATCCTTGCCGCCCAGGCGCACGATGAAGTTGAGCGACTTGTTGGCGACTTGTGGAAAGGGATGGGCCGGATCGAGCCCGACGGGAATCAGCAGCGGCCGGACCTCGCGCTCGTAATAGTCGTTCACCCATTTGCGCTGCGCCGTATTGCGTTCGCCATGCGAGATGACATGGATGCCTTCCTTCGCGAAGGTCGGCATCAGCTCGCCGTTGTAGAGGGCGTACTGCCGGCCCACGAGGGTATGGGCCGCCTCGGACAGGCGAGCGAAGGAGTCGACGGTGTAGTTGCCCTTCCGCTCGCCCGCCGTATGGGCGGCCAGGTGCGGCGCCATCCGGACTTCGAAGAACTCGTCGAGATTGGACGACACGATGCAAAGGTAGCGCAGCCGCTCGATCAGGGGCACCTCGGGCCGATAGGCCCAATCGAGCACGCGCTCGTTGAAAGCCAGGATGCTGTGGTCGCGATCCAGCAGGGTCAGCGACGAGCCCGCGGCGACAGGCGGGCTGTCGGCGAGGGCAGGTGAAGAAGCAAAATTGTCTGGAACAACGGGCACAGGAATGGTCGCAAGCAAGAACATCACAGTGTCCGACGACTTCGTGACACTTCCATGACAACTGTGTGACGCTCTTTCCGGGCTGTCAATTGGCCAGGAAATGTTTGCGGTAGCGCGCCGGCAGGTCGTCGATGCGCATCAGCATCGGCAGATCGGCGGTGTTGAAGTCCGGATCCCATGCCGGCGCGCCGAGCACCCTGGCACCCAGCCGCAGGTAGCCCTTGATCAGGGCCGGCGGCTCGATGTCCAGGTCGCCGTCGAGGCGGTGCACCGGCAGCGGCAGGCGCGGCTGCACCTGGTACTGGATCGGCGCCATGTGCGTGGCCGACAGCTGGCGCCAGATGCTCGCGGCGGCGTCGCCGCTGGTCACGCCGTTCAGCCACATCGGAATGCTGGCGCAGCCGATCATGGTGTCGAGCTTGTTGCGGTTCATGAAGGCGGCAAGCGCGCCCCACAATGCGAGGATCACGCCGCCCTGGCGGTGGTCGGCATGCACGCAGCTGCGGCCCAGCTCGACCATGCGCTCGCGCAGGTCGCGCAGGCGCGTCAGGTCGAACTCGGTGTCGCTGTAGGTGCTGCCCACGCGGCGGGCCTGGGCTGGCGTCAGCACGCGATAGGTGCCGATCACCTGGCGCGTGGCCTCGTCGCGCACCAGCAGGTGCTCGCAGAAGTCGTCGAACAGGTCGACGTCGTGGCCTTCCAGCGAGGTGTTCAGGCGCGCGCCCATCTCACCGGCGAACACGTCATGGCGCAGGCGCTGTGCGGCACGAACGTCGTCCTGGTGGCGCGCCCAGCTCACGCTGATACCGCCACGGTCGACGTCGATCGGCTTGGGCAGGGCGAGCGGCGCGGCAGGAACCGGAACCGTTGCCGGCGCGCGGCCCGTTGCCGGCCACAGGGCGGCGCGCAACCCGAGTTGCGAGAATGGAAACGTCGGCGTGGGCAGTTCTTTCATGCGGAACCCTTTCTGCCGGCGAAGTCTGTGAGCCCGCAATGAAGCACGCGTGTCACGCCGATGGCAGTTGCATGACGGTGGCCCGACCCGGACCTTTGGGCGTCTAATGTCTGGCGATGCGTCCCAGGAAATTTTGAAAATGACGGCCGAATCCCCCTCCCGCAATCTTGAAACCCGGCACCACCAGATGTTCCCGACGCTGGGTGCCGCCGACATCGAGCGCGTGCGGCGCTTCGGCATCCCGCGGCACTACGCGCGCGGCGACTGCCTCTTCCGCGCCGGCGAGCCCGGGCCGGGCATGTTCCTGGTGCTGAAGGGCCTCGTGGCGATCACGCAACGCGACGGGCTGGGCCGCGTGGTCCCCATCGAGCGCCAGGGGCCCGGCCAGTTCCTAGCCGAGATCGCACAGCTCTCGGGCCGCCCTGCCCTCGTCGACGGCCATGCCGACGAGGACGTCGAAGCCCTGCTGGTCCCGCCCGAGCAGCTGCGCGCGCTCATCATCGCGGAGGCCGACCTCGGCGAGCGCCTGGTGCGTGCGATGATCCTTCGCCGGGTCGCGCTCATCGAATCGGGTGGCAGCGGCCCTGTGCTGATCGGGCCGCCGCAGTCGGCCCCCTTGCTCCGGTTGCAGAACTTTTTGCAGCGCAACGGCCATCCCTACCATGTGGTCGATGCCACGCAGGACGCCGATGCGCGGGCCCTCCTAGAGCAGTACGGCGAGGCCGAGCTCCTGGTGGTCTGCCCCGACGGCTCGGTGGTCTCGAATCCGAGCCAGAACGCCCTGGCGCTGTGCCTGGGCATGGTCGACTCCGCCGAGCACGACGACCTCTTCGACCTGCTCGTGGTGGGCGCTGGTCCGGCAGGCCTCGCCACCGCCGTGTACGCGGCCTCCGAAGGCCTGCGCGTGATGACCATCGATTGCCGCTCCTTCGGCGGCCAGGCCGGCGCCAGCGCGCGCATCGAGAACTACCTGGGCTTCCCGACCGGCATCTCTGGCGGCGCGCTGGCCGGTCGCGCCTTCGTGCAGGCGCAGAAGTTCGGCGTGGAGATGCTGATCCCGGCACAGGCGGCCTCCATGGACTGCAGCGCCGCAGAAAGCCGCGGCGAGATCTCGGTCCGGCTCGCAGATGGCCGGCGGCTGCGCGCGAGGACGGTCGTCATCGCCAGCGGCGCCCGCTACCGCCGCCCGGAGGTGCCGCGGCTGGCCGATTTCGAAGGCCGCGGCATCTGGTACTGGGCCTCGGCGCTCGAAGCCAAGCTGTGCGCTCAACAGGAGGTCGCCCTGGTCGGCGGCGGCAACTCGGCGGGGCAGGCCGCTGTCTTCCTCTCGCAGCATGTGAGCAAGCTCAACCTGCTGGTGCGCGGCCCGTCGCTCGAGGCGACCATGTCGCGCTACCTCATCGACCGCATCGCCGCTGCGCCGAACATCGAGCTCCATCCCTACACCGAGCTGGTCCAGCTGCACGGCGAGCCTGGTTCGGGCCTCGACGGTGCCAGCTGGCGCGACCGCCAGAGCGGTGCCGAGTACCAGTGCCCGGCCCGCAACATCTTCCTGTTCATCGGCGCCGTGCCGGAGACCGACTGGCTCGAGGGCTGCGGGGTCGCGCTCGACAAGCATGGGTTCGTGCTCACCGGCGAGGCGGCGCGCGGCGGCTTTCCGGCCCGCCCCGCCGCCGCCCTGGAAACCAGCGTGCCGGGCGTGTTCGCGGTCGGCGACGTGCGCTCCGGCTCGGTCAAGCGCGTGGGTGGCGCCATCGGCGAAGGCGCCGCGGTCGTGGCGCTGATCCACAAGCACCTGGCGCCGAGCGCGGTCACCACCGCCTGAATGGCGGCACCCGCGGCGGCGGCTTCCGGCAGGCGCCCAGCATGAAAGACCACCGGCCGCTATGCTGGCCGGCCGCCTTTCATCCGTGGAACCCCTCGCATGTCCCAAGCCCCCATCGACGTCTATTCCTGGCCCACGCCCAACGGCCACAAGATCCACATCATGCTGGAGGAGTGCGGCCTCCCCTACCGGGCGCACCCGGTCAACATCGGCAAGGGCGACCAGTTCGAGCCGGGCTTCCTCAAGATCAGTCCCAACAACAAGATCCCGGCCATTACCGACCCCGAAGGCCCGGACGGCCAGCCGATCTCGCTGTTCGAGTCCGGTGCCATCCTGGTCTACCTGGCCGGCAAGACCGGCCGCTTCATGCCCCAGAGCGACCGGGGGCGCTACGAGGTGCTCCAGTGGCTGATGTTCCAGATGGGCGGCGTCGGCCCGATGCTCGGCCAGACCCACCACTTCCGCCTCTACGCGCCGGAGAAGATCCCCTACGCGATCGACCGCTACACCAACGAGACGCGCCGGCTCTACGGCGTCATCGACAAGCAGCTCGCGAGCCACGCCTTCATCGCCGGCGACAACTACACGATCGCTGACATCGCCATCTTCCCGTGGTTGCGCAACTGGGAGGGCCAGGGCATCGTGCTGACCGATTTCCCGCACCTGAAGAAGTGGTTCGAGGGCATCGCCGCCCGGCCCGCCGTGCAGCGCGGCGTCAAGGTCCTGGCGGACCTGCGGCGGCCCATCACGGGCGACAAGGAACGCGAGGTCCTGTTCGGAAACAAGCAGTATGAGCGGCGCTGAGGGCCCCGGCCCGCCCGGCGCAGGCTAGAATCGCAGGCTCGTCGGGGTGTAGCGCAGCCTGGTAGCGCATCTGCTTTGGGAGCAGAGGGTCGAAGGTTCGAATCCTTTCGCCCCGACCATCAAAAAGTGAATGCCGGTAATGACTTAGCGTCGTTACCGGCATTTTGCTTTGATAGCCGTTTGTCTACGCTTTTGACGAGTGTCTACGTTTCGGGCCCGCGCGTGAAGAAGTCAGGTCGACAAGCTCGGATAGATCGAAGTGCCGGCACTCGGCCAACAAGAGACGTACGCAGCCCGGCGGGGCAGTTCTATAACTTGCCGGTGCCTCGGCAATGGTGGCAGGTACGCTGGCCCAGATTGTGGGGTTTCCCCTGTATCCGAAGCCCCTCGGGGGAAACCGAGTTGTACCAATGCGTTGACCCAAGGGCGAATTTGTCGTCTGAACTCTCGGGTGCAATGATCACAGTGCCATCAGCGAAGATGGAAATCCTGCGGGATGGGCCGCCCCCCGGAGCATTGATTTGAAACGTGACGTCGCCCTCGACGGCCTCTGCGGGTTGGTGGACCAGCGACAGTGAGGTTGTCGCGAGCTGACTGATTGCGAACTGCATCGAGTTCAAAAGGTCTTCGTTAGTCATGTCATTCCTCCTGCTGGCTGATACGGTGCATTTGCCCGCTCTTTCAGGGCGTCGCACACGACGAGAATGATGCGGCGATCGGCCAGAAGCTGGGGGCCGGTCCGATGGAGTTTAGGCAAATGCTGATCGATGCTATTGATCTCGCTTACGCGAAGCTGGTAGTTTTCGCCGAACGCAAGACCTACCATCCTCTTGTCGACGATTTCGTTTTGCCAGCATGTCGCGACCAGCTCTAGGTTGTTCAGGGCGTTCCAGATGTCGTGCTCGTTATATTCGCCCTTTTCATCGGGCAAGATCTGAGTCACTTCAGTCATCTTGTCCCAAAGGTCGACGACAAAGCGCTTGCGGTCGGAATCGGCATCTCTGTTATTGAGCCTCTCCGCGAGCCCTGCCTGCTTCTCTGTCAATAACAGTGAGGTGGCAATCTGTTTTTGCGCGTTGCTCCACGCAATGTATGCGGCCAGGCAAGCGACCAACAGGGAGCCAATCGAGACTAAAACGGAAAGCATCGGCCATTGCATGGGAACTCCTCATCCAATTGTGGGTGTAGGCAAACTTCCGCACCGCCTATAAAGAGCTGCGCCTTCCATCACTCTGGGTGCAAGACTCAGTGTCACCGGACGATAGCCGTCAATCCCGGAATGTTCAATCCCCATGCATTGGCGCCCCAAAGGTTCCACTTCGAACAGAACCCGCCCCGGGCGAACCCGCTGGGCGGGCTGCGGGTCGCGAGCCGAAAGCAATTTGCTTGCGCAGCCGATCACCAGCACTGCGAGCATCAGGAAGGTGGCCGAGCGCAATGCGCGTTTGTTTTGCAGCATCGTTGACTGCCTTTCTCTGTTCGGAATTGATGCGCTCAAGCTCGAGCGTGCGCGCGCGGGCAGCTAGGCGCTCACTCTCCGCGATGGTGGTCTTGTGGTTGGCGAGCTCCGCGCGGGTGTCCGCGCCCGCGGCGCGCGCGTCGTGCACCTGGACTGCCTTCACCAGCCCGAAGGCAAGGGCGCCGGCCAGCAAGCGCGGCGACCTGACGACGGCCCGGCGCGATCATTCGTCAGCCTTCCGGAAATCGAGCGGCGCGCGGTCGGAGTCCCGCGCGAGCTTGCGCATGCGTGCCAGGTGCTCTTCCTGGTTTTCCTGGCGTTTGAAGTAGATGTTGACCAGCAGGCCGACGACGCCGAGCAGCAGGCCGGCGAGCACGCCGAACTCGGAAGAAAGGAGCCAGCTCGCGACAGTGGCACCGGCGCCGGTGTAAATGACTTTGCTGCCGACGGTCGCCGCGGCAGCCTCAACAGCTTCGCGGCTCATGCGCAAAGGCCCTGCGGTCCGAGGGCTTGAGATTTGACGGATGCGGCCGTCGCGGCGTCGAGCTTCGCATCCCCGGTGGTCGACCTCATCACGTCGGCCACGGCCTCTCATGCGCTGCGCCGACTCGGCGATCCCGCCGTACTCAGGCAGGGCATGGTCACCGCGGCGTTTTGCTTATGGCGGAGCTCGAACTGCTCCGAAATCAGGCCTTTCTTGCACGCTCAATCGTTCGCGAGACGCGTGGGGCGCGCCTCACGGGCTTCCTGGGCCCGAAGAGGCCGGCTGCCGCAGGTGCGGGCGGCTCGAGCACCTGCTCCATGCCGCGACCAAAGGCCCGGCAGCCCTGCTGGAACTCCGCAACGGCCTGGAGATACTCGCGACGCGCAGCTTTCGTGCTCATGGGCGCAAGGTACTCCAATTGACGCATCGCCGCCGGTGCTTCGTTGGGAGCGGCCTCAGCTGGCGGGGAACTGCTCCGGCAACGGTTCGGACGGCGGCGATTGAGATGGCGGCTCTTTCTCTGCCCGCTTGCCGCCTCCCAGATCCTCGATCATCTTCTCGCCCACGGGATCCGGGCCGTCAAGGGGGATCGATTCCTCGAAGCCGATTTCCGGCTCTTCGTTCGGCGTCGCTCGGCTAGGGTTGGTACTCATGTGTGGAACTCCATCTGGAATCGCACCTTGGCGCCAGTGGCAGCGTGGATGCCTCGGGCAAACTCCTCAGACCCTGTCGGCCGGCGCCGACGCATGGCCGGCACACCGTAAAATCGCGCACCTTCTCACTGCCCGTAGCTCAGTTGGATAGAGCATCGGCCTTCTAAGCCGAATGTCGGGGGTTCGATCCCCTCCGGGCAGGCCAGTCTTTCATTCCACCGGCTGGACGGCAACGCCTGCACCGATAGTGATCCTCACCGTCGCAGGCGCATCACCGCCCCCCCGCGACCGCGGACATGTCGGGAACCTGGCACGCCGCCGCGTATTCGCGACGCAGACGTCGCACCAGGTCGCCGACCGTCGGGATGTCGTGGATCAGGTCGATGCCCTGCCCCGCGCTCCAGATCGTCTTCCACGGCACCGCGCCCGGCGGCAGATGGTCGTGCCGCATTCCCCGGCCCAGGGGTTGCGGCAGCGCGTCCGGGTCCAGTCCGGCAGCGCTGATCGACTGCAGCAGCCAGTTGGCCGGAACTCCGGCAATTCGATCGGTGTAGAGCAGGTCCTTCGAGCTCTGGCCGACCAGCATTTCCTTGTACGCCGCCGGGGCCTGCGACTCCACGGTCGCGATGAAGCGCGTTCCGAGATAGGAAAGATCTGCACCCAATACCTCGGCCGCGCGAATGGCCGCGCCATCCGAGATCGCGCCGCCCATGACGATGGTGCCTCCATAGATTGATCGCACGGTCCGAATCAGGGCCAGTTGACTGATCGTCCCAGAGTGGCCCCCGCCGCCCGCGCCAATGCAGTTCAGGCCGTCGGCGCCGGCCGCGATCGCCTTCTCTGCGAAGCGCAGGTTGGTGACGTCGTGGAAGACGTCGAGGCCCGCATCGTGCGCGCGGCTGATCAGCGCTGTCGGATCGCCGCCGACCGTGATGACGATCTTCACGCCGTAGCGCGCGCACAGGTCGAAATGCCGGCCGAGCTCATCCTCGGGGACCCGGGTGGCGAGATTGACGGCGATCGGGCCGGTCTTCTGCCCGGTGCGCTCGGTGTGCAGCACGAGCGCGGCGCGAATGTCCCGAAGCCACCCTTCGAACTCCTCGAAGCTGTGCGCGTTCTGGCGCGGCAGTCCGCCGATGAGGCCGGCCTTGCACGCCTCGCGCACCAGGTCCGGCCCGCTGACCAGGAACATCGGCGCACAGATCGCCGGCAGCGTGAGCGACGCGCGAATCGCGGGGTCGAGGGCCACAGGGGTTCTCTTCTCGTTGAGCCCTCAATCGAGCTTGATGCCCGTATCGCTGATGGCCTTGGTCCAATGGCTCAGTTCCGACTTGAGCTTGAGCTCGAAATCAGCAGGCGTGTCGCCCACCGGCTCCAGGCCCATCTCGTAGATCCTGGCCTGCAGATCCGGCATGGCAATCGCGCGGCGCACATCGGCCGAGAACTTGTCGACGATGGCCTTGGGCGTTGCCGCCGGCAGGAAGACGCCGAACCACCCCGCCAGGTTGACATCCGGATAACCGGCCTCGCTCAGCGTCGGCACGTTGGGATACTTCTTCAGGCGATGCGGGCTGGTGACGGCGAGGATGCGGATCTTCCCTGCTGCCGCTTGTGCCGAATAGAAACCCACGGTGCCGAAGCTCATCGAGAGCTGCCCGCTCGCGAGGTCCGGAAACGAGGCCGACTCGCCCTTGTAGGGCACGTGCACCATCTGCACCTGGGCCGCGCGTGCCAGTCCCGCGCCGATGACGTGCGCACTCGACCCCGTGCCGAAGGTCCCGTAGCTGACCTTGCCCGGATCCTGCCGCGCCACCTTCAGCAACTCATCGACCGTGGTGGCTTGCGTGCCGCTGCCCACCGCGATCGCCATCGGGTTGATGCTCACCATCGTGACCGGCGCCAGGTCGCTCATCTTGTAGCCAGGGTTCGACTGCAGCAGCAGGTTCTGCACCAGCGAACTCAAGGACAGGAAGGCGGTGTGGCCGTCGGGGGGCGCCTTGACGAGCGCGTTGGTGGCGATCAGTCCATTGGCACCGGTTCGCTGCTCGACGACGACCGGCTGTCCCCACATCGCCGAGAGCTTGTCGGCGATGCCACGAGCCAGCATGTCGCCGCTGCCGCCGGGCGAGGTCGACACGATCAGCTTGACCGCCCGGTTCGGAAAAGCCTGCTGCGCCTGCGCGGAAGCGGGCGCCGAGCACACGACGGAAGCCGCGGCGACGATGCAAGCGCATGCGCGGGCGATGAATGCATTCGGTGTCATGGGCGGTCTCCGGTTTGTCGCACGACCAGCGCATCGACCGCGACGACGCGCGATGCGCTGCAGATCACAGGGTTCACGTCGATCTCGGCGATGCACTCGCGCTCCTCGTGGATCAACAGCGAGATGCGCGAGACCACGTCTGCCAGCGCATCGATGTCCACGGGCGCGCTGCCCCGAAAGCCCTGCAGCAACGCGTGGCCGCGCAACCGGCGCAGCATGTCGCGCGCGGCCTCGCGGCCGACGGGCGCAAGCGACACGACGGTGTCCTTCAGCAACTCGACCATGACGCCGCCCATGCCGACAACCACCATCGGCCCGAACAGCGGGTCGACGCGCGCGCCCACCATGATCTCCACGCCGGGCGCAATCATCGGCTGCACCAGCACGCCGTTGAGGCGCTCGGCCGTGGTCGCCTTCAAGGCGTTGGCCATGATCGCGCCGTAGGCGTCGCGTACGGCAGCGGCATCCTTCAAGCCGAGCCGCAGCACGCCTGCATCGGTCTTGTGCGGCAGGTCCGGCGTATCGACCTTCAGCGCCACAGGAAAGCCCAGTGTCGCTGCCGCATCCACCGCCTCGTCGACGGTGGCCACGAGCCTGTTGGTCACCATCGGCACGCCGCAGGCTTCCAGCACGCGCTTCGAGGAACCCTCGCTCAGCGTTTCACCAGGGCCCGTCGCATCCAGAACGCGCCGCACCGCCGAGCGCTCGGCCTCGCCGAGCGCAGGTGTCGCTTTCGCCTCGATGCGCTCCAGGCCGCGGGACCATTTTGTCCACGCTGCCAGCGTGCGGAAGCAGCGCGCCGTCGACCTGAAGAGCGCAAGGTCCGGGCTCAGTTCCATCTGCTGCGTGCCCGGCCCTTCCAGCCAGCCCGTCAGCACGAAGCTGCAGGCGATCTTGCCGTACCTGCGCGCGAGCTGGCCTAGCTCGATCGTGCGTTGCGCGCTTGACTCCATTGCGAGGTTGTACGGCGTGACGATCGCGCTGAAGCCCGGTTCAGTCAGGAAGGCTTCGGCACAGGCCGGGAACGACAGCGGATTGTTGAGAATCTGCGCGGTCACATCGCAGGGATTGCGCGCCGCGCCGAACTCGGGGATGTGCGACTCGAGCACCGCCTTCAACCCGGGGCCGGGTTGAGGCAGCGGCACGCCGTGAATCTCGGCCTGGTCGGCCGCCATGATGCCGGCGCCGCCAGAGGGCGTCAGCACCGCGACGCCGTCCGCCGTCGCGCGCGGCGCCTTGGCGAAGAAGCACGCGGTTTCAAGCAAGGCTTCGAACTCGTCGACGGCGATGAAGCCGGCCCGATCGAACAAGGCCTCGTAGCCTGCAGCCGATCCGGCGAGTGCGCCGGTGTGCGAGAGCGCCGCCTCAGCGCCGCTCGCCCCGCTCGCGAGCTTGAAGACCACCACGGCCTTGCCGTTGCGCCGCGCGAGTTCGCCGGCTTCGATCAGGCGGCCGGGATGCGTCGTGCCTTCGAATACGCACGCGATCACGTCGCAGTGGCTGTCGTCAGCGAGGAAGGCGATCTGGTCGGCTACGTCGACGTCGCAAGCGTTGCCAAGCGTCAGCACGTGGCTGAAGGACACGCCGCGCTCCACCGCTTGCGACAAACCAACGCCAAGCGCACCCGACTGGCTGATGAGGCCGACCGAGCGACTGCCCTCGATGCGCATGCGCTGTGGAATGGTCGAGAACGTGGCCAGCATGCCGCTCACGGCGTTCATCGTGCCCAGGCAGTTGGGGCCGAGCAGGCGCGTGCCGGTGCCGGCAGTCATGGCAACCAGCTCGCGCTGCAGCTGCTGGTGCTCGGGGTTCTCGCTCTCGCCGAAGCCGGAGGCGAAGATCACGACGCCGCCGATGTCGAGCCGCACGCACTCCTCGACCACGGCGCGCACCGCATCGCGAGGAACGGCGACGAAGACGCAGTCGGGCGTCTCGCCGATGTCTGCGAGCCGTGCGACGCAGCGCCGCGCGCCGATCTCGGCGTACTTGCCGTTCACGAGATGGATGCGGCCGGTGTAGGCGTGCAGGTTCGACAGCGTCCGCGCGCCGAAGGACGCGGGATTGGGCGAGGCGCCGACGATCGCCACGCTCGCGGGATCGAAGAGGCGCCGGGTCTGGTGATAGCGGTAGAGCGCTCGGTGAGTGGTGCTATGCATGGCGTGGACTCAGGCTGCGGCGGCGACGTCTGCACGGCCGTGCGTCAGGACGAGAAGATCGCGCTCGGGCACGCGGGCGCGGAACGCCACCGCGCCATCCGCGCGCCAGCATTCAAGACGGATCGTCTCGCCCGGATAGACGGGGGACGACATGCGCGCCCTCATCGATCGCAGGCGGCGCGCGTCGTAGCCGCAGAAGTGCGCCAGCAACGCGCGGCACGCGATGCCGTAGGTCGCCAGCCCATGCAGGATGGGCTTGGGAAAGCCCGCCTTCTCGGCGACCGCAGGATCCGCATGCAGCGGATTGAGGTCACCCGACAGCCGGTACAGCAATGCCGCATCGGGACGCGTCGTCATGTCGATCACCAGGTCGGGCGCGCGCTCGGGCGTCGCCTCGAAGGGCGGCGCGGGTTCGTCGCCGCCGCCGGAAATCTTCGAGAAGCCACCGTCTCCACGGCAGAACACGACCTGCTCGACCGTGGCGAGCAACTGCTCCGTCGCCTCGTCGAAGAGCTTCTTCTCGGTGTGGATCACGGCGCCCTTCCCTTCGCCCTTGTCGACGATGCGCATGACGCGCGTGCGGCCGATCACCGTGCCCGCTGCGGGCAGCGTGCGGTGCAACGTGACGCTCTGCTCGCCATGCACCAGCTTCAACGCATCGATGCCAAGCGCCTTGTTCTCGCGCATCCAGAAGCCGGGTGATGCCAGCACCGAGGCCATGCTCGGGACCGCGAGCTGGTTCTTCTCGTAGACAAAGGGCAGCTCGTTGCGATCCAGCGGGTCGGCGCCCAGCCCGATGCCCAGCGCATAGAGGATCGAGTCCCGGCTCGTGTAGGCGTGCCGCACATCCGCAAACTGGAAATTGCGCGTCTTCTCGTAGTCAAGCATTGTGGCTCGTTCCTTGGTTCGATGGGGTGGATGCCGGCCAGCGGAACTGAGCCGGCTCTTTGGCGATGAAGCGGCGTGCCGCCTCCTTGAGGTAGTCGCTGCCGGCGGCGACCGCCTGGCCGGAGGCCTCGAGCTCGAGCATGGTCGCAAGCTCGCTCTGCAGCGATGCATTGAGCGCCTGCTTGCCGATCGCGAGTGCCGCGGCCGACGCGCCGCAGAAACCGCGCGCCATGGCGTGGGCCCGCGCCAGCAGCGCATCGGCCGCGCACACTTCCATGGCGATGCCCATGGCCAGCGCTTCGGCGGGACCGATCTCGCGCGCCGAGAACACGAGCTCCTTGGCGCGCTGCATGCCCACGATGCGCGGCAGCGTGTAGAGCGCGCCGAAGTCCGGGATCAGCCCGATGCGCTGGAACACCATCGACAGGCGCGCGCGATCGCTCACGAGCACGATGTCGGCCAGCAGCGCCAGGCTGAAGCCCGCGCCGTAGGCCACACCGTCGACCGCGGCGATCACAGGCCTGTCGAGCTGGTGCAGCTCCAAGGTCACGCGCCGATAGCGCTCCATCCCGGCGCGGATCTGGGCGGCCGTTCGCGGCCCGGCCTGGCTCATTCCGCGCACGTCGCCTCCGGCGGAGAACGCACCGCCGGCGCCGTGGATCACGAGCGCGCGCACCTCGGCGTCGCGCCGGATCGCCTGCAGCAAATCGCCGAGTTCGTCTGCCATCGCAGGATCGATGGCGTTCTTCGATTCGGGGCGATGGAGCGTGAGTGTCGCAACACCCTCCTCGACCCGGTAGCGCAGCGTTTCGTAGTCAGCCATGAACGAACTCCATCTCGGCAATCCGTGAAGCCTGGCTCGCGCTGTCGCCGAACAGCTGGTCGATGACCATGATGCGGCGCAGGCAGTGGCCCACCGCGTATTCCTCGGTCATGCCGATGCCGCCGTGCAGCTGGATCGCCGTCTGGCACAGGCTGCGCCCGTGCCGGCCGATCACGAGCTTGGCGCGCATCAGGTCCGCAGTCTCCACGGCGTCGGGATCGTCGATGGTTGCCGCCGCCAGCATTGCCATGCTCCTGCAGCTCTCGAGGCTCACCATCATCTCGGCGACACGGTGGCGCAGCGCCTGGTTCTCTCCCAGCAATCGGCCGAACTGCCTGCGGGTGTTGAGATAGTCGATCGTCAATGCATAGGCGCCTTCCATGGCGCCGACCGCGTCGGCGCAGACCGCCGCCATGCCGGCTTTCAGCGTGGCATCGATGGCCGGCCAGCCGCGCGACGGGTCGAACGGGTCGCCCAACGGCTCGGCGGCGACGCCATCGAATCGCAGCTCGGCGGCCGGCGTGTCGTCGACCAGGCGGTGCGCGCGCATCTCCAGCCCGCTGGCTCTCGCATCGACCAGGAAGAGCGCAAGCCCCTCGCGCTCCGCGGGCGCGCCCGAGGTCCGTGCCGTGACCACCAGCTGCTGCGCAGCCGCCGCATGCAGCACGTTGAACTTGTGGCCATCGATTCGCCATTGGCCCGCGTCCTGCCGCGCCGTGCTTTCGACCCACAGCGGCGCGTGGCGCGCGGCGGGTTCGTCGTGCGCCCAGGCCAGCACGCATTCGCCGCTCGCAACCCGCGGCAGCAGCCGTTTGCGGATCTCTGCATCTCCAGCGCGCCCGAGCGCCGTTGCGCCCAGCACCGCCGACGCCAGGAACGGCTCGACCAGCAGCGCCTTGCCGAACTCCTGCAGCACCGGCCGCAAGTCGGCTGCGCTGCCCCCGAAGCCGCCGCAATCCTCGGGAATCCGCAATCCGGTGACACCCAGCGCGCAGAGCTGCCGCCAGACCTCCGGGCTCCAGCCGGATTCGCTCGCGGCGATGCGGCGCCGCTGCTCGAAGCCGTAGCTCGCTGCCAGCAGGCGCGCCACGCTGTCGCGCAGCTGGCCTTGTTCTTCACTGATCTCGAAGTTCATTCTTTTCTCAACCCAAGGCGGCCTTGGCCAGGATGTCTTTCTGGATTTCGCTGGCGCCGCCGTAGATGCTGGCGGCGCGTGACTGCAGATAGCGCGGCGCCAACGGAGCCGCCCAGTGCTCGCTCCCCGCGCTGTCGGAGGCCCGCCGCTCCAACGCGGCGGGGCCGGCCAGGCGAGCGACCAGCGCTACCACCTCCTGCTGGATTTCGGTGCCCTTCAGCTTGAGCACCGACGCGAACGCGGCGCCCCCCAACGACGTCTCTGGCGCAAGCAGCAGGCGCCAGTTGGTGATCTCGAGCGCACGGATCTCGGCGTCGAGCACGGCAAGCTCGGCACGCAGGCCAGCGTCGTCGATGAGCGGCCTGCCGTTCTGCGTGAGCGTGCGCGCGAGCTCGCGCGCGAAGTCGAGGCGCTCGCGGCACAGTCCGACGTTGGCGATGCCGGTGCGCTCGTTGCCGAGCAGGAACTTGGCGCAGTCCCATCCGCGGCCTTCCTCGCCCACCAGGTGCTCCACCGGTACCTTCACCTCGTCGAAGAAGACCTCGTTGAGACTGTGCGCGCCGTCGATCGAGACGATCGGCCTGATCCTGATGCCGGGAAGTCGCAGGTCGACCAGCAGGAAGGAGATGCCGTCCTGCTTGCGCGCCGCCTGCCCGGTGCGCACCAGGCAGAAGGCCCAGTCCGCGTAGTGCGCGGTGCTGGTCCAGATCTTCTGACCGTTGACCACGTAATGATCGCCCTCGCGCCGCGCCGAGGTGCGTAGCGCCGCGAGGTCTGAGCCCGCGCCGGGCTCGGAGAAACCCTGGCAGAACCAAAGGTCGAGGTTGGCGAGCTTCGGGAGGAAGTGGTCGCACTGTTCAGGCGTGCCGAACTTCATCAGGAGCGGACCCAGCATCACGACGTTGAAGATGGAGGGCATCGGCGCCGGCGCGCGGAAAAGCTCGTCCACGAGGATCAGGCGCTCCACCTGTCCGAGCTCCGCGCCGCCGTATTTTCGCGGCCAGTGCGGCGCGGCCCAGCCGCGCTCGTTGAGGATGCGCTGGAACAGGACCACGTCCTGTTTGCGCGCAGGATGGCCGGCGCGCATTCGCTTGCGGATGTCCTGCGGAAGCCTTTCCTGGATAAAGGCCCGAACGTCATTGCGGAATGCGGCCTGCGCCGGCGTGAGTGCAAAGTCCATGTGAACGTGCCCTAGTCCAGCTTGATGTTGTTTTCTTTGATGATCGCGGACCAGGCGCTGACTTCCGACTTGATGTACTGGCCGAACTCCTGGCTCGAGTTGCCGACCGGAACAAAACCCATGTCGTCGAGCTTGGCGCGCACTTCGGGCATCGCAAGGATCTTGCGCACCTCCTGGGAGAAGCGGGAGACGACAGGCTCCGGCGTGCCGGCCGGCAGGAACAGGCCGGACCATCCCGGCAGGTTGGCGCCCGGATAGCCTGCCTCGGCCATCGTCGGCACGTTCGGGAAGCGTGCCATGCGCTGCGACCCCGTGATTGCCAGCAACTTGACCTTGCCCGTGGACAGCTGCGCCGCATAGAAGCCCGTCGAGCCGAAGGCGGAGGTCAGCTGGCCGCTGGCCAGATCGGTGAAAGAGGAGGTTTCACCCTTGTATGGCACGTGGACCAGGTTCACACCCGCAGCGCGCGCCAGTGCGGACCCGATGATGTGTGCGCCAGACCCGGTGCCGTACGAACCGTAGCTGACGCTGCCCGGCTTGTCCTTGGCCATCTTCATCAGATCGCCGACCGTGCTGGCCGGCACCGTGCCGCCCACAGCGAGAGCGATGGGGATCGAGATGACCATCGTGACCGGTACGAAGTCCTCGATCTTGTAGCCAGGGTTGGGCTGGAGCAGGACGTTCTGCACCATCGAGCTCAGCGAGAGGTAGGCCGTGTAGCCGTCGGGCGGCGCCTTGGCCAAAGCCTGCGCGGCGATCATCCCGTTGGCGCCCACGCGCTGCTCCACCAGCACGGGCTGGCCCCAGGCAACTGCGAGCTTTTCGGCGATCATGCGTGCCGTCAGATCGCTGTTGCCGCCGGCGGTGGTGGCAACCATCAGCTTGATCGGCCGGCTCGGGAAGGCGACCTCCTGGCTCGCGGCCTTTCCGGCGGCGCCGAGTGCCGCCGCGGCTGCGAGGCCGATGCACAGTTTGCGCAAAGCGCCCATGGCGTTGCTGTCGTTCATGCTTGTCTCCTGTTGTGGAATTGCGGTCGATGCCGTGCAGCCGCGCGGGCCGCTCAGAGGCTGATGTGGAACCCGCCGTTCACGCCGAGGTGCTGGCCGGTGACGTACGACGCCGCGTCCGAAAGGAGGAAGCACACGACCTTGACGACCTCCTCCGGCTGGGCCCAGCGCTCCAGCGGGATCTGGCTCAGGATCCGGTCGCGGAACTTGTCGCCGCGAATCACCTCGGTCATCGGCGTCTCGACCACGCCGAAGCAGATCGAGTTGGAGCGGATGTTGTAGCGCCCCCATTCGCGCGCGGCGGTCATCGTCACGCCGAGCATGCCGGCCTTGGCGGCCGCGTAGTTCACCTGGCCGACGGAACCCTTGCGCCCGGCATCGGACGAGATGTTCACGATCGACCCGCCGCTCGCGTCGCCCCCCTTGGCGCGCGCCACCATGTGGCGCCCGACTGCTTGCGTCCAGAAGAAGGTGCCCGTCAGGTGCACGTCGATGACGTCCTGCCACTCCTTGGGCGTCATCTTCTCGATCATGGCCGGCCGGATGATCCCCGCGTTGTTGACCAGGCCGTGGACCGCGCCGAAGCGCCTCACCGAATCCTCGACCGCTCGCGCGGCAAGTTCATGGTCGGCGACGCTGCCCACCACCGCCAGCACCCGGTCCTGCGGCATCGACGCGGTCGCAGCCTTCAGCGTCTCGGCATTGAGATCCACTGCGACGGCGTTGCCGCCGAGTTCCAGCACCAGTTCGACAACCGCCTTGCCGATGCCCTGGCCCGCGCCCGTCACGACGATGGTGCGCCCCTGCAGCGATACGAGTTCTGTCATCCGTCTGTTCCTTTGATTAGTTTAATGGCCTGACCAATGATAGTATCAACGATCGTGAGTTTGGCAAGTCCCAAAGAACCCTGTCGTTCATTCACTTCCGGAAAGGCAATGCATACATGACCATCAAGAGAAAGGCCTGCATCGCGGGCGCCTGGGAACACCCGCTGCGGAAGGCACCCGACAAGACGGTGCCGCAGCTTCACGCGGAATGTGCGCGCGGCGTGCTGGCCGACGCCGGCCTGTCGCTCTCGGACGTGGACGGCTATTTCTGCGCCGGCGATGCACCGGGCCTGGGCGCCCTCAGCATGGCCGACTACCTGGGTCTCAGGATCAGGCACACCGACACCACAGACACCGGCGGCTCGGCGCCGCTGATCCATGTGGCCCACGCCGCACAGGCCATCGCGGCAGGCAAGTGCAACGTGGCTTTGATCACCCTCGCCGGCCGGCCGCGCAGCGAAGCCAGCGGCGTGGGCGTGGCGCCACGCAACGTGACGCCCGCCACCCCCGACGTCGCGTTCGAGATGCCCTACGGCCCGGTCACGGTGAACATGTACGCGCTGGCCGCCGCGCGCCACATGCACGAGTACGGCACGACGAGCGAACAGCTCGCATGGATCAAGGTCGCCGCCTCGACGCACGCGCAGCACAATCCCCACGCCATGCTGCGCGAGGTGGTGACGGTCGAGGAAGTGCTGGCATCGCCGCTCATCTCCGACCCGCTGCGCAAGCTCGACTGCTGCGTCGTCAGCGACGGCGGCGGCGCACTGCTCGTGGTGCGTCCGGAGATTGCGCGCACCCTCAACCGCCCGGTCGTCAACATCCTGGGTGCCGGCGAAACCATCAAGGGCCAGCTCGCGGGCCAGGTCGACCTGACGTATTCCGGCGCCGCGGTCTCGGGCCCGATCGCCTTCGCGGAGGCGGGCGTCGCGCCCGCAGACATCCAGTACGCCTCGATCTACGACAGCTTCACCATCACGGTGCTGATGCAGCTGGAGGACCTGGGCTTCTGCAAGAAAGGCGAAGGCGGCCGCTTCGTCATGGACGGCAACCTGATCTCCGGCGTGGGGCGCCTGCCCTTCAATACGGACGGCGGCGGCCTTTGCAACAACCACCCTGCCAACCGCGGCGGCATCACCAAGGTGATCGAAGCCGTGCGGCAGCTTCGCGGCGAGGCTCATGCGAAGGTGCAAGTCCCCGATTGCCGCCTGGCGCTGGCGCAGGGCACCGGCGGCCTGCTCGGCTCGCGCCATGGCAGCGCCACCTTGATCCTCGAACGGGAGTAACGCGATGACGACGATGTACCAGGAACGCCCCCTCTCGCCGCTGATCACGGACGCGGCCACGCAACCCTACTGGAGCGCCGCCGGGCAAGGCGTGCTGAAGATCAAGCGTTGCACCGCCTGCGCCAAGCCGCACTTCTATCCGCGCGCCCTCTGCCCCTACTGCCTGGGCGACACCGAATGGATCGATGCACGCGGCACCGGCACGATCTACAGCGTCAGCGTGACGCGGCGCGCGGGACCGATCCCCTACGCCATCGCGTATGTGCGGCTCGACGAAGGCGTGACGATGCTGACCAACATCGTGGATTGCGACCTCGACACGCTGCGCATCGGCGATCGGGTCGAGGTCTGCTTCAAGCCGGCCGACGCCGGCAACGTGGTGCCGATGTTCAGGCCCGCCTAGACGCCCTGGGAGTCATTCGCCGGGCGGCGGTTGTTCCAGCGTTCCATGTAGACGGCGTGCAGCCGCTCCAGGAACCGGACCATCTCCGCCGCGGCCGCGTCCGCATTGCGCTCGCGCAGCAGCTTGAGCAGCCGGCGGCGCGAAGGCACTGTGAAGGTGTTGTCAGCGACTCCGATCGATTCGACAAACCCGCCCATCACCTCCATCACGCCTTCCATCAGGATGGCGACGACCGGGTTGCGGGTCGCGTCGCCCAGAAGGGTATGGAAGCGTTGATGCAGACGTGCGCTCTCGGCAAAGTCGCCTGCCTTGTATGCGGCAGCCGCTGCGTGGACGTTCGCGTCCAGCGCATCCAGCTCGTCGGCGTGGAGGCGCTCGCAGGCGATGCGCACGACCATGCCTTCCAGCCAGATGCGCGCCTCGGTCAGGTCCTTGGGCGTGATCGCGCCCAGGTGGTAGAGGTCGCGCAGGCCGTTGACGACCACGTCGGAGTTGCCGGGCACCACGAATGCGCCGCCGGTTGCGCCCTTGCGCAGTTCGATCATGCCCGACAGCTCGAGCGCTCGGAGCGCCTCGCGCAGCGTGTTGCGGCTGACGTTGAGCTTGGCGGCGAGCTCGCGCTCCGCCGGCAGGCGATCGCCGGGCTTGAGCTTGCCGCGCGCCACGAGTTCGCGGACCTGCGACGCGATGTCCTCGAAGGCTCGCTGGGGCGCGATAGGGGCGAAGCCCAGGAACGAGGGAACGATCTCCTTCATGGGCGGACCTCGCGATCGTCGGCGGGGGGATCTCGATAGGCCGGCTCCTGCCACCAGGGATAGCCAGGCGGCATGTCCCGGCTGACCCGCCCGGTGAACTCGGGCGGACGCTTCTCCAGGAACGAAGCCACGCCCTCGCGCGAATCCGGTGACGATCCGCGCTCGGCGATAAAGGCGCTTTCGAGGCGATGCGCTGCCATCGGATGCCCGGCGCCGAGCATGCGCCACATCATCTGTCGCGTCAGCGCCACCGACACCGGTGCAGTGTGATCGGCCATCTCGTGCGCCAGTTCGCGTGCGCGTGCGAGCAGTTGCCCAGGCTGGCACAGCTCCCGCATCAGGCCGCCGTCCAGGGCCTCCCGGGCCGGAAGCAGGCGTCCGCCCAGGCTCCATTCGAGCGCGCGCGAGATGCCGACCACGCGCGGCAGAAACCAACTCGCGCATGCGTCCGGCACGATGCCGCGGCGCGCAAACACGAAGCCGATGCGCGCGTCCTCGCTCGCGATGCGGATGTCCATCGGAAGCAGCATCGAGGCACCGATGCCCACCGCCGCGCCGTTGACCGCCGCGATCAACGGCTTGGTGCTGGCAAACAGCCTCAGCGCCAGCATGCCGCCGCCATCGCGCCCGGGCTCGTTCTCCGCGGGGCGTTGGGCCGCATCGAAGGCGCCGGCGCCGGCCGACAGGTCGAAGCCAGCGCAAAAGGCGCGGCCACTGCCCGTGAAGACGATGGCGCGCACAGCGTCGTCGGCATCCGCCAAGTCGAGCGCGAGGCACAACTCCCGCCGCATCTGCGCCGTCATGGCGTTCAGCGCCTGGGGACGGTTCAAAGTCAGCGTCAGCACAGGTCCGCTGCGTTCCCACAGCAGGGTCTCGAAGGTCGGCAGTTCGGGATTCATTCGGACTCCAGCACGCCGCGCGGCCGCAGCACCTTTCTGCAGTGTAGCGCAACAGGTTTAAAGGTTAGACCAATGAACTAAGATGAGTGTGCATTACGATGAAGAACATGTCCACTCAGAAGGCACCGACCGCCGCCGCGGGTTCCGGACCCGCCCAATCCGACGACGAGCTGTTGCACGGGCTCGGCCTGCGCGAGGTGCGCGTGCGCCGGGGCTTCGAAGCGGTCTGCGACCAGATCCGCCAGCAGTTGCTTCGCGGCGAGCTGAAGCCCGGCGACCGGTTGCCCAGCGAGCGCGACCTGGCCGAGCACTTCAGCGTGAGCCGGGCCGTCGTGCGCGAAGCGGTCCGCAGCCTGGAGACCATCGGCGTCGTCGAATCGCGCACCGGCGTCAACGGTGGCGTATACGTGCGTGGCAGCACGCCGCTGGGCATCACGCAGGCCATGAGCGACATGGTGTCGCTGGGCCAGATGCCGATCGGCATCGTGACCGAGACCCGCATCGAGCTCACCTGCATGGCGATCCGTCTCGCCTGCGAACGCGCCACTGAGGCCGAACTCGACGCCATCGAAGCGGACATCGACTTCCACGCGCAGCTGTTCCGCCTCGGCGGCGGCTCGCGCAATGCGCGCTCGCTGGGCGAGTTCTACCGGCTGATCGCCTGCGCCACGCACAACGAGCTGATCGTGATGCTGGTCGACTCGGTGTCCGAGGTCATGCGCGTGCTGTTGTCGCGCATCGATCCCAGGCCCCATCCCGACATGATCGCCGTGCGGCGCAAGGTCCTGCGCCACCTGCGCAAACGCGATGCCGACCGCGCCTGCGCATCCATGACCCTGCATCTGAAGCACCTGACCGACTATCTCGAATCGGAAAACCGGGCGAAAGGCAGGCGCCCGGGCTGAAGCCCGAAGGCGCTCAGGCGAAGAATGCCGCGGGGTCGTTCATGCCAGGTGTCGCGAGAACCATTCCGTCGCCAGTTCCGCGGCCCGCGGCAGGCCTTCGTCGTAGAAGAGCCAATGGTTGCCGACCGGGAAGGCCTCGAGCCGTTTCTCGGCGGCCACGCGCTCGAAGAACATCGCCGTCTGCTCATAAGGCACCAGCGAATCGTCCTTGGCGCCGAGCATCAGGACCGGACTCGCCAGCTTGTGCGCGTGATCGATCGGCTCGTGGTGCAGCACGTGCCACGCGGTCTCGATCGCCATCGGCGTCCGCTCGGCGTAGCGTTCCATCGCCTTCGGATCGGGCAGCATGATCTCCAGCCGTTCGCCGATCTCGATCTCGCCGGTGGCGGCCTTGCGGGCAATGGCGGCCAGCGCGCGCTTCTGGATGGCCTCGAACTCGTACCAGCGACAGATACTGCGCAGCCAGTGGCTGCCCGAAACCACCGGCACCGTCATGACCAGCGCCTTTGGCCGTGGGCTGCGCGTGGCGGCCAGTGCCGCGATGCCGCCGCCGAAGCTGGTGCCATACAGGCCGATGCGTGCGGGGTCCACGCCGGGCACCTGGGTCGCCAGGTACTCGAGCGCGGTCACGGTGTCCTCGACCTGGTCCTGCGGCAGCAGCAGCGCGCGCTGGCCCTCGCTCGCGCCGAAGCCGCGATAGTCGAAGCTCAGCATCGTGTAGCCGGCTTCGGCGAGACGCGTGCACAGGCCTACCGGAACGCCTTCCTTCACGCCGCCGAAGCCGTGGCAGAACACGGCGCCCGCATGCCGGTCGCGCGCCGGATCGGGCAGGTACAGGCGCCCCGACAGCTTGAGCCCGGGGCCGGAATGGAAGTGGAAATCCCGGGTCGACATCAATGCGTTCAAGAAAAGCCCGCGACGGCGTGAGGCAGGTACGGCGCTTCGAGCGCAGCGGTCTCCTCGGCCGTCAGCTGGAGCGACAGCGCGGCCACGGCGTCGTCGAGGTGCGAGGCCTTGGAGGCGCCGATGATCGGCGCCGTCACCGGCGCCTTGCGCGCGACCCACGCCAGGGCCACCTGCGCGCGCGGCACGCCGCGCGCCGAGGCCACGGCGGCCACCGCATCGACCACACGCCGGTCGGCATCGCCCAGGCTCTTGTGCAGGTGCTGGCCGTACTTGTCGGTCTCGGTGCGGAAGGTCTTCTCGTCGAAGTCGCGGGTGAGACGACCGCGGGCCAGCGGGCTCCATGGAATGACGCCGATGCCCTCCTCGGCACACAGCCGCAACATCTCGCGCTCTTCTTCGCGATACATCAGGTTGTAGTGGTTCTGCATCGAGACGAAGCGCGTCCAGCCGTGCCGGTCAGCCAGGTGCAGCGCCTTCGCGAACTGGTAGGCGTACATCGAGGATGCGCCGATGTAGCGCGCCTTGCCCGCCTTCACCACGTCGTGCAGCGCCTCCAGCGTCTCCTCGATCGGCGTCGTGTAGTCGAAGCGGTGGATCTGGTAAAGGTCGACGTAGTCGGTGCCGAGGCGCCTGAGGCTGTGATCGATCTCGTTCATCACCGCCTTGCGCGACAGGCCCTGCGCATTGGGATCCTTGCGCATCGCGCCGTTGAGCTTGGTCGCGATCACCACCTCCTCGCGCCGCGCGAAATCACGGATCGCGCGGCCCAGGATCTCCTCGCTGGTGCCATCGGAATAGATGTTGGCGGTGTCGAAGAAGTTGATGCCCGCCTCGATCGCCTGCCGGATCAGCGGCCGGCTCGCGTCCTCCGGCAGTGTCCATTCGTGCGTCCCGCGCTGCGGCTCGCCGTATGTCATGCAGCCCAGGCACAGCTTCGAGACCTTGAGGCCGGTGCGGCCGAGGCGGGTGTATTCCATGGTCATTCGAACTTCACGTTGGTGGTTTCCATGATGGTCTTGATGTTGCTGGCTTCGCGCTGGGTGATGCGCGTGACCTCAGCGGCGCCGGCCACCGCCAAGGGTACGCCGAAGCCGACGAACTTGTCTTGCATGCCGGTTTCGGACAATGCCTTCCTGACCGCGTCGCCGAGTTTCCCCACCACGTTGGCCGGCGTTCCCGCCGGCGCCCACAGCGCGAAATTGATGTCCTGCACGTAGTTGGGCACGAACTTGCTGATCGGCACGCCGCCCGGCACGGCCGCCGAGGGCTGCGCCGAGGTCACGCCCAGCACCTTGAGCTTGCCCTGCTTGATGAACTCGTTCATTTGCACCGAGGGCGGCTGGAACATGACCTTGACGTCGCCCGCCAGCACCGCCTGCAACGCCGGGCCGCTGCCGCGGTAGGTGACGTTGACGAGGTTGAGCTTCGCCTCCTTGTTCAAGAGCGCGGTCGCTACCTCGAGCGTCGGGCCCGCCACCGCGACGTCCACGCCCTTGGGCTGCTGCTTGGCCCAGGCGACGAAGCCCTGGTAGTCGTCGGCCGGCACGTCCTTGTGGGCGAGCAGCACCAGCGGCGCCATCGCGATGTTGGCCACCGGCGTCAGGCTCTTGACCGGATCGAAGCCCGGGTCCTTGGTGACGAGCGGCACCTGCACCACGGTCGTGATCGTGGTCAGGAGCAGCGTGTAGCCGTCTGCCGGCGCTCGCGCAACGGCCAGCGTGCCGACCGCGCCCGAACCACCGGTGCGGTTGTCCACCACCACCGACTGGCCCAGCAGCTTGCCCATCGAATCGGCGAGCGTGCGCGCGATGATGTCGCCCGTGCCGCCCGGCGCGTAGGTATAGATGATCTTGATCGGCTTGTCGGGAAAGGCCTGTGCCATTGCGAGCGGTGACAGTGCGAGCAGCGATGCTGCGATCGCGAGCTTGCGACGCTGGAAGTTCATGGTGTCTCCTTGAGTGTGTGAGGGAAATCGAAACTTCAGCGCGGCAGGTCGAGCCCGCGCAAGGCGATCAGCGTGCGCTGGATCTCGTTGGTGCCGCCGCCGATCGTGTAGAGCAGTGCGTCGCGCACGCCGTATTCGAAGGCGCCATCGACCAGTGCCGAGTCGGCGCCCTCGCACAAGGTGGCGCCCGTGCCCAGCAGGTCGAACGCTGCTTCGGAGAGGCGCTCCATCAGCTCGCTGGCGTAGACCTTCAGCATTGCCGCCTGCCACGAGGGCACTTCTCCGCGCTGGACGACCTGGGCGGTCTGCACGGCCAGCAGGCGCGCCGCCTCGACTTCCGCCGCCAGCGCGCCGAGGCGGTCGCGCACCAGCGAATCCTCGCCCATCGCCCGGCCGTCCTGCGTGGCGGTACGCACATGCGCGAGCATCCGGTCGAAGTAGCCCAAGGCACGGGCGCCGATCGCGCCCAGCGTGACGCGCTCGTGCGCGAGGGCCTCGGTGATGATCTTCCAGCCGCCGTTCTCCTCGCCGACGAGCGCATCGCCCGGCACCTCGACGTCGTCGTAGAACACGATATTGGCGCGGTGCCCGTTGAGTCCCGCCATCGGCTGGATGGTGATGCCGGGCGCGTCGAGCGGCACCGCGAAGACACTGATGCCGCCATGACGCGGCTGGGCCGGATCGGTGCGTGCCGCGAGCCAGACGTGGGTGGAGAAACCCGCTGTCGAGGTGTAGATCTTCTGGCCACGGATACGCCAGCCGCCGTCCTTCGTGCGCGTGGCCGAGGTGCGAATGCCGGCCAGGTCGGAGCCGTGATCGGGCTCGCTGTAGCCCAGCGCGAAGGACAGTTCGCCGCGCGCGATGCCCGGCAGAAAGAAGGCCTTCTGCGCGTCGGAGCCGTGGTGCACAAGCGTCGGGCCGATCATGTTGGCCGCGGTGTTGTGGAAGGTGACGGGCGCCTCGGCGCGCGCCATCTCCTCCTCGAAGGCGAGGTGTTCGAGCGCGGTGCGCTCCTGGCCGCCGTAGGCCCGCGGCCAGGTGATGCCGAGCCAGCCCCTGGCACCGAGCTTGCGGCTGAAGTCCTGCCGCGCCTTGCGGTGATTGACCGGCATCGAGGCGGTCTCGGGCGGATAGCTGCCGTCCCAGTTCGCGGCCAGCCAGCCGCGCACTTCCTCGCGGAACGCATCGGCCTGCGCGCCGTAGCTGAAATGCGGCATGGCGCCGCGCGCCAGCAATGCGTCGGCGACGTCACGGCGCGCGCGATGGACGCCACCCAGACGCGTGAGGTCGCCGTGGATGCGCCGGAAGTGGCGCGGCAGCTCGTGCTCGTCCCAGAACGAGACGCCACCGAAGCCGTGGTGCAGCTCCAGCACCGTCTGGCGCAGAAGCTGCCCCGCGTTGGCCGACGCGACCGCTGCGGCGTACGTCCTCTCCTGCGGCGGGGCCGCCCCCGCGCGCAGCAGCGCCAGGCGGCAGATCTCGATGCTGGAAAAGCAGTTCGCGAGCTTGTGCTGGATGGCCTGGTACTCGCCGATCTTGCGGCCGAACTGCGAGCGCACCTTGGCGTAGGCGGCCAGCAGTTCGAGCCCGTACTCAGCCGAACCGGCGGCCCGCGCCGCGAGCAGCAGGCGCGCGAGCGGCGCCAGCGAGGCGAGGTCGAAGCGTGTCGCGACCGGCTCGAACTGCTTGACCGATTCGAAGTGCAGCTCCGCCAAGGCCGGCACGTGGAGTCCCGGCGTCGGCGTGACCCGCAGCCCGGCCGCATCGCGCCCGACGATCGCCACTTCCCCGAAACGGCCGGTCACCACGAGCAGGTGCGTCGCGACGGCAGTGTTCTCGACGAATGCGGCGCGGCCGCTCAGCTGCTGCGTCGATTCGAGCTCGAACGCGCCGGCATCGCCGCTCTCCGGACCGAAGACCCAGCTCACGATCGCCCTGCCCTGCCGAAGCTCTCGCAGCAACGCGCGCGCCGGCGGATCGGCCGATGCCTGCAGCACCGCATTGGCGAGCACCGCATCGAGCAAGGGCAGCGGGCAGCAGGCGCGGCCCATTGCCTGCATCAGCGCCAGCGCGGCTGGAAGCCCCAGCTCGTCACCGTCGATGCCCAGCGAGGTCCAGCCCTGATCGGCCGCGGCAGGCCACAGCGCAGACAGCGCCTGGGGGTCGCCAACGAGCGCCGGCGCGCGACTCGCCGGCCAATGCGTTTCGAGCCATCCGCGCGCGGAATCGCGCACCAGCACGATGTCCTCGCTGTCGGCCAGCGGGAGCCCGGCGTCGGTCATGCTGCGCCTGGGAGATAGGTGACCAATGCGTCGAGGGCTTCGATGCGTTCGCCCGCGGCCAGCAGCGGATTGACTTCCAGCGTGTCGAGCGTCGGGCCGAGGGCGAGCGCCGCATTGCCGATGCCGGCCACGGCCCGCGTGAGCCTGCCGATGTCGACCGGCGCGGCGCCGCGGTAGCCGGCGAGCAGCTTCGCGCCCCGTAGCTCGGCCAGCATTTCCGCCACCACTTCCGGCGTCACCGGCAGCAGCCGCAAGCTGACGTCCTCGAGCGCCTCGATCCACACGCCCCCGAGTCCGACCGCGATCACGTGGCCCCACTGCGCATCGCGGCGCACACCCACGAAGAGTTCCACTCCCTGCCCCCGCATCGGCGAGACGATCACGCCTTCCAGACGGGCAGCGGGCAAGGCCGCCCGGGCCGACGCCATGATCTTGCGGAAGCCCGCCGCGACCGCCTCGCCACCTTGCAGGTTCAACAGCACGCCACCGACCTCCGTCTTGTGCGCGATGTCGGGCGACGCGACCTTCAGCACCACCGGGCCTTCCATGTCGCCGGCGACGGCGACCGCGCGCGCCGCGTCGGCAGCCAGAACCTGCGGCACCACCGGCACGCCGCAATGCTTGAGGAAGTCGATGGCCTCACGCTCCGACTGCGGCAGCGCGTCCGGCGCGCCCTTGCCGGATGGCTCCTGCACGACGGGCGTGCCGCGGCGCTGGCGCGACGACCAGTTGAGCGCGTGGCGGATCGCGCGCATGCCGATGTCCAAACCCGAAGACACGTATGGCATCCGCGCCGCATCGATTTCGGCCCGGCTGCGATCGGAGACGCTCTTGACCGTGTTGCTCATCGCCAGGAAACGCACCCGTCCCTGCGGCTTGAAGCGGCCGATCGCTTCGAGCGAGCCGACGGCGAAAGGCGCCCAATCGCCGTTGTTCGCCGTCGGCACATCGAAGATGCACACCAGCAGCGACACCGCCGCGTCCTGCTCCAGTCCCAGCATGCATTGGCGGAACAGGTCCGGGTTGTTGACGACCGCGCCCGTCAGGTCGAGCGGATTGGAGGGGGTCGCCATCGGCGGAAGGATGCCGCCGAGCGCGGCGAGCGTTGTCGGCGCCAGCCTGGCGAGCTTCACGCCTTCGCGCTGCGCATAGTCGGCGGCCAGTTCGCCCATGCCGCCCGAAGAGGACAGCACGGCCACGCCCTCGCCCTCCAGCACGCCGGTCTTCTCGATCATCGCCGCGGTGAACATCAGCTCCTCGATGGAGTGGACCCGGATCACGCCGAGCTGGCGGCACACGCCATCGAACACGCGGTCATCGCCGACCATCGATCCTGTGTGCGACTGCGCCGCCTGCACCGACAGCTCGGAGCTGCCGACCTTGACCACCAAGATCGGCTTGGCCGCATGCAACGCGCGTTCGGCAGCCTTGCGGAACAGCCCGGTGTCGCGAACAGCCTCTGCGAAGACGGTGATCACGCGGGTCTGCGGATCGTCGATCAGGTAGTCGAGCACATCGGCGAGGCCGAGCATGCTTTCGTTGCCGGTCGCGACCACGATGTTCAGCCCGATGCCCTGCTGGTGCGCGAAGTGCTTCATCATCGTTGCGACCGCGCCGCTCTGCGACACGATGCTGATGCCGCCCTTCAGTGGGGGCGTGCGCATGGAACCGGTCCAGCAGGCGCCGCCGGTCGTGAAGTTGATGAAGCCGAGGCAGTTCGGCCCGAGCAGCCGGATGCCGAGGGCGCGCGCCGTGCCGACGAGCTCGTCCTGCAGCGCGCGGCCGTCTTCGCCGGTTTCCGCGAAGCCGCCCGCGAGAACGACCGCGCCCGTGATGCCGGCTGCGCCGAGGTCGCGCAGCGCATCGTTCATTGCGGCGATCGGCACCATGAGAAGGGCCACATCCACCGGCTCGCCGATCTCGGTGGCCGACTTGAAGGTCTGCTGGCCGTGGGCCATGCCGCCGCTGCGGCTCACGAGGTGCACCTTGCCCTCGAAGCCGAGGAGCTTGAGGTTGTCGAACGCCATCTTCGACCAGGTCGAGCGGTCGGTCGCCCCGACCAGGACGACCGAGGCCGGGTTGAACATCTTCGACAGATCCGTCATTTCGAGGCGCTCCGGACGATGGCATCCACGATTCTGTCGAAGGCCCTGCCGGCGCTCGGCGCGTAATTGATCATCGCGAGGAAGCCGTGCAGCAGGCCTTCGCAGCGCACGATCTCCGCCGGCACCCCGGCTTGCTTCAGCCGCTCGCCATAGGCTTCGCCTTCGTCCCGCAGCGGATCGCGGCCAGCCGTGAGCACCAGCGCGGCCGGGGAGGCCGACAAGTCCTTCGCATGCAGAGGCGAGACATCCGGGTTCGAGCGCTGCGCACCGTCGGGGCAGTAATGGTCCCAGAACCACTTCATGTCGCTGCGCGTCAGCAGGTTGCCTTCGGCGAATTCGAGGTAGCTCGCCGTGTCGAAATCGTGTCCCGTGACCGGATAGGCGAGCACCTGCAGATCGACCCTGCGCGCCGGATCGCGCTCGTTGTGCAGGCGCGAGGCGACCGTCGCGAGGTTGCCGCCGGCGCTGTCGCCCATCGCAACCAACGCATGCGGTTCGGCACCGATGGCAGAGGCGCCCTGCTCCGCCGCCCAGCGGATCGCGGCGAGCGCATCCTCGACCGGCACCGGGTACGGGTTCTCCGGCGCGAGCCGATAGTCCACCGACAGCACCGCGCAACCGGTGCGATTGGCGAGCGTCGCCGTCATGGGGTGATAGCCGGCAACCGTGCCAATGACCCAACCGCCGCCGTGGAAGTACACGATCAGGCCGCTGGGTTCGTTCGTCGGCACATAGAGCCGCACCGGCAGCGCGAAGCCGCCGGAGGACGGGATCGTGAAGTCCTCCACCCGCTGCACCGGCGGCGCATCGCCGAACAGCAGCGTCATGAGCATCGGCCCCGAGCGCGCGGCTTCGGGGGTGCTCTGCCAGAAAGGCGTGCGGTTGGCCTCCTTGACCTTCTGCAGCAATGTCTCGATTTCCTTGTCCATGAGCCGGTTCCTCCGTGAGTCCAAAAGTATGTTGCAAGCTTAATATTTGTCAATGGGCTTACCATTCATTCGGCTCCTGATCGGGCTTGTTTCGGCTGCGACCCAGGGCAAACATCATGTTTCATTGTCAACCTGTTTAGGTTGTCTAGTCAACTTGCGAGCGGTAAGATGGAAGGAACATTCCCAAGGAAGACAAGCATGACGACTTCAACTCCCACCCAGGTGGACATGCTCATCGTGGGCGCCGGCTTCGCAGGCCTCTATCAGCTGTACCGGGCCCGCGGGCTCGGGCTCTCCGCGCGGCTGCTGGAAGCGGGAGACGGCATCGGCGGCACCTGGTTCTGGAACCGCTATCCTGGTGCGCGCTGCGATGTCGAAAGCCTGGACTATTCGTACTCGTTCAGCGAAGCGCTGCAGCAGGAATGGGACTGGACCGAGCGCTATGCGAGCCAGGGCGAGATCCTTCGCTACATCAATCACGTGGCCGACCGCTTCGAGCTGAGACGCGACATCCAGTTGCGCACACGCGTCAGCGCCGCGCGCTTCGACGACGGATCGCGGCGCTGGACCGTGACAACGGAGTGCGGCGAGCGCTTCGATGCGCAGTACCTGATCCTCGCAACCGGTTGCCTTTCGATTCCCCAGGCGCCGAAGATCGACGGGCTCGAGAGCTTCGAGGGCCCCTGGTACCACAGCGCGAACTGGCCGACCGAAGGCGTCGACTTTTCCGGCATGAGGGTCGGCCTGGTCGGCACCGGGTCCAGCGGCGTGCAGATGACGCCGCTCATCGCGGCCCAGGCCGAGCACCTGACGGTGTTCCAGCGCACCGCCAACTTCAGCGTGCCGGCGCAGAACGAGCCGCTGGATGAGGCCACGCTGAAGCAGGTCAAGGCCAACTATGCAGAGCGTCGAGCCCTGGGCCGCGAAGCGATGACCGGCCAGTTCCTCAACGCCAACGACAAGTCGGCACTCGAAGTGACCGACGAGGAGCGGCAAGCCGAGTTCGAGTACCGCTGGCAAGGCGCAGGTGGCGGCTTCCGCATGCTGCGCGCCTTCTCCGACTTGCTGCGTCATCCGCAGGCGAACAGGTACGCAGCCGAGTTCGTGCGTTCGAAGATCCGCCAAGTGGTGAGCGATCCGGCGGTGGCGGAACTGCTGTCGCCGAAGGAAGACCTCCCCTTCGGCACCAAGCGGCTGTGCGTGGACACCGACTATTACGAGACCTTCAATCGCGACAACGTCACGCTCGTCGACGTCAAGGCGGCACCCATCACCGCGATCAGGCCCGACGGCCTGCGCACCACGCAGCAGGACTACGAACTCGACGCTCTCGTGTTCGCGACCGGATTCGACGCGATGACCGGCGCGCTGCTGGCCATCGACATCCGGGGAATCGGCGGCCGCTCGCTGCGCGACAAGTGGGCGCACGGACCGCGCACCTACCTGGGCGTCTCGATCTCCGGCTTCCCGAACCTGTTCGTCATTGCCGGGCCCGGCAGCCCGTCGGTGCTCAGCAACATGGTGCATTCGATCGAGACCCACGTGGACTGGATCACACACTTCATCCGGTGCACCCGCGCGGACGGCATCACCCACATCGATGCCCAGTTGCCGGCCGAGGACCGGTGGGTCGACCATGTCAACGAAGCGGCCGACAAGACGCTCTACCCCGTCGGCAACTCCTGGTACGTCGGCGCCAATATGCCCGGCAAGCCGCGCGTCTTCATGCCCTACGTGGCCGGGGTACCGGCGTACCGCCGCATCATCGAGGACGTGGCCGCGAAAGGGTACGAGGGCTTTTCGCTGAGCTGAGTTGCGTACCATCGGGGCCATGAAACTGGACCTCGATCGCTACGTTCCCGGGCTGCTGCTCTGGCTCTCCAACAAGATGGCCGGCAGCGCCTCGGTGCTTTATCGCGCGCGCTTCGAGCTCGGCGTGACGGACTGGCGCGTGTTGTCCTATTTCGAGATCTACGAGTGGTCGACCGCGTCCCAGGCCTGCGAGCTCATGGGCCTCGACAAGGCGGCGGTCAGCCGCAGCGTGGCCATGCTGAAGGACAACGGCTGGCTCAAGTCGCGGCCCAGTGGCCTGCGCAAGGTCGAGTACGCCACCACCGCAACCGGCAAGAAGCTGCACGACCGCATGATCAAGCTGGCGATCGCACGCGAGGAGGCGTTGCTCACCGGTTTCACCAAGCAGGAGCGCGAGAACCTGGTCCGCTACCTGCACCGCCTGCTGGGCAACCTCGACGCCGTGCGGGCCGTCGGCCGCGACGAGGACTGAGCACCCTGGCCGATTCAGGACGAGTTGAGCGTGCCGCCGTCGACGGTGATCAGCTGCCCGGTGACATAGGACGAATCCGGACCGCACAGAAACCTCACCACGCCCGCGATGTCCTCGGGCTTGCCGAAGCGGCGAAGAGGGATCTCCGACAGGCGCTGCGCGCCGGCGCTCTCGATCAGCGCCGCCGTCATCGGCGTGTCGATCAGGCCCGGCGCGATCGCGTTGACCAGGATCTGCGGCGCGAACTCGCGCGAGAAGGTGCGCATGAGGCCCACGATGCCGCCCTTGGCCGCTGTGTAGGCGGCGCGCCCCGGCGCGCCGCGCTGGAAGGCCCGCGAGCTGCACAGCACGATGCGTCCGACCGTCGCCGCGTCGTGCTGCGCCCGGAAGGCGATCGCCATCTCGTAGGCGTTGGTGAGATTGCTGCCGATCGCTCGCTCCCACACCTGCCGGTCGTCGGCGTCCAGCGGATCGTGCTCGAACACGCCGGCCATGTGAACCAGGACATCGGCCGGCCGGCCGAAGGACGCGAAGGCGGCGCGGCATTCGAGCGGCGTCGCCAGCGATGAGCGGTGCGTGCTCACCACGCCGAGCGGATCGAGCGCGGTGCGCGCCTGCGCCAGGCGTTCGCCATCGATGTCCACCAGGTGCACGGCAGCGCCATCGGCGAGGAATGCACGCGCACAGGCCAGGCCGATGCCGCCCGCGCCGCCGGTGATAAGGATGCTGCCGGCCATGCCGCCCTCAGGCGATGGGCGCCATCTTGCAGCCCT